>DBFSDV010000112.1:0-29934 GCA_048417135.1 Candidatus Limivicinus sp. | reverse complement strand
GAAAAGCACCATGAAAATGAAGAAGTTTCTCAACGACCCCAATACCCTCACCGACGAGCTGCTGGAGGGCATGGCCCTGGCCCACGGGGACATCGTGGACGTACAGGGGCACATGGTCATCAGCAAGGCCCTGAAGGATGCGGACAGAGTGACCATAGTCACCTTCGGCGGCAGCGGCCATGAGCCCGCCCAGGCCGGTTTCGTGGGCAGCGGCATGCTGGACATCCAGGTGGTGGGTGACGTGTTTGCAGCTCCCAATCCCCAGGTGGTATTCGAGGCCGTAAAGATGGCGGACAAGGGCAAGGGCGTTCTGCTGCTGGTGCTCAACCACGCCGGGGATATGCTCTGCGGCAACATGGTCATGAAGATGGTGGGCAAGGCCGGCATGAATGTGCGCAAGGTGGTCACCCAGGAGGACATCTCCAACGCTCCCCGCTCCAACTCCGACGACCGCCGGGGTCTGGCCGGGGCAATCCCTCTCTACCACATTGCCGCTGCCGCTGCCCGGGAGGGCAAGAGCCTGGACGAGGTGGCGGACATCGCCCAGAAGTACGCAGACTCCATGGCCACTATAGCCGTGGCCGCCCGCTGCGCCACCCACCCCGCCACCGGCGCCGAGTTCGGCGACCTGGGGGATGTGGACATGGAGATAGGCATGGGCCAGCACGGCGAGGGCGGCGGCGGACGCCAGCCCATGAAGAGCGCCAAGGATACCATAGAGATAATGGCCAATGCCCTGGTGAAGGACATCCCCCTGGTGAAGGGCGACAAGGCCTTCGTCATGATAAACGGCTCCGGCGCCACCACCCTTATGGAGATGTTCATCCTCTACAAGGACTGCGTGAAGTACCTGGAGGGCCTGGGCATCGAAGTTGTGGCCAACATGGTGGGGGAGATACTCACCGTCCAGGAGCAGGCCGGCTTCCAGCTGAACATTGCCAAGTGGGACGAGGAGACCCTGCGCCTGTGGAACACCCCGGCCCACACCGCCGCTTTCTTCAAGGAGTAATGCAAAATGGCTGATGCAATAGGAAACAAGGCCGCCAAGGACTACCACCTGGATGTGGCCGCCCCGGACCAGGGCTTCTTTGCCAAGGGTCTGGGCAATACCGACTGGGGCATGAAGAACCGCCTGTCCCGTATCTTCTCCCCCAAGTCCGGCAACACCGTTATGCTGGCCTTTGACCACGGATACATAATGGGTTCCACCGCAGGGCTGGAGCGGTTGGATGTGAGCATAGCCCCCCTGTGCGAGTATGCCGACGTGCTTATGGGCACCAGAGGCGCTCTGAGAAGCTGCATCCCACCCACCCTGAACAAGGCCGTCTGCCTGAGAGCCACTCATGACAGCTCCGTCCTCTTTGAGGATATGAGCCAGGGCTGCGGCCTGGGCGTGGATATGGAGGAGGCTCTGCGGATGAACGCCTCCGCCCTGGCCATCCAGTGCTTCGTGGGCGGAGCCGGGGAGCGGGACTCCCTGGAGGTACTGTGCCGGGCTGCCGACGCAGGCTACCGCTACGGCGTGCCGGTGATGGGCGTAACTGCCGTGGGCAAGGAGATGGAGCGCACCCCCAAGTACTTCCTCCTGGCCACCCGCATCCTTGCGGAGCTGGGGGCCAGCATGGTAAAGACCTATTTCTGCGAGGACTTTGAAAAGGTGGTTGCCGCCTGCCCGGTGCCCATTGTCATAGCCGGGGGCAAGAAGCTGCCGGAGGCGGAAGCTCTCACCATGGCCTACAGGGCCATACAGAGCGGCGCCCGGGGCGTGGACATGGGCCGGAACATCTTCCAGAGCGAATGCCCCATAGCCATGTGCAAGGCAGTGGCAAAGGTGGTCCACCAGGGCTTCACCGACAAGGAGGCCTATGAGTTCTACCTCAGCGAGAAAAACTGAACTTTTAAAGTGAGATAAGAGAAAAGAGGGTACACGGCCGCTTGCCTTCCACAACGCACAGCCGTATACCCTCCGGGCGGAGCATAAATGCTCACCCTCTTATTATACTTGCAGCGTTCATTTAAGTCAAATCAAATGCGAGAAAACAGGTAAAAAATAATAGGAGGAAAAATTTATGAAGTTCAGCAAGTACATAGTCGGCCCCATCATAGTTGCCATTCTGGCCACAGTCATGCAGATAATCGACCAGCTGCTGGCGGCAAACACCATCGTGGGCAGCCTGCTGGCGGGCGGCGGCTCCTGGATAGCCTTCCAGGCCTGGGCCTGCTATTTCCTGGGCGGCTGCAATGTGAAGGGCGGAGTAAAAGCCTTTATCGCCTATGTAATAGGAATCGTCGCCTCCATTGCCATCATGGTGCTTGGCGGCTGGTTCGGAGGCTTTGTGGGCGGCTTCTTCGGTGTGCCCCTGGCCATACTCATCATCGTCATCCCCTGCATTTGCTGCGAGAGGCTTGAAATACTCAGCTATGTTCCGGCCCTCTTTGTGGGCGCTGGCGCCTACTTCGGTATCATGGGCTACATCGCCGGCGGCGTGGCCGCTCCCTACACCGGAAGCTTTGTGGCCTTTGGCCTGGTGGAGCTGTTCTACTGTGTATTCGGCCTGGTCTGGGGCTGGCTCACCGTTACATTCCGCACAGCCTATGAAAAGAGCGTCACTGCAAAAGCAGAGAAATAAAACAGTAAAATATTTGATTCAGGAGGAAACATCATGGCAGCAGAATACATGCACATCGGCATACCCGTACTGAACAAAAAGCCCGGCATGGTCTACAATGACTGGGGCAAGTTCTGGGTCAACGAGAGCGTGGATGCCTACGACTACAAGATCGAGTATCTGAAGTTTGAAGAGGGTACCCGCTTCCCGGAGATCCTGTCCAAGCAGCCCCATGTGGCCTACAAGGTGGACGACGCCGACCCATACCTGGCGGAGGCGGACCGGGTCATCTTCGGGCCCGAGGCCCTGGGGGACAATGTGCGCCTGGCCTTCATCGTGAAGGACGACGCCATCATCGAGCTCTACGAGGAAAAGTAAACAAGCAATACGCCTGCCCGGCCCGGGGACAGCCCCGGGCCGGGTTTTCTCTTTACGGGCCGGGGCGAATGTTGTATACTTGAGCTGGATTTTGAAGCTATGGGAGGACTGCGCATGACTAGCCTTTGCAACGGATGGGAATTCAGCTCTCAGTGGAGCGAGAACTTTATGAGAGGGGAGGGCCCCGCAGAGCCGGTGCGCCTGCCCCACAATGTGAAGGAGCTGCCTTTGCACTATGCCGGGCCTGAGGACTACGAGGGGGTCTGGGGCTACCGGCGGAAGCTGGATATCCCGGAGACCTATAAGGGCAAGAAGCTGTTTTTGCAATTCGACGGGGCGGCCCATCAGGCCTGGGTCTATGTAAACGGAAAGCTTGCCGGAGAGCACCACTGCGGCTACACCGCTTTCCGAGCGGACATTACGGAGCTTGTAAACTGGGGCGGAGAGAACCTGGTGGCGGTGAAGCTGGATTCCCGGGAGGACGGGGCTATCCCGCCCTTCGGTTTCGTTATCGACTATCTCACCTACGGCGGCCTCTACCGGGAGGCCTGGCTGGATGTGAGAGAGCGGAGCTATATAGAAGATGTGTTTGTCACCACCCCCACACTGAGCACCGCCCGGGTGCGGATGAAGGTACAGGGGGACTGGGACAAGCTGCGCCTCTCTGTCCTGGACGGGGACAAGGAGCTGCTCAGCTCCCAGGGTGGGACAGACCAGAGACTCAGCCTGCCCCAGGCGGAGCCCTGGGACCTCTTCTCCACCAAGCTCTACACCCTGAGGGCCGAGCTTTTGGATAAAGAGGGAAAGACCCTGGACACTCAGGAAGTTTGCTTCGGCTTCCGCACCGCAGAATTTAAAGCCGACGGCTTTTACCTCAACGGGAAGAGAACCTTCCTCCGGGGACTTAACCGGCACCAGAGCTATCCCTACATAGGCTATGCCGCCCCGGAGAGCCTCCAGCGGGAGGACGCCCGGATACTGAAGCATGAACTTAAATGCACCGCCGTGCGCACCTCCCACTATCCCCAGAGCCAATATTTCATAGACGAGTGCGACCGGCTGGGCCTGCCGGTGTTCACCGAGCTGCCCGGCTGGCAGCACATCGGGGACGAAAACTGGAAGGACCGGGCGGTGGAGAATGTGCGGGAGATGATACTCCAATACCGCAACCACCCCAGCATAGTCCTCTGGGGAGTGAGGATAAACGAGAGCGTGGATGACGACGAGTTCTACCGCCGCACCAACGCCCTGGCCCATGAGCTGGACGACAGCCGCCGGACCTCCGGGGTGCGCTATCTGGAGAAGAGCCATCTGCTGGAGGACGTGTACGCCTACAACGACTTCTCCCACAACGGCCTGACCCCCGGGGCAAAGAGGAAAAAGGACGTCACTCCGGACATGGACAAGGCCTTGATAATCAGCGAGCACAACGGCCACATGTTCCCCACCAAGAGCTTCGATACCTGGGAGAAGCGCCAGGAGCAGGCCCTGCGCCATGCCCGGGTCCAGTCCGCGGCGGCGGAGTCCGGGGAGCACGCCGGCTGCTTCGGCTGGTGCATGTTCGACTACGCCACCCACAAGGACTTCGGCTCCGGGGACCGCATCTGCTACCACGGGGTGCTGGACTCCTTCCGCAATCCAAAGCTGGCGGCGGCGGTGTACGCCAGCCAAGGGGAGGAGCCGGTACTGGAGCCGGGCTGCCCCATGGACATAGGGGACTATCCCGCCGGGAATGTGGGGAAGATATACGCCTTTACCAATGTCGAGGAGCTGGCCCTGTATAAAAACGACGTCTATGTCACCAGCTTCACCAGGCGGGAGATGGAGGGCCTGCGCTGCGGCCCGGTGCTGATAGACGACACCATCGGGGAGCTTTTAAAGACCCAGGAGGGCTATTCGGAGAAGGAGGCGGAGCTGCTGCGCCGCTGCCTCATCTCTGCGGGCAAACACGGCCTGGCCAATATGCCCGCCGCCGACAAGGCCCGGATGCTCTGGTGCATGCTTCGCTACCGCCTGAGCATGGCCGAGGGAGTGAAGCTCTACGGCAAGTATGTGGGCAACTGGGGAGGCGAGGCCACCCGCTGGCGCTTCGATGGCAAAGTTGGGGGGAAAACAGTGATAAGCCGTACCCTCTGCCCGGGAAAGAAACTGCACATTGAAGCCCGCTGCAGCTATACCCGGCTGAAGGAAGACGACACTTACGACATGGCGGCGGTGAGAGTCCGGCTGCTGGATGAGTGGGGCAACACCGCCGCATATGCCCAGCTGCCGGTGCACTTTGAAGTCAGCGGGCCGGTGGAGCTGGCGGGGCCGGAATGGGCCGCAGCAGAGGGGGGCATGACCGGCTGTTATGTGAAGACCATAGGCCGGGCCGGGGCGGCAGAGCTGAAGATATCCGTGCCGGGCCTGGAGCCGGTGACGGTGAAATTTGAGGTGGAAGCATGAGACTTGAATATGCAGTCCGGCTGATAGACGGCAGGAGCCTCCGGGGCAGCCGGGAACTGGTGCCCGGGGAGAATATCATCAAGCTCTCCCTGCCTGAGGGCGTGCTGGAAAAGGTCAGCGGCAGTCTGGAACTGGAGCTGGAGGAGGGGGAGAAGTTTTTCCTCAACGGCTACCAGACCTGGAGCTATTGCCCGGAGTACGACAAAAACAGCCGCATGATGCCCTGGCGCAAGCTGCCGGGCTTCATAGTGCGCCACTACGGCATAGACCGCTACGGGGACTACCACTTCATGGACTACCCCAAAAAGCGGGGTATGGCCCACGGCTACAGCTACTGCTACTTCCGCCGGGGGGATAGCTACCGGCTGCTGGCCTCCCTGGACGAGAGGCCGGGCTACACCGTCTTCAAATACGACAGCCGGGCGGGCCTGCTGGAGATAGAGCGGGACTGCGCCGGGCTGGAAGTAAAGGGCGACTTCCCCGCCTTCAGCCTCTACTACGCCAAGGGCGGCGAGGCCGAGGTCTTTGACGGCTGGTTCAAAGCTCTGGGCATAAAGCCCAGGACGGAGGAAAAGCTCACCGGCTACTCCAGCTGGTATAACCGCTATGAGAACATAGACGAAAAAAGCATAGTCTCCGACCTGGAGGGCTGCTCCCAGGTGCTGAGGCAGGGGAACCTCTTCCAGATAGACGACGGCTGGCAGCTGGGCGTGGGGGACTGGCAGGTGGATACCAAGAAATTCCCCCGGGGCCTTAAGCCAATAGTTGACGAGATACACGCCAAGGGCCTGAAGGCCGGGCTGTGGCTGGCCCCCTTCGGCTGCCGCAGGGGCTCAAGGCTCATGAAGGAGCACCCGGACTGGCTGCTGAAAGTGGAGGGCAAGCCCTGGTACTGCGGCTGCAACTGGGGCGGCTTCTACTCCCTGGACATCGACAACGCAGAGGCCATGGAATACCTGCGCCGAGTGTTTGACAGGGTGCTGAACGACTGGGGCTTCGATTTGGTGAAGCTGGACTTCCTCTATGCCGCCGCCCCCTTCGGCAGCAAAAAGGAGACCCGGGCCGGGCGGATGATAAGGGCCATGGAGCTGCTGCGGGGCTTTTGCGGGGACAAGCTCATCCTGGGCTGCGGCGTCCCCCTGATGCCCGCCTTCGGCCTGGTGGACTACTGCCGGGTGAGCTGCGACGTGGGATTGGACTGGGACAACAGCTGGATAATGCGCCGCACCAATCTGGAGCGGGTGTCCACAAAGCAGGCCATAAGCAACAGCATCTTCCGCCGCCAGCTCAACGGCCGGGCCTTCCTCAGCGACCCGGACGTGTTCTTCCTGAGGGAGGACAATATCAAACTGACGGACAGAGAGAAAAAGCTGCTGGCAGACTGCTGCAGCCTCTTCGGAGGCCTGCTCCTCAGCTCCGACAACATGTCCGCCTACTCCGAGGCCGCCCGGGAACAGTATAGGCAGATGCTGAAAAACCGGGAGGCGGAGAATATCCGGGTCATCGCCGACGGCGGCCTGGCCGTGGAATATGAGCTGGATGGTCAGAAGCTGGGCTTCAGGCTAAAGTGAATTTACAAATATTGGAAAGAGCTTGGGCAGACCGAAATATTTTCGGCCTGCCCAAGTGCATTTTGTCCCGGACTTTTGTCAAAAATGGACAATTCGACATTGCCATACCGAAACTCTTGTGGTATAATGTGCAGAAAAAGCAGCCCATATAAAGGAGACATAACTTGGAGACCATCAGCCAAATCCTGGCAAGGGAA
The DNA here is from genome assembly GCA_048417135.1 of Candidatus Limivicinus sp. Lineage (GTDB taxonomy): Bacteria > Bacillota > Clostridia > Oscillospirales > Oscillospiraceae > Limivicinus. The sequence goes on along the minus strand of DBFSDV010000112.1, from coordinate 22,734 downwards.
CTGGACAGGCCCCTGAGCCATATCGAAAACGTCATCAGCCTTCTGGACGAGGGGAACACCATCCCCTTCATCGCCCGATACCGCAAAGAGCTCCACGGCGCCATGGACGACACGGCCCTGCGCACCCTGGCGGAGCGCCTGGAATATCTCCGGGGCCTCCAGCAGCGGCGGGAGACGGTGAAAAAAGCCATAGAGGAACAGGGCAAGCTCACGGAAGAGCTGTCCCTGGCCATTGACGAGGCGGAGACCCTGGCCGCTCTGGAGGACCTGTACCGGCCCTATAAGCAAAAGCGCCGTACCCGGGCCACCGTGGCAAAGGAAAAGGATCTGGAGCCTCTGGCCCAGCTGCTCTTTCAGCAGGGCAGGGACCTGCCGGCGCCGGAGACTGTGGCTGAGGATTATGTAAACTCCGAGAAAGGCGTGGAGACCGTGGAGGAGGCCCTGGCCGGCGCCTCCGATATAATCGCCGAAATGATATCCGACGATGCCGCCATACGGGGCATACTCAGGGACTATATAAAAGCCAACGGAAAACTCAGGTCGGAGGCTGCCACGGAGGAGGACAGCGTCTACCGACTGTACTACGATTTCAGCCAGAGCCTCAGCCGGCTCCAGGGCCATCAGATACTGGCCATCAACCGGGGGGAGAAGGAGGGCAGGCTGAAGGTCTCGATGGAGGTGGACAGGGAGGCCGCCCTGCAGCGGCTGCGCCGGGCGGTGATAAAGCCGGGCAGCAGCGCCATGGCCTTTGTCCGTGCTGCTGCCGACGACGCCTATGACCGGCTCATCTTCCACTCCCTGGAGCGAGAGGCCAGGAGCAGCCTTACGGATACCGCCTGCGAGGGCGCAATTAAGATGTTTGCTTTGAATCTGAAGCCCCTGCTGATGCAGCCGCCGGTGAAGGGCAAGGTGACCATGGGTCTGGACCCGGGCTACCGCAACGGCTGTAAGGTGGCGGTGGTGGACGGCACCGGCAAGGTGCTGGATACCTCCGTGGTATATCCCACCTTCTCCGCCGGGAAAAAGGCGGAGGCCATACGCATACTCTCCTCCCTGATTAAAAAGCACGGGGTGGAGCACATCGCCATAGGCAACGGCACCGCCTCCCGGGAGACGGAGCAGATGACCGTGGAGATGCTCCATGAGCTGGGGGGAGGCCAGGCCTACGCCATAGTCAACGAGGCCGGGGCTTCGGTGTATTCCGCCTCCAAGCTGGCGGCGGAGGAGTTCCCTGACTATGACGTGAATCTCCGCTCCGCCGTGTCCATAGCCCGCCGGCTCCAGGACCCCCTGGCGGAGCTGGTGAAGATAGAGCCCATGGCCATAGGCGTGGGCCAGTACCAGCACGATATGCCCCAGGCCAAGCTGGAGGAGACTTTGGACGGGGTGGTGGAGGACTGTGTCAACGCCGTGGGGGTGGATATAAATACCGCCTCACCGGCCCTGCTGCAGAGGGTGTCCGGCCTCAACAAGACCACGGCCAAGAACATCGTGGCCTACAGGGAGGAAAACGGCGTCTTTACCAGCCGCAAGAGCATAACCAAGGTGCCCAAGCTGGGGCCCAAGGCCTTCCAGCAGTGCGCCGGGTTTTTGAGAGTTCCCGAGAGCCGGCAGGTGCTGGACAACACCGCCGTCCACCCGGAGAGCTATGCCGCCGCGGAAAAGCTGCTGGAGCTCTGCGGCTATGCCCTGGAGGACGTGGCCGCCGGAAACATCTCTCAGCTGACGGAGCGGCTGGAGAGCTACGGTGCCGCCAGGGCCGCGGAGGACTGCGGCGTGGGCGAGCCCACCCTCAGGGATATCGTCTCCGAGCTTCTCAAGCCGGGGCGGGACCCCAGGGATGAGCTGCCCCCCGTGCTGCTGCGCCGGGACGTGCTGGAGATAAAGGACCTGAAGCCCGGCATGGAGCTGACGGGTACGGTGCGCAACGTAATTGATTTCGGAGTTTTTGTGGACATCGGCGTCCATCAGGACGGGTTGGTCCATATTTCCCAGATAAGCGACAAGTTCATCCGCCATCCCAGCGAGGTATTGGCGGTAGGTGATGTGGTAAAGGTAGTGGTGCTGGACGTGGAGGAGGAAAAGCACCGCATATCTCTTTCAATAAAACAGGCGAAAGGTCGGTGACACATATGACAAAGGAAGAAATAAGAAATATCAGGATAGCTCAGCTCATAAACTACGGCACTGCCCGCTCCCTCATCGAGCGGGAGGACAGGTATTGGGCTCTGAACAATATACTGGCGGTGCTGGAGCTGGACAGCTTTGAAGCGCCGGAGGAGCTGCTCTTTGATCCGCCTCTGGAGGAGATACTGAAGGGACTGCTGGACGATGCGGAAGAGCGGGGCATTATCCCCGGCGGCGTTACCAGCCGGGACCTGCTGGACTCCCGGCTCATGGGCGTGCTCACTCCCAGACCCTCCCAGGTGATAGAGAAGTTCTGGTACCAGTACAAGATAAGCCCCATGGTGGCCACCCAGTGGTACTATGACTTCAGCCGCTACACGGACTATATCCGCAGTTACCGGGTGATAAAGGACATGAAGTGGGTGTCCAAGACCCAGTACGGGGATATTGACATCACCATCAACCTCTCCAAGCCGGAGAAGGATCCCCGGGCCATTGCCGCCGCCAAGCTCCAGAAGAGCTCCGGCTATCCCAAGTGCCTCCTGTGCCGTCAGGCGGAGGGCTATGCCGGACGCATGGACTACCCCGGCAGGGCCAACCACAGGATAATCCCCCTGAAGCTCAACGGGGAGAATTTCTTCCTCCAGTATTCCCCCTATGTGTACTACAATGAGCACTGCATAGTCCTGAACGAAAAGCATGTGCCCATGAAGATAGACAGGAACACCTTCCTGCGCCTGCTGGACTTTGTGCGCCAGTTCCCCCATTACTTCCTGGGCAGCAATGCGGACCTGCCCATAGTGGGCGGCTCCATCCTAAGCCACGACCACTTCCAGGGCGGCAACTACTGCTTTGCCATGGAGAAGGCGGAAGTGGAAAAGGAGATATCCTTTGAGGGCTTCAAGGATATAAAGGCGGGCATAGTGAAGTGGCCCATGTCCGTCATCCGCCTGCGCGGGGCCGACAGCGGGCGCATAGCCCAGCTGGCGGACAAGATACTGAACGCCTGGCGGGAGTACAGCGACGAGAGCGTGAATGTCTTTGCCGAGACCGAGGGCGAGCCTCACAACACCATCACCCCCATTGCCCGCCGCCGGGGCAGGGACTATGAGATGGACCTGGTGCTGCGCAACAATCTGACCACCGAGGAGCATCCCCTGGGCCTGTTCCACCCCCACGCCGAGCTGCACCACATAAAGAAGGAGAACATAGGGCTCATCGAGGTGATGGGTCTGGCCGTGCTGCCGGCGAGGCTCAAGGAGGAGCTGCGGGAGCTGGCGGAAGTGCTCAGGACCGGCGGGGACCCCTATGCCTCCGAGGCCACCGCAAAGCACGCCCCCTGGGCCGAGGAGCTGAAAAAGCGCTACGACTTCAGCAAAGAGGATGCGGACAAGGTCCTGCGCCAGGAGGTGGGCGTTGTCTTCCAGCAGGTGCTGGAGCACGCCGGCGTCTTCAAGCGGGACGAGCAGGGCCGCGCCGCCTTCCTGCGCTTTGTGGAGAGCGTGAAATAAAACCTTTCTAAGGGGAAACTTATGAAGCTGGTCAATGTCTGGTATGAAAAAAGATGGGTAAAGCTGCTGCTGGCTGTAACGGCAAATCTTGCGTTTCTGTATGTGCTGCTGAAAGCGTATATCCCGATGTACGAGACCAACGATGACATCTTTATCTCAATGTTTATCGACGGCCAAATGGCAAATAAGAGCAGTTATATTTTGTTTTGCAATTATTTCCTGGCAGCCATTCTGAGACTCGTATATGACCTTACCGGAAACAGTTTTCCTGTATATTCGTATTTGCAATACGGAATGCTGCTTTTGTCGTTCACGGCTATTAGCTATGTTATTCTAAAACGCTGCAATATTTTTGCAGCAATTGCAGCGGCAGCCTGCCTGTTGGGGGCTTTTGCAGCAGACTGCTACATATGGCTGACATTTACCAAAACGGCCAGCGTGTCGGCCATAGCAGGAGTCCTGCTGATGCTGTCGTCTTCAGAACAGAACTCCGGTAAAATTGAACGTGCAGCAGGCTTGACCCTGGGAATGGTGCTATCCTTATATTCTGCAACGCTTAGGATGGAATCCTTTGGGCTGATGCTGCTCATGCTTTCCCCCCTGGGAGCTTATGAACTTATTTCCAGTGCCAAGCTTAGCGAGAATAAGTTCAAGACAGGTTTCAAATACTTTCGCCCGTTTTTGCTTATGCTGGTAATGGCCTTTATACTCTACTGCGGAAACGAGCTCATGTGGATGCGCAGTCCGTATAGGGAATATAAAGAGTTTATCTCCAGCGCAGCAGAAATAGTTGACTACCACAGCGAATTAAGCACTTATGATACGATGCCGGAGGTATATGAAAGCCTGGGGATCACTCGGGATGTGTGCGATATGGCAAACGGCTATTCTGGCTATGACGATACGGAAATATGGACAGCAAACGTTTGCAAACAGATAACGGATGCAAGGGATGAATTGGGACTCTATCCCGGTTTTCGGGAACTCATTGGGACATTTTTGGAATGCTGCGCATATTTCGTGCATTACAAATATTTCTGGGGTTTTGCCGGACTGGCGCTGCTATGGCTTTTAATTGCCAGGCATAACAGATATACCCTTGCCGTAGTAATCAGCCAGTTGGTCATTTTCAGCGTAATATATTTCATATTTGTGTGGCTGGACAGATATTCATTCAGCCGGGTCGATATCGGAATGTTTACGGCCATATCTGTAAGTCTTATCTGGCAGATGAAAGACTCCAAACCCGGGAACTGGAGAGCGGGACTTTGCCTGCTTATTGCCGTTCTGGCTATACCTACTTTTGCCTCTAAGTGCACTTCAAGGCGTTTCAGCTGGGAAAAAGTGAGCGTAACTGAATATTCAAAACAGCAGATTCAGCAGTTAATGGAAGACAAACACTTGTTTCTAGTAGGCAATGCTACCCTTGACTTGCATATCTATTCTCCACTGGAAGCTTTTCCCCAGGGATATAGAGATAAACTATATTTTTCCGGGGGCTGGGCCGTCAGGCACCCACAGGTAATGGAATTGCTGGCAGAATACGATGTAGAAAACCCATACAAAGATTCTGTAAATAATGAAAAAGTATATGTTATTCCCAACGATGTAGAACGGCTGGTAAGATATGTCCGCTACTATTACGATGAAAATGCCAGGGCTGAGCTGGTGGAAGACCTGAGCGCCGAAGTTGGCATAAACATTTACAGGCTGGTAAGCTGAAAAGGAAATCACATGACACTTGGCAAAAACTGGTACAAAAGCGACAGGGCACGGCTGCTGTTCGCCATACTGCTGAACCTGGCCTTCCTGGCGGTGCTGCTGCTTTGCTTTGAAGTCCGGTTTGAGGAAAACGACGATCTGACCGTCCAGAAATATCTGGACGGCCAGACCGCCCTAAAGAGCCCCTTCGTCATCTATATCAACTACTTTCTGGCCCGGCTGCTGATATTGCTGTATAACATGAGCGGCGACGCTTTGCCCATGTTCTCCCTGCTGCAATACGCCATGCTGCTGCTGAGCTTCACGGGCCTGAGCTGGATGCTCTTCAAACGCCTGGAGCCCCTGCCCGCCGCTGCCGCCTCCCTGGGCATACTCTGCTTCTTCGGGGCGGACAGCTACCTGGCCCTCACCTACACCAAGACCGCCGGGATAGCCACGGCAGGAGGCGTGAGCCTGATGCTGACGGGGGCGATGGAAAAGAGGAGCGCAAGAAAATGGCTGCCCCTGGTGTTGGGCGCCGTGCTGCTGCTCTTTGCCCTGATGCTGAGGGACAAGGAGTTTGCCGCCTGCGCGGCCCTGATGCTGCCCCTGGGTCTATGGGCCCTGATTGAGCAGATGAGTTCTGCCCCTTCCGGCCGGCGGCTCAGAGCCGGGGGGCGCTTTTTGCTGCCCTTCCTGCTGACCATAGTCCTGGCCGCGGGTGTCTTCATAGGCAACGAGCTCATCTGGGACAACAGCGATTACAGCAGCTACAAGGAGTTCAACGCCCGGCGCAGCCGCTTTGTGGACTACAATGTGCCGGAGTATGAGCAGATGCCCGAGGCCTATGACAGCCGGGGCATAGACGAATACACCCGGGACATGTTCATGGAAAACTGCTATGAGCGCTCCGTGTGGACGGGGGAGACCTATGAGGTCCTGGCCGACGCCCGGGACGAACTGGTGACAAAACCCAGCCCCGGGGAGTGCCTGGGGGCCTTCCTCAACAACTGCCTTTCCGCCTTTTTCATCCAGAAGGCCATATACGGCATGCTGGCGGCCCTGGCGCTGTGGCTGGCCTGGGGCAGGCGTAGGCTGTGGGACTTTCTGTGCCTGGGCCTGGCCTTTGCCGCCTTCGGCCTGCTGTATCTCTACCTCATATACCAGGGCCGCTACCTGGTGAACCGGACGGATGCGGGCTTCTTCTTTGCTCTGGCGGTGACCCTGCTCTGGCTCATAGAGCCGAAGAAGGCCCGGGGCGACGGGCTGCTGTGCCTGGTGCTGCTGTGCCTCTGCCTGGGCCTGGGCTACCGGCAGAACCAGGACTACTGCTACTTCTATCCGGACAATTTCCTGGGGGATGACAGCGCCGACAAGGCGGCGGTGGAGACCCTGATTGCCGATGAGCACTTCTTCATTGCCGAGGTGGACGCCATCAACCTGACTTTGTATTCCCCCCTGGAGACGGTGCCCGCCGGCTATGCCGACAGCATAGTCCTGCTGGGGGACTGGTGCGAAAACCACCCCCTGAACGACGCCGCCATGGCCGCCTACGGCATAGAGGAGCCCATGCGGGACCTGGTGGACAACGACAGGGCCTGCATAATCAGCAATGATATCAGCACGCCCTTGCAGTTTATAAGAGACAATTTTGCCCCGGAGGCCAGAGCCGAACTGGTCCAGCCGCTCAGCAGCGAGACGGGGCTGAACATCTACAGAATACTTAGCTGAGGACAGAACATGGCATTTTTTGAGAGACTAAGGAGAAAATGGGACAGGGACAGGGGACTGAGGCTGGCGGCGGCAGTGCTGCTGAACGCCCTGTTCCTGCTGCTGATGCTCAGCTGCTTTACCCCCCGCTTTGAGACCAACGACGAGGTGCTCATGAGCAAGTTCGTGGACGGCCAGATGGCGGAGAAGAGCGCCTACATCCCCTTTATCAACATAGTTCTGGGCTTCTTCCTGAAGCTGGAGTACAGCCTTTTGGGGGAGAGCCTGAACTGGTACAGCATCTCCCAATACGCCCTGATGTTCTGCGGTTTTACGGCAGCCACCTGGGTGCTGCTGCGGCGCTTCCGACCGCTGCCTGCCCTGGGCATGGCGGCCGTTATCCTATTCACCGTGGGCATGAACGCCTATCTCTACCCCTCCTTTTCCAAGGTATGCGCCCTGGGAACTGCCGGGGGACTGTGCCTCATGCTCTACGCCAAGGAGGGCGGGGAGGGCGCTAAAAAGCTGCCCCTGGCCCTGGGCTTTGCCCTGGCGCTGCTGGGCTATCTATGGCGCTATGAGGAGTTTTTCGGCGTGGCCGCCATCATGGCCCCGGCGGGCCTTGTGGCCCTGCTGGATATATGGGCAGCCCACAAAGAAGAGCGGACAGGGGAGAAGCTTCGGCGGTCATGGCTCTACGCCCGGCCCTTCCTGCTGCTGCTGGCGGCGGTGCTGGCCCTCTACGGCTTCGACCGCTTCCTGTGGACCCGGGGGGACTACAGGGAATTTACCTACTTCAATCACACCCGCCATGTGCTCATGGACTACGCCGAACTGCCGGACTACCAGGATATGCAGGAGGTGTACGACGCCCTGGATATGGACGACAATGCGGTGTACTTCCTGAAAAACTGGAACTTCTACGACACGGAAAAGTTCTCCCTGGAGCAGATGGAGGCGGTGCTGGCGGCCAGGGACAGGTGGATGGACCCGAAGAGCCCGGGGGAGTGCCTGGGCGTGTTTCTGGACGAGGCAGTGCCGGGCCTTGCCAAGACCCTGGCCTTCTTTGCCCCGGCCCTGATGCTGATGCTGTGGCTGGCCTGCGGACGGCGCAGCCGGCGCTCCTGGCTGGGCCTGCTGCTGAGCCTGGGCTTCTTCGGTATAATCTACCTGCTGATGATATACCAGAACCGCTACCTGGCAAACCGCATGGACATGGGCCTGCTGCTGGCCCTGGCCCTGGTGATGAGCTTTCTGATGGACGGGGAAAAGCTGAAAGGTGAGGGCCTGCTGTGCTGTGTCCTGGCCGCTGCGGCCATTTTCACCGGGCTGTACATGAATAAGAACGTCTGCCTGTACAGCGGCCAGTACGACGTGGAGGACAAGAGCGGCAAAAAGGCCGCCGTGGAGCTGCTGCTGGAGGATGAGGAGCATCTGTACCTGTGCAAGGTCTGGAGCATAGACCACGAGATATACGGGCCTTTGGAGACGGCTCCCCAGGGCTTTGCCGACAAAATTGTGCTGCTGGGGGGCTGGAGCCTTTACCACCCCAGCATAGAGCATGTGCTGGAGAGCTACGGCATAGAAAACCCCTACCCGGATATGATAGACAATCCCCAGGTGCTGCTCATCGACAAGGATATAGAGCGCACCGTGGAATACCTGCAAAAGTACTATGAGCCCTCCGCCAGGGCGGAAAAGCTGGAGGAGCTCAGCGATGAGACCGGCCTGGAGATATACAGGATAGTCAGCGAAAACTGAGTTCGGGCCAGGCGTCTCACCGGCCCGGCTTAACAGGCTTGACAAGTGAGGTCGAACATGTTAGACTGAATGTAGTCTAACATGTTCGATCTTTTTGCGTAAATGTGGGTATCGGCTGCGAGAGTAGGGAGACGTCAAGGATGGAGGGAGGAGCCAAAAATGTATTCCGCCTATTTTTTCAAAGCTTCCGGCCAAGAGAAGAAGACCCTAGTGCTGCTGGGCTGCCTGCTATTGTCTCTGCTGCTTGGCGCATGCAGCTCCGGGAAGGACGAGGGCCCGGAAGCGGCCCAGGGGGAAAAGGACATCATTACCCCGGCGGAATTCAGCTTTACCGATGCGATACGGCAGCTGAGCCACCAGGCTTTGAAGCTGCCGGAAGCTGATGTGAATTTACAGTATACCGGGTCCTGCTGCGGCACACTGCTGCTCAACGGCACGGATGGGGAAAAGGAGAGGCACTTTTACACTCTCAGCGGAGACCGGACTGAGCCGGTAGAGATATCCGGCTTTGAGGGGGAGGGGACCGAGCGCTTGGCCGTCAGTCCCGGTGGCGCCCTGCATGTCCTGAATACCGACAGCGAGGGCAGCTATGTGATATCCACCCGCAGCCCGGAGGGGCAGTTCAGTCAGGTAAGGCCGGAGCTTGGAGGTCTGAGCGGCATGGCCACCGGCTTTTACGCCGACGACCGGGGATACTATATGGAGATAGACGGGCAGCTGCTGGCCTTCGACCTAGGCGGAAAGCTGGTGGAGAATTACGGCCAGTTCCGGGGCAGCCGGACGGTGGTGGCTCTGGAGAGCAAGACCTTGCTGATAAGCATGGACTCATCCCAGCTATCTGCAGAGCCGGGAAAAACGGCCCGGGGCACTGTCTGCGTCCTGGGGGAGGATTTCAGCCGGGGACAGAGCTATGCTGTTCAGCCCATGTTCGTCAGCTTTTTCTCCGCTCCGGGGGACAGACTGCTGGCCTATATGGAAAATACCGTCTATGAGTATGACTATGAGACAGGAGATAGCCGGGCCCTGGTGGACACTCTCAGCAGCAACATAAGCATGGACAGCTTTGCCTGCCTGGGGGATGAGCTGTATTTTGGAGTGATGATGGGCCAGGGATATATTCTGCGACCGGCACAGCCGGGCAGTATCCGCACCCTCACCCTGGCCGGGTATGATATATCCTATGGCTTACAGGATGCCGTGGCCGCCTTTAATATGTCCAGCCCCTCTTACAGAGTGGAGCTGAGGGACTATGCCCAGTATGACACCTACGACTCGGCGGACACCGGCTTTGAGCTGCTGGCAAACGACATAATAACCGGGAACGTGCCGGACATCTTTGATTTGAACGGCTTTGCCCCCAATAATCTGGCGGCAAAAGGATTGCTGGAGGATCTGAAGCCCTGGTTCGAGGCCGACAGCCTCTACCGCTACGAGGAACTCCTTCCCTGTGTCCGGGAGACCATGGAGTTCAGGGGCGGGCTTTATGAATTGGCCCCGTCCTTCAGCGTGTACACAATGGTGGCCGATAAGACTACAGTGGAGGAAGGCTGGAATATGGAGCGGCTTGCGCAGCTGCTGGAGGATAGTGACAGCGTACAGCTGCTGGGGCCGAAAATGACCAGGGACGCCTTTTTGGAGTATGCCCTGTGCTTTGCCGGGGAAGAGCTGTACTCTGCCCAGAGCAAGAGCTGCAACTTCGATTCCCCGGAATTTAAGGCTGTCCTGGAACTGGCCGCCTCCATGCCTGAAGAGCCTTCCGGGGCTGCAGTGAGCATGGGCCTGGCATACACCGGAGAGCAGAAAATCGCTATGTGGGATTTCGGCAGCTATACTGTGGATGAGATTGCCCTGTTCAACTGCTGCTTTGGCGGCCGGGCTCAGTTCATAGGCTTCCCCACATGGGAGAGCGCTTCTTCCGGGCTGCTGCCGGAGGAGCGGCTGGGTATGTCCTCGGCCGGTGAAGACAAGGCCGGGGTATGGGAGTTTTTCCGCTTCCTGCTGGAAAACAGGGATTTCATGGAGGGACTGCCCTCGCTAGGGCCGGTCTTTGACGAGTCGATAGAAGCCCAGCTGGACAAAGCTCAAAGAAATGCGCCGGCAGCCCAGTGCAGCGCCGCCGACGGGGCACTGGTGACCATACGTTCGGAAGCCATAGACAGGGAAGAGATATCCCGCCAGGTGGAGGAACTGACGGAAAAGGCAGACTGCCTGGCCATATGCGATGAGCAGATACTGGACATTGTCATAAACTGTGCCCAGGGATACTTCCAAAAGGACAAGGATGTGGACAGCGTGGCAAGGGAGATACAGTCCAGAGCGGGCATATACCTGGCGGAACAGTACGGCTGAGCCGCTGCAAAAGAAAACAATCCAGGCCCCGAGATTTCCCGGGGCCTGGATTGTTCAGCTTATTATTCTTTTTAGTCTCCGACTCAGGTGATTATCCGCCGGGCCTCGTAGCCTCTGTCGGCATAGTAGCCGGAGAGCTCGGAGATGATGACGCCGGTGGAGGAGTTGGCCGCATGGACGAACTTGCCGTCGCCGATGTAAATGCCCACGTGGCCGATGTAGCTGCCGCCGGAGTAGAAGCAGAGGATATCGCCGGGCTGCAGGTCGGAGGGCTCCACATGGACGCCGTTCTGGGCCTGGTCGCAGGCCACACGGTTCAGGGTGTAGCCGAAGTTTTTGTAGGTGTAGTACACCAGGCCGGAGCAGTCGAAGCCGGTCTCCGGGGAGGCGCCGCCCCAGCAGTAGTTATAACCCACGAACTGGAGGGCAAAGTCCGCCACCTGGCGGCCTTCCACCGTGCCGCCCGCATCGGGGGAGACGGTGTTGGAATAGCTGCCTTCCTTCACGTACTGGGAATACACATAGCCCGCCTGACCCTCATATATGACAGCAGTCCAGTCGCCGGTGGTGCCGGTGATGGTGACTGCGTTGCCGTAGAACAGCTCGCACAGGATCTGGGAGGACATGGAGGCGCCGGCGCGCATGCGCACGTTGTTGCCGCTGATGTAGCCCTGGGTCTGGGTGCTGCTGTCCTGGGGGGGAGTGGTGGTCTCGGGCACTTCGACGGAAGTATCGGGAGTCTCAATAGGGGTATCCAGATTGGGCAGCTGGGTCTCTGCATTGGAGCTGAGAGTTATGTACTGGGAGTAGACATAGCCGCTGACGCCGTTGATGATGCAGGCGGACCAGTCGCCGGAGGTGCCGGTGACGGTGACGGCGGTGCCCTTGTCATAGGTGTCGATAATGGAGTAGCTGGTGGAAGGGCCGGTGCGGAAGCGCACGGTGTCGCCGTTTATGTAGCCGGCCTGCTCCTGGCTGGGAATGACGACGCTGCCGCTGTCAATAGAAGGGGGTGAGTCGTCGGAGGATGAGCCGCTGCCGGGATTTACCGGGGTTTCCGAAGGCACCACCACCAGACTGTCGCCGGTGGGGTAATTCTGGGAGACGTCCTCCTGGCCGCTGATAATGACGGAGCCGGAGCTGCCGTAGCTCACGTACTGGGAGAACACATAGCCGGACTGGCCGTCTATGGTGCAGGCGGTCCAGTCGCCGGTGACGCCGGTGACGGTGAGAGCCTTGCCCCGGTTGTATTCGCCCAGGATGGCCGCGCTGTTGGAGGGGGCGCTGCGGAAACGCACATACATGGCGTTTATGTAAGCGCTGCTGCCGTCCTGAAGCTCGACCAGGCCGCTGCCCTCAGAGCTGCTGCCGTTCAGACTGCTGAATATGCTGTCGTCCGGCTCTCCGGCGAAAATGTCTCCGCTGAGGGAGAGGTAGGCGGCCGACATATATCCGCTCTGGCTGCCGTAGTTCACTGCATACCAGCTGCCGTTGGAGCGGTCAGTCACGTTCACGCTGCTGCCCGCAGAGAGACAATTGATGACCTTGTAGTTCGTCCCCGGGCCTGAGCGCAGGTTTACCTCCGAGCCGGTGACCACGGCCATGTCTGCATAGGCGCTGAGACTGAAGCAGAGGCTCATGGCAAAAACGGCAAAGAGGGTCCTCATGATGTTTTTGCGCATTTGAAACAGATCCTTTTTTCTAGTTTATCTGGAGGAGAGCGCACGGTCCAGCCAGACCACCGCCACGTCCATGGCGGAATAGAGCCCGTCCTTCTCCGCTTTCTTTACGATGCGGTCTCTGGACTTGATACTGGCGTCGGTAAGCTGGAGCTGTACGGAGACCTTGGTGGCCACGTCCAAATCTTTTACCTTCTTGCTTTCCAGTATTTGCAGCATGATGATGTACTTGTCAGCAAAGCTGCCGTAGTAAATGATATTGTCCTTTCTTTGGAAGGGATGACCCTTGTACTCCAATGTTTTAGCCAATATAAGCACCTCCAGGGGGTAAAAACCCGTAATCAAAATGTAACATATTGAGCGAAGTTTGTCAACAGAAAATTATGGTAAACCATGCGGAGGGAGCCGCTGAGAGGGATTTTTTCCGCCGGGCAGGGCCAAGGGCCCCGCCCGGAAGAACAGAACTACCAGATAAAGATATTGTCTCCGCCGCCCAGGAACTGGTCGCTGCCGGAGCTGCCGCCCCAGATGTCCCCGGAGCTGCCGCCGGTACCGCTGCCGCCCCAGATGTCTCCGGTGGTGCCGCCGGTGCCGCTGCCGCCCCAGATATCTCCGGTGGTACCGTCAATGATGGTGCCGCCGGTGCCCGGATCGGTAGAGATGAAATCGTCCAGATACGGGTCGTCCTCGTCCTCGGTGCTGAAACCGAAGATGCCGGTATCCTCGCCGCTGAGATAGGGATAGGTGAAGGATTTCCAGGCCAGCCCGTCGTGGAGGGGGGACATGACCTTTTTCCACAGCTGGGCTGCGGGGTTGCCGCTGACCTGAATGGCCTCCTGCTCGTCGTAGCCGGTCCAAACGGCGGCCACATAGTAGGGGGTGCAGCCCACGAACCAGCGGTCCATATACTGGCCGGAGCTGCCGGTCTTGCCGGCCACGGGCACGGTCCACAGGGCGGCCTCGGTGCCGGTGCCGTTTTCCACGGCGTTCTGCAGCATATAGGTGAGGGTGTAGGCGGTGTTGGGCTCGAAGGCCTGGATGGTGCGGGGGCTGTTGTCGATGACGATGTTGCCGTCGCTGTCGGTGAGCATGGTGTAGGTACGGCTGTAGGTGAAGATGCCGTCATTGACGATGGAGCAGTAGGCCTGAGCCATCTCCCTCACGGTGCAGCCGTTGTAGAACTGGCCCAGGGCCATGGGGGCATAGGCAATGTCGTTCTCCGGCACCAGGCTGGTGAAGCCCAGGTGGTTGACCAGATAGTCATAGGAGGTCTGGGGGCCCTGGGGCAGGATGTCCACTATCTGGGCCGCCACGGTGTTGATGGAGTACTGCAGGGCCGTGTAGATGGAGACCACGCCCATATAAGTGCGGCTGTCGTTCTGGGGCAGCCAGTCAGTACCGTTGAGCACCACGTTGGGGGAGTCCTGCACGGAGGTCTCCGGAGTGATGAGGCCCAGGTCGATGGCCGGGCCGTAAGCCGACAGGGGCTTGATGGAGGAGCCGGGGGGACGCAGGGTGCCGGTGGCCCGGTTCAGACCGAAGTTGATGGTCTTTTCCCCCACGCCGCCGCTGAGGCCCAGGATGCGCCCGTCATAGGGATCCATGACCACTATTGCGCTTTGCAGCTGCTGGTCGCTGCCCCAGGTGTTGGGTATGGCCTCCAGGTCGGTGTAGATGGCGTCTATATAGTTTTGGACGTTCACATCCAGGCAGGTATAGACGTTGTAGCCGCCGTTGTAGAGCAGGGTCTGGGCGGTCTCCCGGCTGATGCCCTTAAGCTGCATCAGGTCGTTTATAACATCGTCGATGACCACCTCGGTGTAGTAGGAGTAGATGGTCTGGGAATACTCCTCCCCGGGGCTGCGGGTGAACACCAGCTCCTCGGCCACCGCATCCTTGTACTGCTGGTAGTCGATGTAGCCCTGCTCATACATCTCCCGCAGAATGGTCTCCTGGCGGTCCTTGTTGTTCTGCTCGTTGTAGAAGGGGTCGTAGTAGGTGGGCAGGTTGGTGATGCCCACGATGGCGGCGCTCTCCGCCAGGGTCAGGTCTTTGGCGTCCTTGCCGAAGTAGGTCTGGGCCGCCATCTGCACGCCGTAGGCGCCCTGGCCGAAGTAGACGGCGTTGAGATACCATTCAACTATTTCCTGCTTGTCGTAGCGCTTTTCCAGCTCCAGAGCTCCGAATATCTCCGAAAGCTTGCGCTGTATGGTGACCTCGTCATTGCCGGTGAGGTTCTTTATAAGCTGCTGGGTGATGGTGGAGCCGCCGTAGCTGGTGTCCATCTTGGCGAACATGGTGACGAAGGCGCCGGCGGTGCGGTACCAGTCCACGCCCTTGTGCTCATAAAAGCGCTTGTCCTCAATGGCAACCAATGCCTTTTCCAGGTACCAGGGCAGGTCCTCATAGTCTACCCACACCCGCTTTTCACTGCCGGAGAGGGTGGCCAGCTCCCGCCATTCGCCGCTGGCGTCCTGGTACCAGAGGGTGCTGGACTCGTTGAGCTTCATGTCCTCCAGGCTGAGGTCAAAGCTGGGGACCAGGCAGGTCTTCACATAATAGGCAAAGACGCAGGTAAACATCATGCCCGCCACCAGGCAGATAAGCAATATGGTGCCGATGACTTTCAAAACTGCGCCTATGGAGCCGGAGATAACATCGCCGGTGACATTGGCGGCTTTTTTTATAACATGCTTTTTCCTTTTAGGCGGCTGGGGTTCAGGGCTCTTCTTTTCGCTGTCCTGAACGTCAGGGCTCTTTTTGCTCATTAAAAAAAGGCGCCTCCTTTTCGGTAAACTGTGGTGAATGCGCAGGGCGCGTGTATGAAAACATGTCAATACATTTTGCCATTATATCACAGCTTTCCGCCCAACGGTAGAGAAAATGTAAATTTTTTCTTCAGAAAGCCAGGGGCATAACCATAGTATAGCCAGGATTTCAGGAAAATAGAGTATATTTTTCAGCTTCGGGAGAGATACTATCTCCGGAGGAAAAACATGAGGGGCTGTCATGGAAAGGGTGAACTTGAATGGGCCTTAAACTGAGAATAGCTCTGATGAGCTGCCTGCTGGCCGCGGCCGCATTCACCGCCGCCGAGGCCTACAGGAGCATAGTCCCCAAGAAAACGGACATTCCCCAGGAGGTCTACGCCCAGTTCCTGGGCCGGGAAGAGGAGGCGGAGTACTTCCTGCGCCCCAGCCAGGGCTATGTGGCCGTCTACCGGGGGAAGCGGGACAAGACCCCGGAGTCGGTGACGGATATAGAGATATCCGGCCTGAGGGATACGGACAGGGCCCTCCTGCAGCAGGGCATACCCGTGAGCGACCGGCGGGAGCTGCTGGCACTGCTGGAGGACCTGGGCTCATGAGGCGGCTCCGGGCCCGGCAGTTTAAATAAGATTTACAAATTTTATTGCCCACGGTGTTGATTTATTCGGCAATATGGTATACAATATAGCCATCAAAGCAGAATGGAGAACAACATGAGCGAAGAATTTGGCAGCGACTTTATCACTATCGTGGACGACGACGGGACCGAGTTCGAGCTGGAAGTGCTGGATACCATGGATTACAAGGGCCAGACCTTCGTGGCCTTCCTCCCCGCCGATATGGATGAGAACGACCCGGACTACGGCATCGTTATCCTCCGCTCCGTCCTGGATGAAAAGGGCGACGAGCTCTTTGAATCCATAGACGACGATGAGGAGCTGCAGGATGTCTACGAACATTTTTCACTTATCCTCTTTGACGACGAGGAAGAGTAAAAAGTTTCCTGTAATCAAAAGAGCTCCCTCTGCATAGGATGAATTGCCCCCAGGGAAAAAGAAAAATATAATTCCTGCTGTGTGCGTGTTGCCTTCCCAGGCTTTTGGCCCATTAAACCCACATCTCTTATAAGGGATGCCGATTTGAATCTGCGGATTGCAGGCCTCCCGGCCTACAAAAGCTGGACGTTGGAAGCAGTGAAACAGGACTTAGGCGACCCACCTGCCATCGTGTGCAGGTTATAATAGGGCCGGCACGGCATTTGCGGGGTACTCTCCGGAGCATAGCTCCGGGGAGTTTTTTGTTTTGCAAAGGGCCATTGACCACACAGGCAAAAAACGAGCCCCTGCACCCGATGAAAGGGCGCAGGGGTATTTTACTGCCTATTCCGCCTGGGGCAGCTCTATGCTCCCCACGTCGTTGTAGCCGGTGATGTCCACCGTGAGAGGCAGGCTCTCCATTTCCAGCCGGGACAGCAGGGGCGCTTGGGACTTCTCCAGAACATAGTTCAGCAGCGGACCCAAATCGGCGCTGAGGCGCACCGGGCTGCCCTCCTCCTCGGCTATCCAAATGCTCAGCTCCAGGTCCTTGACTGCGGCGCTGCCGTCGGAATCGTCGGCTCCAAGGGCCTCCATGAGCAGGGAGCCGGGTATCTTCAGGATGAAGGGGCGGCAGAGCAGCCCGTTCACCGTCTCGCTGTCCCCAATGCTCAGGGCCTCCGGGTCGTCCTGGAGCAGGGTCAGCACCGTTTCCACATCCAGGCTGCCGCCGGTCCCGCCGCCTGAGCTCAGGGGCAGAACGGAGCTGAACCACAGGGTATTCCCGCTTTCACCCAGGCCCAGCATGAGCCGGAGGCTGCCGTCCCGGGCAAAGAGGTACACAGGCAGCTCCATGGCGCCCAGCTTGCCCATGTCTATCTCCAGGTCCATGTACAGGGTGCCGGGGCTGATGATGCAGCGGCAGTCGCCGTGGACCGAGGCTTTAAGGGGGACGGAGAGCAGCTTGGCCTCCGGCTCGGCGTCCAGGGTGAAGCTGAGGCTGTCCATATCGGCTATCTGGCGGTAGGCCCGCTTGACTATCAGCATTTCGCTGAGACCCATGCTGCAGGCGCTCAGGCCCAGGACCAGCAACAGCAGACAGAGCAGGGCGGCGGCTTTTTTCAGATACTTTTTCATCCGGTCCATCCTTCCATGTAAAAAAATTTTTCCCATGCCTTTCTGACGAAAAGAAGAGCCGCCGGGTTCCGGCTTCGGGCAGTCCCCTCCCTTTCCTTTACAGTATATTAAAAGGGCTGAGGAAAAATCCTCAGCCCAAAAATATTTGCTGTTATTTTACGGGGAGGGCGGCTGCACCGTCACACCACGCCCTGGGCCATCATGGCCTCGGCCACCTTCAGGAAGCCGGCAATGTTGGCGCCCACCATCAGGTCGCCGGGCTTGCCGCATTTGACGGAAGCGTCATAGCAGGCCTGGTAGATGTTCTTCATGATGCCCTGGAGTTTCTCGTCCACTTCCTCGAAGCTCCAGCTCAGGCGCATGGAGTTCTGGCTCATCTCCAGACCGGAGGTGGCCACGCCGCCGGCGTTGGAGGCCTTGCCGGGGGAGTAGAGCAGGCCGCTGCTCTGGACCAGGGCGATGGCCTCGGGGGTCAGAGGCATGTTGGCGCCCTCGAACACGCCGATGCAGCCGTTGGCTATAAGGGCCTTGGCGCCCTCGGCGTCCATCTCGTTCTGGGAGGCGCAGGGCAGGGCGATGTCGCACTTGACCTTCCAGATGTTGCGGAAGCCCTCCACATACTGGGAGCCGGGGACCTCGTCGGCATAGGTGCTTATCCGGGCCCGGCGTTTCTGTTTGATGTCAAAGAGCTTCTTCAGGTCGATGCCCTTGGGGTCGTAGACATAACCCTGGGAGTCGCTCATGGCCACCACCTTGCCGCCCAGCTGGGTGCACTTCTCGGCGGCGTACTGGGCCACGTTGCCGGAGCCGGAGACCACCACGGTCTTGCCTTCAAAGCTCTCGTTCTTCAGGTGCTTGAGAGCCTCGGCGGCATAGTAGCACAGACCGTAACCGGTGGCCTGGGTGCGGGCCAGGGAGCCGCCGAAGGTCAGGCCCTTGCCGGTGATGACGCCGCCCTCGAAGCGGTCAACGATCCGCTTATACTGGCCGAACATGTAGGCCACCTCCCGGCCGCCCACGCCGATGTCTCCGGCGGGAGTGTCGGTGAACTGGCCGATGTGGCGGTAGAGCTCGGTCATGAAGCTCTGGCAGAAGCGCATGACCTCCCCGTCGCTCTTGCCCTTGGGGTCAAAGTCGGAGCCGCCCTTGCCGCCGCCCATGGGCAAGGTGGTGAGGGAATTTTTCAGCACCTGCTCAAAGCCCAGGAACTTGATGACCGAGAGATTGACGGAGGGATGGAAGCGAAGTCCGCCCTTGTATGGGCCGATGGCGGAATTGTACTGGACGCGGTAACCCCGGTTCACGCGGGGCCTGCCGCTGTCATCCACCCAGGGGACGCGAAATTCTATGACCCTCTCGGGCTCCACGAAACGCTCCAGCAGACCGGCGGCTTCCCACTCGGGATGCTGATCCACCACCAGCTCCAGGGACTCGAACACTTCCCTGACAGCCTGGAGGAATTCCGGCTCGTGAGCGTCTCTGCGTTCCACTTCAGCGTAGACCCGATTCAGATACTCGCTTTTGAACATAACATGACCTCCTATTGAAATATTTATGTTATCCCGAAGGATTTGACCGACGTATTCATGCCCCGGCGGGAAAGGAGAAATTGAAAACCGCCGGGGCCGGGGCTTATTTGAGCTTTTCCAAATCCTTTAAGAAAAGGCTGTTCTCCGCGTCGGAGGGTATAAGGAAACCGCTGCGGGGGGAGACGGTGAAGGCATCCACCGCCGGACCGTCCATCAGGCAGGAGCGCTTGAACTGCTGGGAGAAATAGCGCTTGCAGTAGCTGGTGAGCCAGCGGACGAGCTCCTGGTCGGTAAAGTCACTGCCGTAGGCCAGCTTTGCCAGACGGAAGGTCTTCTCCGGGGAGAAGCCCCGGACCATTATCATGTGGGTAAAGAAGTCCTGGAGGCTGTAGGAGCCCACGGCCTCCTCGCTCTTCTGCTCTATCATATCATCGTGGATGGGCAGCAGCTCAGGAGTCACCGGGCAGTCCAGCACGTCATAGAGGGCGGCCTTGAGCACCTTGTCCTCGGTGCCGTCGGCCACGTAGCGCACGTTGGCTCTCACCTGGGTCTTGGTCAGGCCCAGGTTCACGTCGTACATGCTGGTGTGGTCCCCGTTGTAGGTGCACCAGCCGTCCACGAACTCGCTCAGGTCCTCGGTGCCCACGTCCAGGCCGTTGACCTTGTTGGCGATGTCCATGAGCACCTGGGTGCGCTCCCGGGCCTGGGCGTTCTCGTAGGCCACGGAGTAGTCGTCATGGGCGTGGCCGATGTCATCAAAGTGCTGGTATACGGCCTTACTTATGTCTATGACACGGACCTCGCAGCCCAGCTGCTCGGCCACGATGATGGCGTTGGACTTGGTGCGGGAGGAGGTGCCGAAGCAGGGCATGGTGCAGGCCACCACGTTCTGAGAGGGCAGGCCCATTTTTTTCACCGCCATGGAGCTGACTATCACCGCCAGGGTGGAGTCCACCCCGCCGGAGATGCCCACCACGCAGTGGTCAAGGCCGGCATACTCCATACGCTTTACCAGGCCGGAGACCTGGATGTCCAGCATGCGGCGGCAGTACTCCGGGAGCCTGGCCTTGTCGGCGGGGAGGTGGGGGTGCCTGGGGAAGCTGCGGGTCAGCTCAGTCACTTCTTCCTTCACGCCCCAGGGGCAGACTATATGGGGATAATCTCCCACATCGAACTGGCCGTCGGAGCGGCGCAGGTTCATGAGATATTCGATATCCAGCTCGCTGATGGCCAAGCTGTCCTCCCTCTCGTCCTGGGAGAGTATCTGGCCGTTTTCCGCCACCAGGCAGAGGCCGGAGTAGACATTGTCGGTGCTGCTCTCACCCTTGCCGGGGGCGGCCATGACCATGCCGCAGCGCAGGCGCCGGGACATGAAGCGGATGTTCAGTTCCGCTTCATCGGTGGAGGAGACCGTCTCGGGGAAGGAGGCCATCTGGGCGATGACCGTGGCCCCGGAGAGGGCGTGGCACAGGGAGGGGGGCACCACGGCGTCCATATCCGCTCCCAGCTCCACCGCCACGGACAGGCCGGGGAGCACCTGGTTTTCAAAGAGGATGTCGGTGAAGACGGGGACGATCTCCCCGCCCAGGATGACTTCCGTTTCCTCCTCGTCGGGCGGGGCAAAGCGGCTGCCCTCCACCTGGGTGCGGGGCACCAGGGCCAGCAGCTCCCCGCCGCAGACGGCGGCGGCACAGCTGTAGAGCCGGGAGCCCACGGCCAGAGGCAGGCCCACGAACACCAGCATATCCATGCCGGCGGTGGCCTTCACTATTTTCAGCAGGGCCTCCTTGGCCCCCTCCAGGATGACCCGGTGGCCGATGAGGTCGTAGCAGCTGGCACCGGTGATGCTCAGCTCCGGGAAGACCAGGAGCTTCACGCCCTTTTCCCCGGCGGCCTTTATGCAGTCAATTATCCTGCCGGCATTATAGTCGGCGTCCGCCACCTTTATTAGGGGGGAGGCGGCGGCTACCTTAATAAAACCATGCTTCATTGCTTTTCTCCTGAATCAATCTCTCAAGCTAATCAGAATTTTATTCTCTGGCTGATGTAGTCCTTAACTTCGCTGATGGGGATGCGCACCTGCTCCATGCTGTCTCTCTCCCGGACGGTGACGCAGTGGTCCGCCTCGTCGGTGTCGGTGCCCACGGTGTTGAAGTCGAAGGTGATGCAGAAGGGGGTGCCTATCTCGTCCTCACGGCGGTAGCGCTTGCCGATGGAGCCGGTCTCGTCATAGTCGCACATGAAGTCCTTGCTCAGCTCATTGTAAAGCTCCAGGGCCGGGCCGGTGAGTATCTCCTTCTTGGACAGGGGCAGCACCGCGCACTTGAAGGGGGCCAGGGCCGGGTGCAGGTGCAGCACGGTGCGCACATCGTCGTTGCCCTTCTTGTCCTGGCCCACCACCTGCTCGTCGTAAGCGTCGCAGAGGACGGAGAGCACGGTGCGCTCCACGCCCAGGGAGGGCTCGATGACATAGGGGATGTAGTGCTCGTTCTTTTCCTGGTCGTAGTAGGTCAGGTCCTGGCCGGAGACGGTCTGGTGCTGGGTCAGGTCATAGTCGGTGCGGTCGGCCACGCCCCACAGCTCGCCCCAGCCGAAGGGGAAGAGGAACTCAAAGTCGGTGGTGGCCTTGGAGTAGAAGCACAGCTCCTCCGGGTCGTGGTCACGCAGCCGCAGGTTCTCGTCCTTAAGTCCTATGGACAGCAGGAACTTGTGGCAGAAGGCCCGCCAGTAGTCGAACCACTCCAGGTCGGTGCCGGGCTTGCAGAAGAACTCCAGCTCCATCTGCTCGAACTCCCGGACGCGGAAGATGAAGTTGCCCGGGGTTATCTCGTTGCGGAAGCTCTTGCCTATCTGGCCGATACCGAAGGGCAGCTTGCGCCGGGTGGTGCGCTGGACGTTGACGAAGTTGGTGAAGATGCCCTGGGCGGTCTCGGGCCGGAGGTAGACGGTGTTCTTGGCGTCCTCGGTGACGCCCTGGAAGGTCTTGAACATCAGGTTGAACTGGCGGATGTCGGTGAAATTGTGCTTGCCGCAGCTGGGGCAGGGGATATTGTGCTCCTCCACGAAGTCCTTCATCTCGCTTTGGGAAAAAGCGTCAATAGGTTTGGGGAGGGCGAAGCCGGTGTCACTGCACCAGTCCTCGATGAGTTTATCGGCACGGAAACGCTCGTGGCACTCCCGGCAGTCCATCAGGGGATCGGAGAAGCCGCTGAGGTGACCGGAGGCTACCCAGGTCTGGGGATTCATCAAGATGGCGGCGTCCAGCCCCACGTTGTAGGGATTCTCCTGGACGAACTTCTTCCACCAGGCTCTCTTGATGTTGTTCTTCAGCTCAACGCCCAGAGGGCCGTAGGCCCAGGTGTTGGCCAGGCCCCCGTATATCTCGGAACCGGCAAACATAAATCCCCGGTTCTTGCACAGGGCCACGA
>DBFSDV010000111.1:0-5326 GCA_048417135.1 Candidatus Limivicinus sp. | reverse complement strand
TATTAAGTACAGCAAGTCATTTTTCATTGATGTTTTTATTTGCTTGTGGTATGCTGAAATAAGGAGCGTGATCCGATGAGAATGAGAAAGCGGCCCAATCTGGAGCCCAGAATGGAAAAGTGCGCAGAGCTTATTATAGACCGGCCGGAGGAGCTGAAAGGCCGGTGGAAAGCCGCCGGAGCCGACATAATGGGCAGAAGGGCGGAGAAGCTCTACCTGGAACTGGGCTGCGGCAAGGGGCGCTTCACCGTGGACACCGCCGCAAGTATGCCGGAGGTCTTTTACGTGGCCCTGGAAAAGGTGCCCGACGCCATGATAATCGCCATGGAGCGGGCCAAGGAGAAAAAGCTGAATAACCTGCGCTTCATAAACGGCGACGCCGCCGGCCTCTGCGAGATGTTCGACGAGGCCGAGGCGGACAGGATATACATAAACTTCTGCGACCCCTGGCCCAAGAGCCGGGACGCCAAGTTCCGCCTCACCGGCCCGGGCTTCCTGCGGCGCTACGCCAGGATACTTCCCGTGGGCGGCCAGATACATTTCAAGACCGACAACCTGCCCCTGTTTGGCTGGTCCATTGAACAGCTGGAGAGAGAGGGCTGGCAGCTCTCGGAGCTCACCAACGACCTGCACGGCCGGGGCGGGGAGATAATCATGACCGACTATGAGGCCAAGTTCTCCGCCGAGGGCATAAAGATAAACCGCCTGGTGGCGGAAAGAACGGAAAAGACCCTGGACCTCTCGGCTCCGCCTCTGGAGCGGATGCGCTTTGCCGCGCTTCGGGACGCCCGGGGCTATGCCGAAAGTCTCAGAGACAGGGAGGCAGCCAAATGAGATTTATTTCCTGGAACGTGAACGGCCTGAGAGCCGTATACAAAAAGGGCTTTGAAGACATATTCTGGAGCCTGGACGCCGACTTCTTCTGCCTGCAGGAGACTAAACTACAGCGGGGACAGCTGGAGCCGGACCTGCCCGGCTATGAGAGCTACTGGTGCTATGCGGAGAAAAAGGGCTATTCCGGCACCGCCATATTCACAAAGCACACCCCCCTCTCCGTCAGCTACAACATAGGCATAGAGGAGCACGACAGGGAGGGACGCTGCATCACCCTGGAATATGAGGACTTCTACCTGGTGTGCGTGTACACTCCCAACGCCCAGGACGGCCTGAAGCGCCTGGACTACCGTATGAGCTGGGAGGACGACTTCAGGGAATACCTGAAGGAGCTGGACAAAAAGAAGCCGGTGATAGCCTGCGGGGACATGAACGTGGCCCACGAGGAGATAGATTTGAAAAACCCCAAGACCAACCGGGGCAACCCGGGCTTCTCCGACGAGGAGCGGGCCAAGTTCACCGAACTTCTTGAAGCCGGATTCACCGACAGCTTCCGCTACCTCTACCCGGACAGGACCGACGCCTATTCCTGGTGGAGCTACCGGGCGGCGGCCCGGGAGCGGAACGTGGGCTGGCGCATCGACTACTTTGTCGTCTCCGACCGGCTGAGAGACAACATAAAGGACGCCTACATTCTCCCCGAGCTCATGGGCTCCGACCACTGCCCGGTGGGACTGGACATGACATGGTGAAGATAGGGGAAGTTGAAATACCTGGCAGGCTGAGCCTGGCCCCCATGGCGGGGGTGACGGACTTTGCCTTCCGCCGGGCATGCCGGGAGCAGGGGGCGGCCCTCACCACCACGGAGATGGTCAGCGCCAAGGCCCTGGTATATAAGGATGAAAAGACAAAAGCCCTGCTGTACGTCCCCAAAGACGAGCACCCCTGCGCCGTGCAGCTCTTCGGCCACGAGCCGGAGGTCATGGCCCAGGCGGCCCCCATGGCCCTGGAGATATCCGGGGCGGACATAGTGGACATCAACATGGGCTGCCCGGTGGGGAAGATAGTCAAGTCCGGGGACGGCTCGGACCTGATGCGCCACATGGATCTGGCGGCGGAGATAATCCGCCGGGTGAAGCAGGCGGCGGCCGTGCCGGTGACGGTGAAGTTCCGCAAGGGCTGGGATAACGGCAGCGTGAACGCCGTGGAATTTGCCCGCATGTGCCGGGAGGCCGGGGCAGACGCCATCGCCGTCCACGGCAGGACCCGGGCTCAGATGTATGCGGGCCGGGCGGACTGGGACATCATAAGAGATGTGAAAAGGGCCGTGGACATCCCGGTGACGGCAAACGGGGATATCTTTACCCCGGAGGACGCAGAACACATCCTCCGCTACACCGGCTGCGACATGGCCATGATAGGCCGGGGCAGCTTCGGCAATCCCTGGCTGTTCCGGCAGGCCAACGCCCTGCTGAACGGAGAGCCATTGCCTGCCATGCCGCCCTTGAGAGAGCGGATCGACAGGGCTGTGAAACAGATAGAGGAGCTCAGCTCCCGCACAGGGGAGCGCATAGCCTGCCTGGAGGCCAGGCACCAGCTGCCCTGGTATCTCCATGGGGTGGCCCATGCAGGCTATTACAAACAGCAGCTGGTACATGTGGAAACTTTGGACGAACTGCGGCATATTGCCGAAGGAATAAAAAGGGATCTGATCTGAGCACCGCAAGAAGGGGCGGACAGACAAACAGGAGGTGGCGGCTTGACACGGGAGCAGGAATACCTGATAGTACAGCAGGTGCTGGAGGGTGATACCAACGCTTTTGAAGAGCTGGTACTGGAATACGAAAAGAAAGTTTACAACGTGGCTTTGCGTATCCTTGGCAACAGCGAGGATGCGGCGGACATGACCCAGGAGGCATTTATAAAGGCGTTCAATTCCCTGTCCGGCTTCAGGGGGGACAGCAAGTTTTCTGTGTGGCTGACGAGAATTGTTTCAAACCTATGCCTGGATTTCCTCAGGAGCCGCAGCCGTCGGCCCACCGTTTCCCTCTCAGTGGAGGACGACGAAGGGGACGATGTACAACTGGATATCGCCGACATCAGCCAGAGCCCGGAGCTGCTGCTGGAGAGGAGCCTCACCAGAGAAAGCGTGCGCCGTGGGCTCAAGGCCCTGCCTGAGGATTACCGGGAAATTCTGCTGCTCAGGGAGATACAGGGCCTGAGCTACGATGAGATAGCCGAAGCGCTGAATATTGAAGTGGGTACCGTCAAGTCCCGAATATTCAGGGGCAGAAAAAAGCTATGCGATTATCTTATAAAAGACGGGAACATTCCTGATTTTGCATCGTCTGGAAAAACGAGAGGAGGTGAACTGCCATGAGAAATTGTACTTACTACCAGGAGCTTATCAGCCGTTCGCTGGATGACGAGCTCAGTGTAGAAGAACGTAAGGCGCTGGCGGTTCATCTTGCAAGCTGTCCTTCCTGCAGCCAGATGCGTCAGCTCATGGCGGATATTTCCGAATTGATGGAAGAGGATATGGAAGAACTGCCCGACGGGCTCCATGAGGATATAATGGCCTCCGTCCGCCGCAGCGAGATGATAAAGAAGAACGGCCGTGCCGGCAGAACCGGCAAAACCAACGGCCGCAAAGCTATCAAAATTTCAAGACCGGTCAGGAACCTTCTGGCCGCGGCGGCCTGCATGGCTCTGGTCATAGCCGCCGCCGTCAGCCTGAACCCGGGAGAGCGGGCGGAATCCGTGGTCGTGGCCAGAAGCGCCGCCGACGAGAGCGCCCAGGTCCAGACCGTGACGGAGAGCGCGGCTCCCGAAAGCACCCAGACCCCGGCGCCCACAGCAAGCCCCACGCCCAGCCCTGCGCCCACAGAGAGCCCTGAGGTGCAGACGGCCTCCATCCCCCAGACGGGGACCACGGCCGTGAACGAGGGGACCATAATAACCACACCGGTGCCCACGGCGGACCCCTATGCCGGGAGCGGACCCGTCACTTCCGGAAGCGGCAATAGCCAGAGCCAGTACACCATAATCAATCCGGCCACCCCCAGCCCCTCGCCGGTGTCCACTCCTACGCCGACTTTGACGCCGGTAGCTACGCCGACTCCGGCCCCCACACCTACGCCGACTCCAAACTCCGAGACGACTGTCGAGGTGGAGCAGCCTCAGCAGAGTGTGGCAGAAGAGATGAGTCAGGAGAACAGCATCCAGCAGCAGGCAACGGCGAACGGCCAGTCCCAGCAGCCGGAGACTGCGAGCCAACCGGAGATCAGCGGCGAGGTACACAAGACCGCTCCCACCAGAGTGTTCAGCCTGTTTCCTTCCCTGGCGGAGCTGTCTCCGGCAGAGACGACCGTTCCTCCCACAGATGAGGCGAGCGCTGAAGCCGGCGGGAACAATAACCAGCTGACCGCACAGAATACCGAGGCCCTGCCCCAGGTGAGCCCGACTCCCTGCCCAGACCCGGAGGAGTATGACCTGATGGACGACAAGGACGGCAGCAGAGAGCTGCTGCTCCTGCTCATGGGCATGGAGGATGAAAACGATACGGCTCCCGAGGAGGCCCAGCCCCCCCAGGGAAAGTGTGACGGAAGCTATGTGATAGCCATGGTCTTTGACGATATACCCTGCGAGGTCATGGTGAAGGTCTACGGCGACGAAATGTACTTCTCCCTGGCGGAGATAGTCATAGACCCGCAGGAGACCGCCGGAGACGAGAACACGGTGGAGCCGTCCCAGGTGAGCGAACAGCCCGCCCCGGAGGAGAGCACCGCCGAGGGGACGCAGTCCGGCGCCGTGAGCGACGGGGAGCAGCTGCAGCCCCAGGAGCCCGGCGAGGAGTTTGAACCCATCTGGTTCAAGGCCGGATGCAGCCTTGCGGATTTCACCGCCAAGCTGGACAGCCTGACAAAAGAATAATGCCCAAAATAAACAGGCCGGGTCAGATGACCCGGCCTGTCAGCTTGTCAAAAAAGTCCTCACGAACTTTTTTGACTGCGCTTCTCCCGCCAAGCATTTTGCCCTTGGCAAAATGCTGCTTCGCTCGAAAAGCCTTGAAAAATCTAGGCTTTTCTGTGGCGGGTTATTGTACTACGAGGCGGGCCTTGCCCCCTCGTGCTCCCCTGCTGCTCTATTTATCTAAACTAAAGCATAGTTTTTTGACAGTCTCACAGGCCGGGTCAGATGACCCGGCCTGTTCCAGCTTGTCAAAAAGACTGTCAAAAGGCCCGTGAGATTTTCAAATCCCACGGGCCTTTTGTTCTGCCGTATGCTTTTAAGGGGCTCACTTGCCTGCGGCGCAGGCGGCGGCCTGCTGCTCCTCCAGCTCCGGCTGGCGGTGCAGGTCCTTCATTGCGGCGGAGAGCATCAGCTTTATGCGGTTTAGCTGATTGACCTCGCGGGCGCCGGGGTCGTAGTCCACGGCGGCGATGTTGGCTCTGGGATAGGTCTTGTGCAGGGCCTTGATGACGCCCTTGCC
>DBFSDV010000110.1:0-22215 GCA_048417135.1 Candidatus Limivicinus sp. | reverse complement strand
TGAACTTCAAACAGTCATAAGTTAATTTTTATTTTAAAAATTCCCGGATGAATTGTGTTATGCTAGAGGAAAAATGAGAATACATATTTATTATTATGTAAATCAAATCATCTGCGGAGGTCGGTATGAAAAAACTCATCTTGCTTGTACTGGTGCTCTGCTGCCTGGTGTCCGGGTGCGGCAGAGCAGAGTCGGAGCCCAGCAGCTCGCCGGATATGGCGGGCATTGCAAAAGCAAGTTCCTATGCCGCCCCCAGCTCCACTCCGGTGATACCCCTTATCAGCGCCCAGACCGCGCTGCCGGAGCAGTATCAAGATAAATACCTCGAGCCGGTGTACAGCAGCGGCGTCCTCCTCCAGTGCACCGACCCGGTGGAGCAGCTCAAGGGCAGCCACTACAGCGCCTACGCCCTGGACGGCCAGAACCAGCTGACCCAGCTGGAAAGCCAACTGTTCAACAATGCCTACACCCTGGGCAGCGGCCGCTATCATTTCAATTTCAGCTGGGTGGAGCAGGATGGCGTCAAGGTGCTCAACTACCAGTCCGAGGAGACCGGTGGGACTTTCCTCCATTTCTCCGACCTGGGGAACAAGAGCCTGTTTCTGCTGGAAGACTATCTCAGCAGCGACGGCTCCACCCTGTTCAGCTACTACCCGGTGCTGCTGGATTTCGTCTCCGGCGAGCTGGAGGACCCGCTCTCCGGCTGCTCCCTGGGCAGCATAAGCAACATCAGCAACGTCGCCCTCAGCTCCCAGGGGGAAGGCATGCTCCTGGCCCAGGAGGGCGGAGCCCTGTACTACTGTGATATCGCCGACTCCACCGTGTACAGCCTGGACGAGATCTCCGGCGAGCCGGTGAAGGCCTGCGCCCTCACTGAGGACCGTATAATCTGCTGGAACCAGAGCAGCTCCCAGTCCGGCATGGGGGACGTGGGAGATTATCATTTCTGGTATATAGACCTCGGCGACTACCAGCGCAAGGAGATGCCCCAGCTCCAGACCGAGGAGGACACCGTACCTCTGCGCATGGCCCATCTGGCGGGCTTCAGCTCCACCATGTACAGCGACATGATGTTCTCCGGCAGCGCCTACGCCCTGTGCACCAGCGGGGACGGACGCATCTTTGTGCTGGATATGGAGAACTGGCAGCTCAACGCCATTTCCGGCTACACCATGCCCGCCTCCAACGTGACCTGTCGGGGGAGCCTGGACGGTCAGCGCCTGCTGCTGGAGGATATAGGCAACAACTCCGCCTATGTGGTGGATTATGCCGGGGGCATGCTGGTGCGGCTGAATGTCCAGGCTGCGGACAGTCTGTCCTGGTTCGACTTCAACACCGTGCTGGAACAGCCGGGGGACGGGAACTATTACTTCTACTCCATCGGCGCATAAATGCCCCAAATACATAAAAAGCGAGCCCCGCCTGGGGCTCGCTTTTTCCTTGTGTGTTCTCTTATGCTCTGTTCTCTATCAGATACTTCATTATCTGCACGGCGTTGCTGGCGGCGCCCTTTCTTATCTGGTCGCCGCAGCACCAGAGGGTCAGGCCCTTCTCGTCGCACAGGTCCTCCCGGATGCGGCCCACCCAGACCAGGTCCTGGTTGCTGGTGTCCAGGGGCGTGGGGTAGTTGCGGCCCTGGTAGTCCTCTATCAGGCGGCAGCCGGGGAAGGCGGCCACGGCCTTCTTGGCCTCCTCCACGGATATCTTATCCCTGGTGCGCACGGTGACGGCAATGGAGTGGGAGCGCATCACCGGCACCCGGACGCAGGTGCAGTTCACCTTCAGCTCCGGCAGGTGGAAAATGCGTCGGCCCTCGTTCTGCATCTTCATCTCCTCGTCGGTGTAGAGATTGTCCAGCTCGTCGCCGATGTGGGGGATGACGTTCAGGGCTATCTGGGTGGGGAAGACCTTGCACTGCATCTCCCCGCCATTGACGGCGGCTTCCATCTGGCCCTCCAGCTCGCTGAAGCCCGCCTGCCCCGCTCCGGACACCGCCTGATAGGTGCAGGCTATCATGCTTTCTATGGGGGAGAGCTTTGCAATGCCCGCCACCGCCATGAGGGTGATGATGGTGGAGCAGTTGGGGTTTGCGATGATGCCCTTGTTATCCAGGGCGTCGGCCCCGTTTATCTCCGGAACTATCAGGGGCACCTCCGCATCCAGGCGGAAGGCGGAGCTGTTGTCGATGTAGACGGCGCCGCTCTTCACTATGGCGGGGGCAAACTTTCTGGACATTGCATTCTTCACGGCCCCCAGCACGAAGTCCATGCCTTCAAAGCCGTCCTCACTGGCCTCCTTTATCTCCACTTCCCTGCCCCGGAACATCACTTTCCCGCCGGCGCTGCGTGCGCTGGCCAGGGGCAGCAGGGTGTCCACGGGTATGTTGTACTCCTCCAGTACCTGGAGCATCTGACGGCCCACGGCGCCGGAAGCGCCCAGTATCGCCACGTTGTATTTTTTCATTTCATCATCCTCCAATTATATTCCTTCCGGCGGCGCTTCAGCCTGCAAAGCTCTCGTACAGCACCCGTACCGCCGCTTCAAAGTTCTTGTTATCCACGCCCACAATGATGGAAAGCTCGTCGGCCCCCTGGGCAATGGTGCGTATGTTTATCTGTTCCTCGCCCAGGGCTCTGAATATCTTTCCGGAGATACCGGGGCGGTAGGTCATCTTGCGGCCTACGGCGGCCACCAGAGCTATGCCGTCGTTCACCTGGATATTGTCCGGCCGGCAGTTTTTCTCCAGATCACCCATCAGGCTGTACAGGCCGTCCCCCAGGGGGGCGGTGGGGGTCACCAGGGCAAAGGAGTCCAGCCCCAGGGTGATGTGCTCCACATTGGCGTGGTAGCGGTCCAGTATCTCCAGAGCCTGGCGCAGGGTATGGCTGGTGTTCATGTTCCGCTTGTTCATGGTTATAATGGTGAAGTTCTTCCTGCCGGCAATGCCGGTGAGGAAGCGCTCGTGGCTCTCCTCCGCCTCTATCTTGTCGACGATGACGGTGCCGGGATGCTCCGGGCAGTTGGTGTTCCTAATGTTCAGGGCTATGCCCTTCTCCTTCACCGGCAGTACCGACTCCTCGTGGAGCACCGAGGCCCCCATGAAGGCCAGCTCCCTCAGCTCGGCATAGGTTATCTTCTCTATGGGCTGAGGGTCCTTAACTATCCTGGGGTCGGCCATGAGTATGCCGGAGACGTCGGTCCAGTTCTCGTAGACATCTGCGTCTATAGCCGCGGCGGCCAGGGCCCCGCTGATGTCGCTGCCGCCCCGGGTCATCACCTTGATGCGGCCGTTGGGCAGCCTGCCATAGAAGCCGGGCAGGACTATTCTGCCGTATTCCCTGTAGGCGGCGGCTATGGCCTCATAGGTCTTTTCCTTGTCTATCTGGCCGTCGAAGCTGAAAAAAACGCAGTCGGCAGCGTCCACAAAGCGGAAGCCCAGATAGTCGGCCATGAGCCGGGAGGTGAGATACTCCCCCCGGGACACCAGCTCGTCGGCGGACATGTCCTTGTTCATGGACTTTTCCAGCTTCTCCATCTCTGCGCCCACGTCAAAGCTGATGCCCAGCTCATCCCGTATCTGACACAGCCGCTGCTCTATTGTATGAATTATATCGTCGCAGGGTACCCCGTAGCTCAGGTGGGCATGGCAGAGATACAGCAGGTCCGTGAGCTTGTGGTCGTCGCTGCTGCGCTTGCCCGCAGCGGAGACCACCACCACCTTTATGTCCCCATCCCTGTCCACTATGGCCTTCACCTTTTTGAACTGCTCGGCCCCGGCCACGGAGGAGCCTCCGAATTTAGCAACCTTTACCATTTCCTCAGTCCTCCAGCGCCGCAAAGAAGATGTCCGCGCCCTCGGCTCTCAGCCGGGCCGCCAGCTCGTGCATGGCCTTGACGGACATGGGCTTGGTGATGAGCTCTGCCTGGCCGTCGCTCTCGTTGTAGCTCTTCACCTCGAAGCAGCCGGTGAAGCTGCCGGGCAGGCGCACATAGTAGCAGTGGCGGCAGGCCTCATTGTCGGCGCTGCCCTTCCGGCAGTCCGCCCCCAGCATGTACAGCCGGCCCTTCAGCAGGCAGTCCAGGTCCCTGAGCACTGCCGAGGCGGTGGGCCAGCGGCCCGCGCCCTGGCCGATGAACACCATGGGCCCGGAGCACTTGCCCTCATAGCGGGCCAGGTTGTAGTTGTCCAGCACGCTGCACTCCGGGGCGGAGGCCTTCAGCAGCACCGGCTCCACGTAGGCGTAGACCTTGCCCCCGGGCACGGCGGCGCAGCGTGCCACCAAGCGGCAGGTGAGGCCCCGGGCCTGGATGTGCTTCACGTCCTCGGCGGTGAAGTGCTCTATGCCCTCGTTGTAGAGCCCCTGGGCGGGCAGCACCCCGTAGGCCACGGCGGAGCCCAGGACTATCTTCCTCAAGGCGTCCAGCCCGGACACGTCGGCGCTGGGGTCGGCCTCCGCATAGCCCAGCTTCTGGGCGTCCTTCAGGGCCTCCCCGTAGCTCAGGGAGCGGCGCTGCATGGCGTCCAGCATGTAGTTGGTGGTGCCGTTGAGTATGCCCCCCAGGGAGACGATGTCGTCGCTCTCCACGGCGATGCTGAGATTATGGAGGAAGGGCACTCCCCCGCCGCAGGCGGCGCTGAAGAGGAAGCCCACGCCCATCTCCCTTGCCGCGGCGGAGAGCTCAATGCCGTGGGCCGCCACCAGGGCCTTGTTGGAGGTGACGAAGTGCTTTCCCGCTTTAATGGCCGCCATGGCATAGCTGAAGGCCGGCTCCGTGCCGCCCATGGCCTCCGCCACGGCCTCCACTCCCGGCTCGGCCAGCACGGCCTCGATGCTGGTGCGCTTGAAGGGGGCGTCGTCCTTCCCCGGGCGCACCAGCACCGGCCCCTGCTCCAGGCCCTTTGCCTGGGAGAGCATCTCAAATATCCCCGCACCTACGGTGCCGAAACCCAAAACTGCTACTTTCATCTTATCCTCCGTATATCATTTATCTCGTGTCCGTATTTCGAGGACATATGTTTTTACGTCTGAGACAGTTTACCATAAGCCCCCAAGGATTACAATTATCATTTTACCTAAATTTCCGCTATGCAAAACCGGAGCCATAGGGCAAAATGCGCTATGGCTCCGGCCGTTTCTATTTTTTTCGATTTTGGGCGGCTTCAGCCCCCGAACAGGAAATCCAACACGTCCATCACATGGTCGGCGTCCATGCGGTAGAGCTCGGTGTAGCCGCAGCTGCGGCAGCTGACGGTGGTGAAGCGCTTGTTCTGCACGTCGAAGAGCTTGGCAAGATTCCCGCCGGTGGCCTGGAACTGGTCCTGCACGCAGTCGGTGCAGCCGCACTTGGGGCACACGTAGCCTCTGGCTTCCATATTGTTCTCCTTTCCTTGTCCGCTTCTGTCAGCGCACTATGGCCTTGATGAAGCTGCTGCGCTCCACGGGCGCGTCGCTGAACCGAAAACAGTCTCTCAGCAGCCCGGCCGCTTCCTCGGCCTTTTCCCGGCAGGAGGCGTGGATGGTGGCCAGGCTCTCCCCGGCTTCCACCTTGTCCCCCACCTTTTTGTGGAGCACCAGGCCCACGGACAGGTCGATCTCGCTGTCCTTGGTGGCCCGGCCGCCCCCCAGGTGCATGCTCACCAGGCCCACTTTTTCCGCCTCTATCCGCTGCACATAGCCGCCGGTCTTTGCAAGGGCCTCATATTGCGCCGGGGCCATGGGCAGCCTGGAAGTGTCGTACACGTCCCGGCCGTCCCCGTGCTGGGCGGAGACCATCAGGCTAAGCTTCTCCAGGGCCGCTCCGCTGCTTATGCTCTCCCTGAGCATATCCCTGGCCTGCTCTATGGTCCCGGCCATGCCCGCCTCGGTGAGCATGCAGCTGCCCAGGGTCAGGCACAGCTCCAGCAAATCGCCGCCCTTTTCCCCTTTCAGCACCTCTATGGCCTCCTTCACCTCCAGGGCGTTGCCCACGGCCCAGCCCAGGGGCTGGTCCATGTCGGTGATGACGGCGGCGCATTTTTTCCCGGCCAGGCGGCCTATGCGGGTCAGGCCCTCCGCCAGGCGGAGGGCATCCTCCTCCGTCTTCATGAAGGCGCCGCTGCCGCATTTCACGTCCAGCACTATCACGTCCGCCCCGGAGGCCAGCTTCTTGGACATGATGGAGCTGACGATGAGGGGTATGCTGGGCACGGTGCCGGTGACGTCTCTCAGAGCGTAGAGCTTCTTGTCCGCCGGGACCAGGTCGGCGGTCTGTCCGGCTATGGCTATGCCTATGCGGTTGACGTTTTTGAAAAACTCCTCTTCGCCGATGCCGGTGACAAAGCCGGGGAAGCTCTCCAGCTTGTCTATGGTGCCGCCGGTATGGCCCAGGCCCCGGCCGGACATCTTGGCTATCTTCAAGCCGCAGGCCGCCACCATGGGGCAGAGGATGAGACTGGTCTTGTCCCCCACGCCGCCGGTGGAGTGCTTATCCCCCTTCACCCCCTCTATGGGGCTCAGGTCCAGGGTCTCCCCGGATTGCACCATGGCCATGGTCATGTCCAGAGTCTCCCGGTCGCTCATGCCTTTCAGGAGTATGGCCATGCACATGGCGGACATCTGATAGTCCGGGATGTCCCCGCGGGTATACCCGTCTATCATAAAGTATATCTCTTCCCGGCTCAGCTCGCCTCCGTCACGCTTTTTGGCGATCAGATCAGTCATAAGCATGGCAGTTTACCTCCTGTCTTTTTCTTTGATTATACATCTTTTTTGTCCTGTACTCAATAGAAAAAGAGCAAATATTCCCTGCCGCCTATGCGCCGGAGCCGGGCCCCCGGGGGTACGGAGCGCAGCCGGGCGGGCAGGGCCACCAGGTACCGCTCCCCCCGGCGGGCAATGAGGCTGCCGTCCCTGCGGGCCGTCCACAGCAGCTCCCCTGCACTGTCCCGGTTTTGCGCCTCCGGCTCTGCCGTCTCTTTCATGTCCTCCGCCTTCTCCGCCTCTGCCGCCTCGCCTTCCGGCTCCTCCGCTTTCGCCTCCCCGCTGTCTATAGCCGCAGCTCCGCCCGGGACGTGCTCCCGGCTTTCTTCCTCCGGTGCGGGCTCTTCCCCGCCCCTCTCCGGCTCCTCCCGGCGAGGTTCGTTGGTTATGTAAACTTCTTCCTCCAGTCTCCGGTCCGTGGCCAGCTCTATGGGGGCGGGGAAGGCGGCCAGCTCCAGGCGGCTGAGCCTGCGGCTCAGGTACAGGCCCTCCTCCCTCGGCTCCATCAGGCCAAGATAGGTCTCCTCCCCGCCGCCCCGGACCCACAGGCGCACCAGGCCCCGGGCCCCCGGGGCCCGGGCCTCCATCAGGGTATAGAGCCCCTGCTTTTCCACCTTCAGTCTGCCCCGCTCTTCTCCCCCCAGCAGCAGCGGATAGTCCATGTCCACTCCCCCTGTATGTAAAATCTCCTGCCCAAGTCTATGGGCAGGAGACCGCCAAATATTCCTTTACGCCTCAGGAAAGGCCGAAGCTCACCGCCAGGGCATTGTCCACGGCGGTCATGGTGCTCTCGTCCAGCTTTCCCATCCGCTCCCGCAGCCGGGATTTGTCCAGGGTGCGTATCTGCTCCAGCAGTATTACGCTGTCCCTGTTCAGTCCCACGCTCTGGGCGGAGAGCTCGATGTGGGTGGGCAGCCGGGCCTTGCCTATCTGGCTGGTGATGGCTGCCGCTATAACGGTAGGGCTGTGCCGGTTGCCGGTGTCGTTCTGGACGATGAGCACCGGGCGCATGCCCCCCTGTTCGCTGCCGACCACCGGGCTGAGGTCGGCATAATAGATATCTCCTCGTTTGACCATTACTGATTCACACTCCGCCTGAATAGTCGCCCATTACATAATATGTAGTGAACAGTAATTAGTCTCACCGGAAAGGGCAAAAAATATACACGGGCAGCAGCCCGCGTATATCCGGTATGATAAAAACAAATTCAGATTATAAATCCGCCGTCCACCCCTATGACCTGGCCGGTGGTGTATCCGGCCTCCGCCAGGTAGAGGACCGTGCGGGCAATCTCCTCCGGCCGGCCCAGGCGGCCCAGAGGTATCTGCTCCCGGGCGAGCATATCCAGAGTCTCCCGGCCCAGCACCTGCACCATGTCCGTGTCTATGACTCCAGGGGCCACACAGTTGACCCTGATGCCGCTGGGGGCCAGCTCCGCCGCCAGGGAGCGGCTCAGGCCGATGATGGCATGCTTGGTGGAGGAATAGGCGCTCTCGCAGGAGGCGCCGTGCTGCCCCCAGATGGAGGACATGTTGATGATGCAGCCGGAGTGCTCATGGAGCATATGGGGCAGCACCGCCTGGATGGTATTGTAGCAGCCCCCCAGGTTCACGTCGAAGATGCGCTTCCAGGTCTCGGGCTTTATATCCTGGAACTGCTGGGGGATGGCTATGCCGGCGTTGTTCACCAGCAGGTCCACAGGGCCGAATTCCCCCTCGATGTGCTCCACCATCTCCTTCACGGCGGCGGCGTCCGCCACGTCGGCCCGGTGGCAGATGGCCTTGCGGCCCTCGCTTCTCAGCCGGGCGGCCAGCTCTTCCGCCAGGTCCATGCGCTCTATGCAGTTGATGCAGACCTTATATCCCGCCTCCGCCAGGGCGGCGGCGCAGGCTGCGCCTATGCCCCGGGAGGAGCCTGTGACAAGAGCCACGTTCATGTTTTACTCTCCGTATACTTTATTTCCCTCAGACCGGGACGGCCTTCAGGTTTTCCTCTATCAGGCGGCTGCTGTAGGCCGCCAGCTCCATGGTGCTCATGGACTTCACCTTTTCCGCCGGTATGACCTCCAGGATATCCAGATACACGTCCGTGGGGCGGCGGAAGAGATTCTTCTTTATCTTCTCCGTGCCGCTGACGGAGCTTATCACCAGGGGCGCGTTGGCCTTCTGGGCAATCTTGAAGGAGCCGGCGTGGAAGGGCAGCAGCCCTTCGCTGCGGCTGCGGGTGCCCTCGGGGAAGATGCCCATGGAGCAGATGCCCTTTTTCATGTAGCCGGCGGCGGAGAGGATGGTGGTGAGGGCCTTGCGGTCGTTTTCCCGGTCAATGGCCAGGTAGCCGGCACCGTAGCCCATGGTGCCGAAGAGGGGTATCTTCATGTTGGAGGGCTTTGAAATGAAGGAGATGTTGGACCTCCACAGCTTTCTTACTATGACTGCCGGGTCGAAGATGGAGCGGTGGTTGCACACCAGCAAGAACCTGTCCGCCTCCGGCAGCTTTTCCATGCCCCGCACATGGCTGCGCACCCAGGCGTAGCCGGTGAGGAGATAGGCCACATACAGGCAGCCTATGCGGCAGACAGGGTTTTGCCGGGTTATGGGCTTGTTTTGATTTATAAACCAGGTGGCGACCCATACCACAGCAAAATAAAGCAGATTCAAAGCCAAAAAACAGCCTGCAAACAGCAGGGCGGTTTTCCAGATCACGAATCCGCACAGGCGCACATAAATAAAAGCTGCTCCAAAAGCCAACAGCAGAAATGCCAGGATAAGCATGACTACAGCTCCTTCAGGTATAATCAAAAGACTTACTTATTTTAACACCACATTTTTATTTGCCAAGGCTTAATCCCATTTTTTGACGGAAAGTTTACA
The DNA here is from genome assembly GCA_048417135.1 of Candidatus Limivicinus sp. Classification (GTDB taxonomy): domain Bacteria; phylum Bacillota; class Clostridia; order Oscillospirales; family Oscillospiraceae; genus Limivicinus. The sequence continues at coordinate 12,604 of DBFSDV010000110.1, read as the reverse complement.
AATCTCCTTGACGGGCATCTCAGAGCTGATATAATCTCCCTGAAGGGGGTGGGCTCATGACTGAGGAGATAAGCTTGCAGCCCCGGGGCTCCGAGCCGCCGGAGGCGGATTTTTCCGTCGTCATTACGGACGGCGCCATGGAGCCCCTTATCCCCAGAGGTTCCCGGGTCTACGTCAGCAGCCGGGCCGCCCTGAATGAGCTGGACACAGGGCTCTTCCTGTATGATGGCCGCATCTACTGCCGCCGCTGGTGCGAGGACTACAACGGTGCCATGATACTCTTGGGGGGAGACGAGAGCCGCCGGGAAGACTGCCTTTACCTGGACCGGGAGATGCGCAGGCGCTGTCTATGTCTGGGAAAGGTGCTCATATAAATTTCAGCAAAAAAGGCCGCAGGCAAAATGCCTGCGGTCTTTTTTGACATGTACGGCTTACTTATTCAGGTAATTTTTCAACAATTCCTGCAGCAGCTCATCCCGGTCTATGCGGCAGATGAGGGTGCGGGCATTGTTGTAATTGGTGATATAAGTCGGATCCTCGGAAAGGATATAGCCCACAATCTGGTTGATGGGGTTATAGCCCTTTACCATGAGGGAGTTATACACGGACGACAATATCTCCCGCATCTCAGCCTTGCTGTCCAGAGCAGCAAATTTCCTGGTTGCATCCTCCATGACTTCCCCTCCTTCTTTCTCTATTGGTCTTATTATACCAGAATATGAAGTCAAGTAAAGTCGAATTCGCTTGGAAAATGATTAAGAAATCTTAAATTTTCGCCTTTATCTCTGAAATTTCCCACTCAGCGGATAACTGCGCCGTAGTTCTTTTCCAGGGCGGAGAGCACGGCCTTCACCGTGTCCCCGGCGTGCTCGTCGGTTAGGGTCTGGTCGTCGGAGCGCATGGTCAGTGAGAAGGCCACGGACTTCTTCCCCTGGGCAATGTGGTGGCCGGTGTACACGTCGAAGACGGAGCAGTCCTTCAGGTACTCGCCGCCGTTTTCCAGAATGCAGTCCAGCAGCCTGCCCACGGGTATATCGCTGTCGCAGACCACGGCGATGTCCCTGGTGACGGAGGGGAACTTGGGCAGGGGCACATACACCGGTGTGCCGCCCATGAGGGAGAACATGGTCTCAAAGCTCAGCTCGGCGCAATAGAGCTCCGCATCCACGCCGTAGTTCTCCGCCACAGCGGGGTGGATCTGGCCCAGCACACCCACATAAGTCTCCCCCGCATACACCTTGGCGCAGCGGCCCGGGTGATAGGAGGGGTTCTCCTTCTCCGCCTCAAAGCGGAGCTTGCCCACTTTCAGGTCCTCCAGCAAGGCCTCCACCCAGCCCTTGAGCCTGAAAAAGCTCATCTCCGGGCCGTAGGCTCCGAGAGCAACTATCTTGGGTTCATCGGCCATGCCGTCATCCCGCTTGAGATATATCCTGCCTATCTCATACAGGGCGGCGGAGCGGTTGCGGTAGTTGTAGTTGCGGCTGAGTATCTCCAGCATGGAGGGCAGCACGGTGGTGCGCATTATGGAGGTGTCCTCCCCCAGGGGGTTGAGGATGCGCAGGCTGTCCCTCAGTGGGGAATCTGCGGGTATCCTTATCTTGTCGTAGTAAGTGGGGCTTATGAAGGAATAGGTAATTATCTCGTCCATACCCAGGCTGCGGCAGGTCTGGCCCACCTGGCGTTCGCACTGCTGCACGGGGGTGAAGCCGCCGCTTGTGGTGTTGCCTCCGGCAAAGCAGGTGGGAATCTCATTGTAGCCGTAGAAGCGGGCCACCTCTTCGGCGATGTCAGAGTAGTGCTCCACATCTCCTCTCCAGGAAGGCACATGGATAACATCCCCCTCCAGGGTGAAGCCCAGGTGGATGAGTATGCGGCGCATCTCTTCCTCGGCGATGTCGGTGCCCAGCAGGGCGTTTATCTTCTCCGGCTCCAGCTTCAGAGTTGTCTCTTTCAGCTTCTTGGGCACCACGTCTATGATGCCCTCCACCACTTCGCCGGCCCCCAGCAGCTCGATGAGCTCGCAGGCCCGCTCCACAGCCTTGTAGGTGTTCTCCACGTCCAGGCCCTTCTCGTAGCGGGAGGAGGCGTCGGTGCGCATGCCCAGGGCGGTGGCGGTGCGGCGGATGGAGGCGCCGTTGAAGTTGGCGCTCTCAAAGAGGACCATGGCGGTGTCCCCCTCGATCTCGCTGTTGGCGCCGCCCATGACGCCGGCCACGCCCACGGGCCGGTCGGTGTCGCAGATGCAGAGCATGGAGGTGGAGAGCTTGCGCTCGTTGCCGTCCAGGGTCTGGATGGTCTCCCCTTCCCTGGCCAGGCGCACGTGTATCTCCCCGTTGTTGACACAGCTGAAGTCAAAGGCGTGCATGGGCTGGCCGTACTCCAGCATGACGTAGTTGGTTATGTCAACCACGTTGTTGATGGGGCGCATGCCGGCGTTGCGGATACGTTCCCGCATCCAGGCGGGAGATGGGGCTATCTTCACGTTGCGCACCATGCGGGCGGTGTAGCGGGGGCAGAGCTCCGGCTCCTCCACCACTATCTTTGCCATATCGTTGATGTTCCCCTGGGCGGTGGCCTTCACCACCGGCTCGTGGAGCTTCAGCTCCTTGCCGAAGGTGACGGCGGCCTCCCTGGCCAGGCCTATCATGCACAGGCAGTCCGGCCGGTTGGGGGTTATCTCGAACTCCACCACATGGTCGTCCATGCCCAGGAGCACGGCCATGTCGTCCCCCGGCTTGCAGTCTTCGTTGATTATGAAGATACCGTCGGTGATGCAGTGGGGGAACTCCCGCTGCTCGGCGCGGAGGTCGGAGAGGGTGCAGACCTTGTCCTTGCCGGTGTCATAGGCCAGCAGGTCACCCTCATGGATGTTCGGGCAGCCGGTGATGGTCTCCACGCTGCCCTTGCCGGTGTCCAGGCTCAGCCTATACTGAGAGTAGGCCACAGTCTCCAGCTTCTCCACCCGGGCTGCAATGACCTTGCCGTAGATTTTATCGCCGGCCTTGATGTCCGGGGAGATGGAGGGTTTGGCCGGGTCTATGGGCTGGTAGTCCCCCAGGATGGCGGCGGGTTCTATCACCGCATAGGGGAAGTCGTGGGTGGTGACGTTCAGCTCCTTGAGAGAGCAGAGCATGCCGTCAGACTCCACGCCCCGGAGCTTGCCCCGGGTGATCTCCGCCCCGTTGGGCAGCAGGGACTTGTGGAGGGCGGTGGGCACCAGGTCTCCCACGTGGACGTTCCAGGCGCCGGTGCAGATCTGCACGGTCTCGCCGCTGCCGATGTCGATTTGGCACACCAGCATATGGTCGGAGTTGGGGTGCTTTTCAATGGATACTATGCGCCCCACCTTCACGTTGTTTATATTCTTGCTCAAATCCTCGGTGACTTCCACCTTGGAGCCGGACACGGTCATAGCCTCGGCAAAGCTCCTGTCGCCGCACTCGCTGAGGCTGAGGTCCACATATTCGTTAAGCCATTTTCTTGAAAGATTCATGTCTGTCTCCTCCTCAGAACTGCTCCAGGAAGCGGATGTCGTTTTCAAATATCAGGCGCAGGTCGGTTATCTTGTATTCGCCCATGGCCAGGCGCTCCAGGCCCATGCCGAAGGCCCAGCCGGAGTACACGTCCGGGTCGATGCCGCAGCCGGCAAGCACCTTGGGGTGCACCATGCCGGCCCCCAGCACCTCTATCCAGCCCTCGCCCTTGCAGGTGGGGCAGCCCTTGCCGCCGCACTTGTGGCACTGGATGTCCAGCTCGCAGCTGGGCTCGGTGAAGGGGAAGTGGTGGGGGCGGAAGCGGGTGACGGTGCCCTTTCCGTATATCTTCTCCACCACCAGGTTCAGCGTGGCCTTCAGGTCCGCCATGGTGATGCCCTTGTCTATGACCATGCCCTCTATCTGGTGGAACATGGGGGAATGGGTGGCGTCCACCTCGTCCTTGCGGTAGACCCGGCCGGGGGCTATCATGCGGATGGGCAGGCTCTTGGTCTCCATGGCGTGTACCTGCATGGGGGAGGTCTGGGTACGCAGGAGCACCCGGCCGTCCTCACTGAAGTAGAAGGTGTCCGTCCAGTCCCGGGAAGGGTGGCTCTCTTCGATGTTCAGCTTGGTGAAGTTGTACTCCGCCAGCTCCACCTCCGGGCCGTCCACTATCTCAAAGCCCATGCCGACGAAGATGTCCTTTATCTGGTCCAGCACATTGTACATGGGGTGCTTGTGGCCCAGGTGGACCTGCTCCCCGGGCATGGTCACGTCCAGAGTCTCGTCCTTCAGCTTCTTCTCCAGCAGGGCGGAGCTGAGCTGATTTTTGCGCTGCTCGATGGCGTTTTCAATGTCGCTTCTCAGCTGGTTTGCCAGCTGGCCCATGGCGGGGCGCTCCTCGGCGGAGAGGCTGCCCATCTGCCGGAGGATGGCGGTGAGCTCCCCCTTCTTGCCCAGGTACTTCACTCTCAGAGCCTCCAGGCTCTCTGCGCCCTCACATTCAAGGATAGCCTTGACGGCGGATTCCCTAAGCTGCTGCATAAGTTCTTTCATGTCTCAATCTCCTGTAAAAAAATAAAGCCTCCGCCCCAAAAGGGACGAAAGCCAAAACTTCCGTGGTACCACCCACATTCGGCAAAATGCCGCACTCAAAGCACTTAACGCGCGCCGCACGCCGGTGATTGGCCGGAGCTCCCGGGCGAACCAAGCGGCCTTGTCCCAGGGGGCTCACAGCCGCCGACCCCCACTCTCTGCCGGACAAATTACCCGCTATTTTCCCGTTCTCTGCAATAACTCGTTCATCTTAGCACACAGTTCAAATTTTTTCAATAGTTATTTTCACGCCGGAGCCCGGGAAAAGCATTATTTGACTAATTTAGTCCTTATGATTATAATGTCCCTGGACAAAGCATATAGTCAGGCATAAGATTTTTTTCGGAGGACGGATAAGCCATGAAAAAACTGTGCCTGCCCCTGCTTTTGATAATGTGCCTGCTGCTTGGCGCCTGCGGCGGCCGGGAGTTTTCCGACGCCCATGAGCAGCTGACCCAGCGTTTGGGAGCCGCCGAGGCTCTCAGCTTCACCGCCAATGTCCGGGCGGAATACGAAAACAAGACCGCCCGCTTCACCCTCAGCTACAGCGAGGACAGCCAGGGCGGCAGCGTCACCGTTCTGGCCCCCCAGCTAATAGCCGGGGTCACCGCCAGAGTCAAGCCCGACGGCGCAAGTCTGGAATATGACGGCATCAGCCTGGGCACCGGCGAGCTGGACGACTATGGGCTCTCCCCCATGTCTGCCCTGCCCCTGCTGGTGCAGGCCCTGAAAACAGGGGCCCTGGACTCCGGCTGGACCGAGGGGGACTACACCGTGATGCAGATAGACAGCACCGATACCCTCAGCTGCACCGTGTGGTTCCGGCCCGACGGCCTTGAACCCTGCCAGGCGGAGCTCATCAGCGACGGCCGGGTCAAGGTGTTCATAGAGATAAGCGACTGGCAGGAGGGAGCTCAAGTTCCCGCCCCCACTCTGGAGGAGCCCACAGGGGAAATAATGGAGTACTGACACAATGGAAGACTTACAAAAGAGGACCTGGGCGGAGATAAGCCTGGAGAATATAAGACACAATTACAGAGCCATCCGCTCCTCCCTGCCCGCCGGCTGCCGCTTCCTGGGGGTGGTGAAGGCGGACGCCTACGGCCACGGCGCCCTTAGGGTCTCCCGGCTATTGCAGGAGGAAGGCGCCGACTATCTGGCGGTGTCCTGTCTGGACGAGGCCCTGGAGCTGAGGCAGGGAGGCATCAGCCTGCCCATCCTTATCCTGGGCCACACGCCCCCGGAGTACACCGCCCAGCTCATCAGCCTGGACATCACCCAGACCGTCACCTGTCTGGCCAAGGCTCTGGAATACTCCGCCGAGGCTTCCCGTCTGGGCCGGGAGCTGAAGATACATATAAAGCTGGACACCGGCATGTCCCGTCTGGGCTATCTCTGCGCCGGGGAGCATTTTGAGGAGGGCGTGGAAAACGTCATAGAGTCCTGCCGCCTCCCCGGCCTCATCCACGAGGGCATCTACACCCACTTCGCCGTCGCCGACCTGGAGGACGAGGACAGCCGGGAATACACCCGGCAGCAGTTCAAGCTCTTCATGGACGTCCTTGCCGCCGTGGAAGAGCGCAGCGGCATCAGCTTCCCCCTGCGCCACTGCGCCAACAGCGGGGCGGTGGTGAACCACCCGGAGACGGCTTTGGACATGGTGCGTCCCGGCCTGCTGCTCTACGGCTACGGGGACAAAGGCCGGCTGGGCCTGCGCCCCTGCATGCGCCTGGTCACCACCGTGAGCACCATCAAGTTCTATGAGCCCGGCACCTGCATAAGCTACGGCCGCCGCTATGTCACCGACCGGCGCACCCGCATGGGTGTGCTGGCCATAGGCTATGCCGACGGGCTCTTCCGGGCCGTGAGCAACAAGTGCGCCTTTGCCGCCGGCTCCGGCTTTGCTCCCCAGCGGGGCAACATCTGCATGGACATGTGCATGGTGGACCTGACGGAGCTGCCGGAGGTGGACGTGGGCAGCCGGGTGGAGCTCTTCGGGGAGAGGTGCAGCATCTATCAGCTCTCCGAGGCCGCCGGCACCATACCCTATGAGCTGCTGTGCTCCGTGTCCAAGCGGGTGCCCAGAGTATATTTGGAATAAGTAATTCATAAACCCTGGCCCAGGCAGAAGTCCGGGCCAGGGTTTTTCAAGCATCCAGGGTAAAAATGTCCTCCACATGGAGCCCCAGGAGCCGGGCTGTCTTCATGGCCAGCTCCAGGCTGGGGTCGTACTTGTCGTTCTCTATGGCGATAATGGTCTGGCGGCTCACTCCCAGCTCCCTGGCCATATCCTCCTGGCGCAGGCCGGCGGCCTTGCGCAGCTGCTTCACCCTGTTTTTCATCTGCCTCTCACCGCGATATAGGTGCCCAGGGCCAGGATGAGCACGCTGATGAACAGGGCAGCCAGGATGCTTTGCAGCAGTCGGTTTGGCTCGTGGTATTCCTCGTCCCCGGAGACCATCTTCTGCTTAATGCCCATATAGCTGAAAGACTGCACGCAGACGCCCAGACACATAATGAGCATGGGCAGCGGCTGATAGGGTGCCCCCTTCGCCAGGCTCTGCCAGCAGTTATACAGCACCCAGACCGCCAGGGCTGCAAGCAGCGCCCTGAAGCCCCACTCCTCCGAACGCAGCCGGATGTTCCTGTCCATCTCGTCCATTTTCTTCATGGTCCTTCCCTCCTTATAGCCAAAAATGTTAAGAGCTCTTTACATTTCTTATTATACAGCTTTCCGGCAAAATGTCAAGAGCGTTTAACATTTTTTATAAAGGTAGCTTGGTAATAGCAGACAACAGCGGCCCGAAATCGGGGCTGCTATTGTTATGTAAATTAAATTATGTCACTCACTTAACAGGCCCAGGAAGCAGTCCTGGCTGGCTATCTCCCCGTAGAGTATGGCCCCCGGCTCGCCGAAGTCGTAGACCTTGATGACGTCCCTCAGGCTCTCCTCTCCCCCCAGCTCCATAAAGCGGTCGGGGAAGGAGTCAAAGAGCGCCTCATTGAAGCTGCAGCCCTCCTCCCCCTGGTACACGGCGGCATAATATATCCCGCTCTCCACCAGGTCCTGGAAGAAATGGCTGCCGTAGCTCAGCTCCGGCCGCAGGCCGTGGGAGCTGTAGGCCAGCTCGCACATGCACTGGTACTTGCTTATCTCCGCAAAGCTCACCGGCACCCCCAGGCTGGGAGTGGTGGTGCCCCAGCGGCCCGGCCCCAGGAGCACAGCGTTTTTGTCCCTGAGCCTGGTGTTCAACTTGCCCACCGCCCGGGCCACGGAATATTTCATGCTCTCCGGCAGCTCCAGGTAGGGCTCCACCTTCACCAGCACCCCGTAGCGCACCGGCACGCAGACATTGCCCCCCATGAAGTTGCCCTTTATCCTGAACAGGAAGTCCTTCACCTTGGGCATAACTCCCGCCTGGCCCAGGCCGTGGGTCTGGAGGGGACGGCACTGGAGCAGGTTCACCCGGAAGTCCCCCTCCTTGTTGAAGTTGCAGGCGTACTCCACATCCACCGGGTAGTTGTATTTCTCCTGGAGTATGGCCATTATCCGGGTCATGGTCCGGGTAAAATCCGTTCCCCGCAGCATGCGCCGGAAGTTCAGGATGAAGGGGGCGGGCTCGTCATAGATGCCCAGCTCCCGGTAGCGGGCTATGGTGGCCATGTCCGGCTCCATGAACAGATAGGTGTCGGTGTTCATGTCCTTCCGGTCCAGCTCCTCCAGCTTCCGGTTGGTGAATGTATTGTAGCGCAGGTCTATCACATCCACCTTGTGCTGGGAGTATTTGTATTCGTCCCCGTAGTTCACCATGGGCAGGGCCAGGGGCTCGTCCAGGTTTATGAGCCGGGCATAGTCCTCCGCCTCCCTGTCCACCGCCCGGGTGCCCATGCCGAAGACCAGGCGGAGCATGCCCTTGTTGCCCTTGGCGGCGGAGACGCTGTTCACATACAGGTTCCGGGAGTGGCCCACCCCCGCCACGTGGGGATAGTAATAGTCGCCGTGGCGGTCGCCGCAGACCCGCATCACCAGCAGGGCCATCTGCTCGTCCCGGTCCAGGAGCTTTCGATCTATGCGGTATTTATAGGCCTCCTCGCTGACGGTGCTGGCATAGACCTGGCGCACCGCCGCCTCGAACTGGCGGTAGCGCTGGTCCAGGGTGCCCTGGTTGGGGCAGAACACACTGTCGTACTTCCCGGCAAAGGCGTTGCCGAAGCCGTCCTCCAGCAGGGAGCTGGAGCGGACGATGATGGGCGACTGGCCGAAATACTCCAGCATGGACAGGAACTGTTCCTTTATGGAGGGCATGAAGCTGCCGTTTAACAGCAGCTGCCTCAGCTCCGGGGACAGCCTCAGATAGTCCTCCGGCTCCAGCATCTGGGTGCGCAGCTCCCATATGCCGCTCTGCACCGCATAGGTGTAGAACACGTCCGCCCCGATGAAGTAGGAGTCGTGGGGCTCTATGCGGCGCTTGTACAGCTCCGGGTCCGTATCCCGGATGATGTTTCTGGCCAGGAGCATGCCCACCGCCTTGCCGCCGATGCAGCCGGTGCCGATGACCCGCTTTTTGATGTCCATCAAATCCTGCAAAGAGAAATACTTCCGGCACAGCTCCAGGCGCTTGGGCTCGGTGCCCAGCAGGCAGCGGAGGATGTTCTCCTTTATGGCCCGGCCCTCCTCGTCCACCGGCTCCTGGCTGCCGTTCTTCACCGAATCGAACATACTGTCCCAGCAGTCCCGGCGCTCCCCGGTCTGGGTGAAGATGTCGAAGATTGCGTAGAGCTCGGCGCTGGAGGTGAGGGTGCGGCAGTGGCTGCCCTCCAGCTTAATGGGGTAGTACATGTCCTGGGTCTGCCGCCCGGCCACCTTCACCGGGTGGATGTAGGTGCTGCCGCCGATGTTGCGGATGTTTATGAGCACCGGGGTGGCGGCCCGGATACGGGAGACGGTGTCGTATATGTGCCGCTCGTACTTGATGCAGGTGTAGGCTATGGAGTTTCGGCTGTGGCTGAAGGCGCTGGTGAGGCAGAAGAAATTGCACACCATGTGGTCGGAGAACCAGAAGTGCTGCAGGCAGGACAGGCAGTCGGTTATAAATATGCTGTCCTCCGGCTCGGTGCTGACTATCCGGTGCACCTGGACGGAGAAGGTCTCAAAGCCCACCGCCGGGTCCAGGACATATTTCTTTATGTTGGCCCCCCGCTTTATCAGGGCCTCGTCGTCCACCACCTCGGCGTGGTCGGCAAAGCGCAGGTACACTATGCGCTGCCTTGTCCGGGCCACGCTGGCCACCAGCTGGCTCACCACGAACATATAGTCTCTCATGTTCTCTATCTGCCAGGTAACCGTATCCCCCCAGCGGAGATAGTCCAAGTTCCTGTCCAGGCCCTCGATACCGGTACTTATATACTTGGCTTTTTCCATTGGATTCCTCCTTCTGCTCAAATATTCCCTTCCGTAAGCGGGCCGCCGGGGCGGTCCTTCCTTTTATAGGAAAATTATAACCGAGGAGGCAGGGCCCTGGCAACAAAAAAGCCCCGAAAAGGGCAAAAAATTTCCCGCAGCCGAGACTGCGGGAATATTTTTCACTTCTTCAGGACTATGTCCACCTTGTCTTTATATATGCTGTTGGGAGGGATGACGCCCCGGACGCAGGAGGTGGGATAGATATTGGAGTTGCGTCCCACCACGGTGCCCGGGTTCAGGACGCTGTTGCAGCCCACTTCCACGAAGTCCCCCAGCATGGCGCCGAACTTTTTCCGCCCGGTGGGGATGGGGCCCTCCGGGTCCTTCACCACCACCAGGGTCTTGTCGCTCTTCACGTTGCTGGTGATGGAGCCGGCGCCCATGTGGGCCTTGTAACCCAGCACCGAGTCCCCCACATAGTTATAGTGGGGAGTCTGCACATTGTCAAAGAGCACCACGTTCTTCAGCTCCACGGAGTTGCCCACCACGGCGTTCTTGCCCACGATGGCGCTGCCCCGGATGAAGGCGCAGTGGCGCACCTCGGCGCCGTGGTCTATGATGCAGGGGGCGCCCAGGTAGGCGCTGGGGAAGACGGTGGCGTCCTTGGCCACCCACACGCCCTCATAGGGCTGGTCGAACTCCTCGGGGCTGAGGGTGGGGCCCAGCTCCAGGATGAAGGACTTTATCCCGTCCAGCACCTCCCAGGGGTAGGTCTTGCCCTCAAAAAGCTTTTTTGCTATGGTCTTATCCAAGTCAAAGAGTTCTTTTATCTCAGTCATCATTTCACCTTTATCAGCTTTCCCGCCGCGGCCATGGCGGCGATTATCTCATCCACCTTTTCCTCGCAGAGGGCGTCGCTGGTGGCCTCCACCATCACCCGGAGCAAAGGCTCGGTGCCGCTCTTTCTCAGCACCACACGGCCCTCGTCCCCCAGGTCGGCCTCCACCTTGCCGACGGCGTCCTTCACCTCTTGGCAGTTCAAAGTCTCGTCCTTGTCGGTGACCACCACGTTCTTCAGCTTCTGGGGGTACATGGTCATGCCGGAGGCCAGCACGGACAGGGGCTCCTTGGTCTCGGTGATGCACTCCATCACCTTTATGGCCGTGAGCAGGCCGTCGCCGGTGTTGGCGTGAAGGCCGAAGATGATGTGGCCGGACTGCTCGCCGCCGATGATGTGGCCGTTCTGGCGCATGTTCTCCGCCACGTACTTGTCGCCCACGGCGGTCTTCTCATAGCCTATGCCCAGGCCGTCCAGGGCCTTGTAAAGGCCCATGTTGGACATGATGGTGGTGACCACCTTGGAGGAGCCAAGCATGCCCTTTTCCTGCATGTACTTGGCGCAGACATACATGATGTGGTCGCCGTTGACCACATTGCCCTTCTCGTCCACGGCCAGGCAGCGGTCGGCGTCCCCGTCAAAGGCGAAGCCCACGTCCAGGCTGTTGTCCAGCACGAACTTCTGCAGCTGGCCGATATGGGTGGAGCCGCAGTCCACGTTGATGTTCAGCCCGTCGGGCCGGTTGGATATCACATAGGTGTCGGCCCCCAGGGCGTCAAAGACGCTCTTGGCCATCTGCCAGGTGCTGCCGTTGGCGCAGTCCAGGCCTATCTTGAAGTTCTTGTAGGAGCGGGTGGCCAGGGAGATGAGGTAGCCTATGTAGCGGTTGCGGCCGGCGGCGTAGTCCACGGTGCGGCCTATGGCGTCCCGCTGGGCGTAGGGCAGGTTCTCGTCGCTGTCCAGGTAGGCCTCCACGCCCTCCAGCAGGCTCTCCTCCATCTTCTCCCCGTCGCCGTTGATGAGCTTGATGCCGTTGTCGTGATAGGGGTTGTGGCTGGCGGAGATCATGATGCCGCAGTCGAAGTCGTCGGCTCTGGCTATATAGGACACGCTGGGGGTGCTGGTGACATGGAGCAGGTAGGCGTCCGCCCCGGAGGCGGTGAGCCCGGCGCAGAGGGCCGACTCGAACATGTAGCTGGAGCGGCGGGTGTCCTTGCCTATGACCACTTTTGCCTTATGGTCCCGGCTGTAGTACCAGCCCAGATAGCGGCCTATCTTGAAGGCGTGGTCCACTGTGAGGTCGGCATTGGCTTCTCCTCTGAAGCCGTCGGTTCCAAAATATTTACCCAAAAAAATTCCCTCCCATTAAAGTTTAGCGGCCGCCGCCGGGTCAACGCAGACGGTGACCTCCAGGGGTATTTGCAGAAAGGCAGCCGGTATATAGCTGTCCGTCCTGCCATATATCATCTTAAAAACCGCATCCGCCTTCTCCCGGCCGGCGGCCAGCAGAAGGATGTTGCGGGATGAAACAAGGGTCTTGACGCCCATGGTCAGGGCATACTCGGTGAGCCGCCTCTCCCCTCCCTGATACTGGCGGAGGGTGGCATCTGTCAACTTCTGAACATGGGTATGGCTGTCAAAAGGGGTAGCCGGCTCGTTATAGCCTATATGGCCGTTGACGCCTATGCCCAGGATGCTGAGATCTATCCCCCCGGCCGCATCTATTAGAGAGTCGTACTTCTCCGGCTCATTTTCCTCCGGGACAAAGAAGTTCTCCTCCGGCAGGTCGAT
>DBFSDV010000109.1:0-5164 GCA_048417135.1 Candidatus Limivicinus sp. | reverse complement strand
CGAGGAGGAAGAGGAGAAGCCCCGCCGGGGCAAGAAGGCAAAGTATGAGGACGAGTATGAGGAGTACCGCTCCAAGCAGCGGCCCGGCCGTCCCGCCGCCCCTGCCGCCGCTCCCCGTGCCGCCGCAAAGCCCGGGGAGAGAGCCCAGAGCTCCGCTCCCGCCAGGTCCGCCGCCCCCGCCCGCAGCAGCGACCCCTTCGCCGAGTGGGAGAAGGCCAACGCCCGGGTGGATGCCCAGCGCAGCGGCAGCTACGCCGCCCGTGCCATGGGCGCCCAGCCCCAGCAGCGCAGCAGCACTCAGAATCCCCAGAGCGCCCAGCCCCAGCAGGGGGGCTACCGTCCCCCGGTGCAGCGCCCGGCCCAGCAGGCCCGGCCCGTCCAGCCCGCCTATAATCAGGAGGCTCAGGCCCCCTACAGCCCGCCGGTCCGGACCCAGGCCCCGGCCCAGAGCTCCGCGCCCCAGCAGGCTCCCCGGCCCCAGGCCCAGCCCGAGAAGTCTTCCGACAGCGAATTCGACCTGGACGACATCCTCAACGAGTTCAAGTAAGCTGCGGCATGGACGAACTATTCATCACAGTGACAGCAGAGGAGAGCGGCGAGCGTATCGACGCTCTCCTCTCCCGCAATCTGGAGGGCTTCAGCCGCAGCCAGCTGCAGAAGCTTTTGGAGCAGGGGGCCGTGTCCTTAAAGGGCAAGGCTCTGAAAAAAAACTACCGCTGCGCCGCCGGGGAGAGCTATGAGGTGCTCCTGCCGGACACGGCGGAGCTGCCCCTGGAGCCCCAGGACATCCCCCTGGACATAGTCTACGAGGACTCCGACCTGATCGTGGTGAACAAGCAGCGGGGCCTGGTTGTTCACCCCGCCCCGGGGCACCCGGACGGCACCCTGGTCAACGCCCTGCTCTTCCACTGCGGGGACAGCCTCTCCGGCATAGGCGGCCTGCGCCGGCCGGGCATAGTCCACCGCATAGACAAGGACACCTCCGGCCTCATCATCGCCGCCAAGAACGACTTTGCCCACCAGGCCCTCTCCGCCCAGCTCTCGGACCACAGTCTCTGCCGGGAGTATGAGGCGGTGGTGCGGGGCAGCTTCAGAGAGCCCTCCGGCACCGTGGACCGGCCCATAGGCCGCCACCCGGTGGACCGCAAGCGCATGGCGGTGACGGATAAGAACTCCAAGCCCGCCGTCACCCACTGGCAGCTCCTGGCCGCCTACAGGGGCTATTCCCACATCCTCTGCCGTCTGGAGACCGGGCGCACTCACCAGATACGGGTGCACATGGCCAGCATCGGCCACCCCCTCCTGGGGGACTATACCTACGGCGCCCCCTCCCCGGACAAGGGTCTGGAAGGCCAGTGCCTCCACGCCCGCACCCTTCGCTTCATCCACCCCCGCAGCGGGGAGGAGATGGAGCTGGTGACCCCCCTGCCGGAGTATTTCACCGCCGTGCTGGGGCGTCTGGGCCCGCAGATATAGCGGACAGGCTCCCCCTCAGTCCGACTAAGTAAGGAGAGATATTAATGAAAAACGGGAAACTGGTACTTCTCATTGCCGTCCTGGCGGTCGTCATCGTCCTGGCGGTGCTGCTGGTCAAGCTGATATCCGGAGCCGTGAGCCTGGTGTCCGGGGCCTTCAACGCCCTGCTGGGCCTGCTGGTGATACTGGCCCTGGTGCTCATCGTCCTCTGGATGTTCCGTTACGCCTCCAAACACAAATAAAGCCCCATATAAAATTTCGACCCCGGACAAGCTTCTGCCAGTCCGGGGTCTTACAATGTCTCCATATTTATTTATCTCCTTTGCATGGCCGGCTCCTCTGGTCTAGGCTCAGGGCAGATTTCCGCTCAGGCTATGTACACACCCAGCAAATTATATTCCGACTCGCCGCCCGCCCCGGCAATGTCCGCCATTTCAGCCTGAGTGTATGTATCAGGGAAGTCGGGCTCAAAATTTCTTCCGGCAAAGACGGCTCCCACTGCCCCCAGGACGATCAGGATGCAGATAAAAGAAACAACGATTCTCTTCATAAATAATCACCTCGCCTATTGAGACGCCGGTAAAAAGGGAAGGTTCCCAGGAAATTGAAAAAAGCTCCGTAGAACGGAGCTTTTTAATAATTCTTAATAAACTGAGCTTATCAGTAATTCTCCTTGCGCAGCTCAAAATAGCTCTGGGGATGGGCGCACACGGGGCAGACCTGGGGGGCCTTGGTGCCCACCACGATGTGGCCGCAGTTGCGGCACTCCCAGACCTTCACCTCGCTGCGCTCGAAGACCTGGGCGGTCTCCACATTGTGCAGCAGTGCCCGGTAGCGCTCCTCATGGGTCTTCTCGATGGCGGCCACGCCTCTGAACTTCTCGGCCAGCTCGTGGAAGCCCTCCTCGTCGGCCTCCCTGGCCATGCGGTCATACATGTCGGTCCACTCGTAGTTCTCGCCCTCGGCGGCGTGGAGCAGGTTCTGGGCGGTGTCGCCCAGCTCGCCCAGCTCCTTGAACCAGAGCTTGGCGTGCTCCTTCTCGTTGTCGGCGGTCTTCTGGAACAGCTCGGCTATCTGCTCAAAGCCGCCCTTCTTGGCGGTGGAAGCAAAGTAGGTGTATTTATTTCTCGCCTGGGACTCTCCGGCAAAAGCCTCCCAAAGATTCTTCTCGGTCTTGGTGCCTGCATACTTGTTGGCCATATCAATTAACTCCTTTCGTATATTGGGCTCGCTACCTTAAGATACCCATTTTTTCAGTTTAAATCAAGTACAATGTGTGAACTATCGCCTTAAAAAATTTAGCTCTCCCCTTTTATCCGCCTTGCTGCAGGCTCCGTCTCCAGGCCCAGGGACATCGCCAGCACCACCGGGGCGCAGATGAACAGGCAGTAGACATACCTGTATTCGCAGAACACCGGGGATAGCAGGATGGTCAGCCATTTGCCCAGGAGCAGGAAGCAGGGGGCCGCTAGCCCGGCCCTTCCGGTGGCCGCAAAAATGCCCGCGCTCACTACTATTATCCACACGGCAAAGCCTATGCTGTGGAGGATCGCCGTGACCTGCAGGGAGGAGTAGTTGCCGTAGGTATTCACTATCCGGCTGCGCAGATCGCTGCCCCCGTCGCTTCGCTGTATGCCATACCTGTTTGGCGGTATGCCCAGCTCCACCGTTCCTCCCACGTCCAGGTTGGGATAGAAATACCCGTAGCACTGCAGCAGCATGGCGTCTATATAGGTCCGTACATGCCTGAGCCCCAGGTTAAGCCAGGCCTTGGCGTATCTTCCCGGGTCCCGGTCAAAGGTCTCGGAGCTGAACACGTTCTCCGCTTTTACCGGGTCGGAGATATAGCTCTTGTACAGGCCGCCCAGGTTTTCAAGCTCCGGGAAGACCTCTCTCAGCACCTTAGCCTCCGGGCTGTCCAGCTCCTCCGGGTAGAGCTTCACCGTTCTGGCTATCTGCTGCAGGGGCACGGAGAGCATCTCCGCCGTCCTGCCCTTGGCCACTCCCAGCACGCCAAAGACCAGGCTGTTGTATCCCCAGAAAAGCAGCAGCACCGCCGCAAAAATAAGCCCGTAGCGTTTTATCCGCTCCCGGTTGCACAGGGCGTAGAGGGCAAAGCCCACGATAAAAGCGTAAATGCCGTTGTTCCGGGAAATGCAGAACAGAAACAGCACGGCCGTCAGGGCCAGGAGCCAGCCCGGGCCCCTCTTCTCTCCCCGCCGGCAGCACAGGCTCTCCTCCGTCAGCATTATCAGCGCCACAAGACAGATGCAGCCGAAAAGCACATCCTTCACCATATACATGGAGTACAGGCCGCAGGCCATGTAGACCGCAAAGAACAGGCCCAGGGGATACAGCAGCCAAGGCGACAGCTTTTTCTCCGCCAGATACACCAGCACCCCGGCAAAGACCGCCGCCTGTATGAGCATCTGCAGCGCCGAATATATGACGAGCCCCGCTTCCACGGTGCCGAAAAGTTCGCCTATCTTGAGGCAGAGCCTGATGAACATCAGGTGAAAGAAGGGGTGATGGTTTGTAAGCAGCTCATAGCCCAGCACCTCCTCCAGCTCGCCAATGGAGTCCGGGTGATATATCCCGGGATAATAGGCGATAAAGTAGGGCAGCCAGCAGAGGAGAAACAGCGCCGTAAGCAAGGGCGCCGCGGCCCAGACCCGGAGCTTGTAGCTGCGGCTTTTCACAAAGCCGGGGCTGTTCTCCCTGAGATTATAGAAAATACGGTAGAGCAGGGCGTAGAAAAGCCCCGCCAGGCCCAGCAGCTTGAAGCCGTAGAGGAGCAGGCTGTACAGCCGCAGCTCCTCCCAGGAGGAAAAGTACATTATCTCCAATCGTCCGCAGCTCACCAGCTGATAGCCTATAAAGACGGCCAAGCTGAAGAGCAGCGAGATGAAAAAGGCCAGGCCGGAACAGAGGCTCTGCCAGGCCAGCTTTGCCGCGCCGCTGTAGAGATAATACAGAAATACCGCAAAAAGCGCCCAGACGATGTTCCTGCCCGGCGTGAGGAGAAAGCCCAGGGAATACAGGGAGGCCAGCATGAGGCACAGGCTGCCCGCCCTGCTTCTCAGCTCCCCGTCCCTGAACAGCACGAACCTGAACAGAAGATAGACCGCCAGGCAGACCGGTATCTGTATCAGCTCCCCCACGTTGCCGAACAATACAAAGATCAGCCTTGTGCTCAGCAGAGCGGAAAATATGAATAGGGAGAGGGCTCCGGCGCTCCGGGCCGGCGGGCTCTCCGTCAGTTTCTGGCTGTCACGGCTGCATGTCATATTTGGTCCCTCCGCAAGAATTTATTATAGTATACTGCGATCCGGCCTCTGCGTCCATAAAAAAAGAGAGACGCTGCTGCGTCTCTCCCTGTGTTGGCATTGACCTATTTTCCCGGTCCGTCTCCAGACAAGTATCTTCGGCACTGGTGAGCTTAACTTCTGTGTTCGGAATGGGAACAGGTGGACCCTCACCGTTAAAAACACCAACTATTCAAGGTTTTCTGTACCCTGAAAACTAAACAGAGGAAGCAAGGCTTGATGAACCTGCATAGATGTAGGTCAAGCCCTCGGGCTATTAGTACCAGTAGGCTGAACACATTGCTGTGCGTACACCGCTGGCCTATCAACGAAGTAGTCTTCTTCGACCCTTACTCCTTTCGGATGGGAGATCTTATCTTAGG
>DBFSDV010000108.1:0-3049 GCA_048417135.1 Candidatus Limivicinus sp. | reverse complement strand
TTTAGTAGTGCTAGTAGGAGGCAAAAATTTTGTGGAAAACCGCCTCGGGGCCTTGAATCAAAAGGCATTTTCCTGTTGACGTTTTTGTTGAGAAAAAAGGCTTTTCCCACAGGCTGAAAGGGCCCCTCCTCTTTCCACAATCCTCTTTCCACTTGACCACAGCCAAATGTGGAAAACTCAGACGGAATTTATGTTGGAGGTGATGTCCCTCACGGTGCCGGCCATGGAGGGGTCGGTCTTTAAAAGGTCCTCCACCTTTCTTATGGAGCTGAGGACCGTGGCGTGGTTTCTATCCTCATACTGGGCGCCGATATCCTTCAAGGAGAGATTGGTCAGGGAGCGCATCAGGTACATGGACACCTGCCTTGCCATGGCGGTGTTCTTTGAGCGGTTCTGGCCTCTCAGGTCCTCCGGCTTCAGGGAGTAATATCTGGCGGTCTCCCTGATGATGCTGTCCGGAGTGGGGATATAGGTGCCTATCCTTATAACGTCCTTTATGGCCCGCTTCACCGAGTCTATGGTGATAAGGTCGTCCAGTATCTCCTTATAGGCGGTGAGGCGCTTTATAACGCCCTCTATCTGCCGTATATTGGCGGTGATGTTGTTGGCGATGTACTCCACCGCGTCGTCGGAGAGGAGCAGGCCCAGCTGCCCGGCCTTGTTGCGGGTGATGGCCATGCGTGTCTCCAGGTCCGGGGGCTGGATGTCCGCCATGAGCCCGCCCTCAAAGCGGGTGCGCAGCCGATCGTCCAGGATGGACATCTCCAGGGGCGGCCTATCGGAGGTGATGACTATCTGGTGCCCTGCCTCGTAGATGTTGTTGAAGGTGTGGAAGAACTCGTTCTGGGTCTGCTGCTTGCCGGCGATGAACTGGATATCGTCCACCAGGAAGAGGTCCACGTTCCTGTACTTCTGGCGAAACTCCTCGGCGGTGCCGTCCTTGATGGATTTCACCAGCTGGTTTGTGAACTCGTCCCCCTTTATATAGGCTATGCTCTTGTCCGGGTTCTTCTCGTGTATCTGCTGGCCTATGGCCAGGAGCAGATGGGTCTTGCCCAGGCCCGAGTTTCCGTAGATGAACAGGGGGTTATAGGTCTTCCCCGGATTCTCCGCCACGGCTATGGCGGCGGCGTGGGCGAACTTGTTGGAGTTGCCCACGATGAAGCGGTCGAAGGTGTAGCCCGCCATCTCCGGCAGGGAGCTGTCCACCTTTTTCTTGATGGCAAAGTCGCTTATCTCGTCCCCGGAGAGGACCAGCAGGTCGAAGTCGCAGGAGAAGAGGTCGGAGAGGGCGGCCTTGATGGTGTCGCCGAAGCGGGAGTTTATGATGTCCCTTTTAAAGTCGCTGGTGGTGTGCAGCACCAGGCGGCTGTCCTCAATGTCCACGGGGGTACAGTCGGAGAACCAGGTGTTGATGGCGGTGGCAGTCAGCTGATGGGAGAGTATCTCTATTATTTTGTCCCATATATCATTCAGTGAGTTCATTTACGGCACCTCTCTGCGAATTTGCTCACAGTATTCCTAACTATATAAGTATACCAAAATTCTCTCAATTTTTCAATACTTTGGGGAAGACATAAATATAATATAGTAAGATATACAAAAAGATATTAAAAACCGGCGGAAATTTTTCCGCCGGTTTTTCAAAAAAGCAAATATTGCCGTTTTTTTGTTTATTTCTTGGGTATCAGCACTTCGGTGCCGCCCATGTAGGGCTGGAGCACCTGGGATATGGTGACCGTGCCGTCGGCCTGGAGGTGGTTCTCCAGGTAGGCTATGAGCATGCGGGGCGGGGCCACCACGGTGTTGTTCAGGGTGTGGGGCAGGTACATCTTGCCGTCCTGGCCCTTGACTCTCATGCGCAGGCGGCGGGCCTGGGCGTCGCCCAGGTTGGAGCAGGAGCAGACCTCAAAGTATTTCTGCTGCCTGGGGGACCAGGCCTCGATGTCGCAGGACTTCACCTTCAGGTCCGCCAGGTCGCCGGAGCAGCACTCCAGCTGCCGCACCGGGATATCCATGCTGCGGAAGAGCTCCACGGAGAAGCGCCACATCTTCTCGTACCAGGCCATGGAGTCCTCCGGCTTGCAGACCACTATCATCTCCTGCTTTTCAAACTGGTGTATGCGGTACACGCCTCTCTCCTCTATGCCGTGGGCGCCCTTCTCCTTGCGGAAGCAGGGGGAATAGCTGGTGAGGGTCTGAGGCAGGCTCTCCTCGGGGATTATCTGGTCAATGAACTTGCCTATCATGGAGTGCTCGGAGGTGCCTATGAGGTACAGGTCCTCCCCATCTATCTTGTACATCATGGAGTCCATATCCGTCTGGCTCATGACGCCCTCCACCACGTTGCCGTGTATCATAAAGGGGGGTATGCAGTAGATGAAGCCTTTGTTTATCATGAAGTCCCGGGCGTAGGCCAGCACTGCGGAGTGGAGCCGGGCGATGTCCCCCATGAGGTAATAGAAGCCGTTGCCGGAGACCCGGCCGGCGGAGTCCATGTCCACGCCGTTGAAGCTCTCCATGATGTCGGTGTGGTAGGGTATCTCGTACTCCGGAACCACAGGCTCCCCGAAGCGCTCCACTTCCACGTTTGCGCTGTCGTCGGGACCGATGGGCACGGAGGGGTCGATGATGTTGGGAATAGTGAGCATGATGTGGCGGATACGCTGGGCGTATTCCTCCTCCAGCTTTTCCAGCTCAGAGAGCCTCTCGGCGTTGGCCTTCACCTGCTCCTTTATCTTTTCCGCCTCCTCCAGCTTGGAGGGGTCCTTCTTGGCCTGGCCCATGAGCTGGCCTATCTGCTTGGAAAGGGCGTTGCGGCTGGCTCTTATATCGCTGGCCTCGGTGATGGCGGAGCGGTTCTTGGCGTCCAGCTCCAGCACCTCGTCCACCAGGGGCAGCTTTGCATCCTGGAACTTCTTTTTGATGTTCTCCTTGACTAATTCAGGGTTCTCTCTCACAAACTTGATGTCCAGCATTTTCTCTTCTCCTTAATTATTCATTAGTTCACCGGCTTTGTTCAGCATCTCTATGAGATCTTCCATGTCGT
>DBFSDV010000107.1:0-9467 GCA_048417135.1 Candidatus Limivicinus sp. | reverse complement strand
GTGGTATCGTGTCAAATATCTTATTGTTATTTTTGCTATCAATTTACATCGTGAATGTGCCGGGTAAAAATGATTGAAGACAGGGCCGCATCCCGGCTCCCGGTGGGAGCCGCCCGGGGCGGCCGAAGAGGCGAAGCTTATGAATAAGGACAAGCTTAAAGAAATGGCCGAGGCCTGCTACGGCGAGGTAGTGGACATCCGCCGCCGGATACACCGGCATCCCGAGATAGGGCGCAATGAGTTCGTCACCTCCGCTCTTATAAGGGAGAAGCTGGCGGAGTACGGGGTGGACAAGATAGAGTCCCCGGTGCCCACCGCCGTGGTGGCCCTGATAAAGGGGAGCAAGGGCCCGGGCCGCTGCGTGGCGCTCAGGGCGGATATTGACGCTCTCCCCGTCCAGGAGGAGACCGGACTGCCCTTTGCCAGCGAGGTGCCCAACATGATGCACGCCTGCGGCCACGACATGCACGCCTCCATGCTGCTGGGCACGGCCAAGCTGCTGTGCGCCCTGCGGGAGGAGTTTGCCGGCACCGTAAAGCTCATCTTCCAGCACAGTGAGGACACCCTGCCCGGCGGGGCCAAGGAGCTGGTGGAGAAGGGCGTGATGGAAAACCCCCATGTGGACGCGGTCTTTGCCCTGCACGTCCTGCCCGATGACAATATCGTGGGCAAGATAGGCCTGCGCAAGGGGCCCATGACCACCTCCGTGGACCTATATGACGTGACGGTCAACGGCGTGGGCGGCCACGGCTCCGAGCCTCACAAGACCACCGACCCCATCCTGGCGGCCTGCCAGATGGTGGTGGCCATGCAGCAGATAGTTGCCCGCAGGGTTGACCCCATGGAGACCGCCGTTATGTCCATAGGGAACATTAACGCCGGCGTAGCCCCCAACGTGATACCCAGCCAGTGCAAGTTCGGCGGGGTCTCCAGGGCCTACACCGAGGAAGTGAGAGAGACCATCCGCCAGCAGATGTTCGCCATTGCCAAGGGCATGGAGGGCGTCTCCGGCTGCCAGTTTGACGTGTTCCACTATTACGGCTACCCCGCCGCCTATAACGACGGCGAGCTGGTGGACTGCGCCAGGGAAGCCATAGAGCAGGAGCTGGGGGAGGACGCAATAATCGAGCTGGAAAGGCCCATGGGCTTCAGCGAGGACTTTGCCTACTTCCGCCAGATGGCGGGGGTGCCCAGCGCCTACTTCATGCTCTTTGCCGGGCATGTGGGGGAGGAGACCTATTCCCTGCACAATGCCAAGTGCTGCGTGAAGGAGGAGGTCATGCCCTACGGCATACGCACTCTTGTGAGCGTGGCGCTGCACTACCTGGAGGGCTGAGGCCCCCATCACCGTATTCCCCCGGCGGCACACAGGCTGCCGTGTGAATAAAGCAATTTTATAGGAGGAAGAAAGAATGTACAACTTTGTGCTTGCCTTCATTATCTGTGCTGTTGCATTCGTCATAGGCGAAGTAGTCAGCACCGTGACCAAGGCATGGGTCCCCTCTGTCTTCGTGACAGCCGTGGTCATGCTGATCGGCTATTGGACCGTCATCCCCAAGACCGTGGTCTCCGACAGCTTGCTGATCCCCTTCGGCAGCCAGATAGGCATCTACCTGCTGATAACCCACATGGGTACCGTTATCAGCCTCAAGCAGCTGAAGGAGCAGTGGAAAACGATCGTCATATGTCTGGTCGGCCTGGCCGGCATGTGCGCCCTGTCCATGCTCATCGGCCCCATGCTCATGGACCGCACCCTGGTCATTGCAGGTCTGCCTCCCCTCACCGGCGGCATCGTGGCTGCTACCATGATGCAGTCTGCCGCTGCTGAGGCCGGTCTCCAGACCGCCGCAGTCTTTGCCATCACCATGTACTGCGTCCAGGGCTTTGCCGGCTACCCCCTCACCGCCGTCTGCCTGCAGATGGAGGGACGCCGCCTGCTCAAGGAGTTCCGCAGCGGCGCTGTGGACACCAAGGAAGGCTTTGAGAATCCCCTGGCCGGGGACGACGCCAACCGCAAGACCCTCATACCCCCCGTGCCCAAGAAGTTCGATACCGACGTGGTCGTGCTGCTGCGTCTGGCCATCGTTGCCTGGCTTGCCTACATGATGGGCACCGTGAAGTTCCCCGGCATCGGCACCATCAGCGGCGCCATCTGGGCTCTCATCTTCGGTGTTATTTTCACCACCATCGGCTTCCTGGATCGCCGTTCCCTGAACAAGGCCAACTCCTACGGCATCATGATGTTCGCCCTGATGATGTACATCTTTGACGGCCTGAAGGACTGCACCCCCGACATGCTGGTCTCCATCATCGGACCCATGATCATCCTCATCGTCATCGGTGTTGCCGGTATGTGCGTTGCCTCCTTCATCATCGCCAAGATCTTCAAGATGAGCTTCCCTCTGGCCTTTGCCAACGGCCTGACCGCTCTCTACGGCTTCCCCCCCGATGCCATCATCACCGAGTCCACCTGCACTGCCCTGGCTGAGAACGAGGAGGAGAAGGCCTACCTCATGAGCAAGATGTTCCCGTCCATGATAGTCGGCGGCTTTACCACCGTCACCATCACCTCCGTGTTCATTGCCGGTCTCTTTGCCAAGATGTTCTGAGCCTAATTTGGGCTTGAATAATTCCCGGCATCAGACTATAATAGCCACATAAACCTCCATCCCACGCCTCCAATGGGGGTGTGGGATGTGTTGTATTATCACAGACTAGGAGACAAGATAATGGATATCAAAAAGATCGCAGCTTCCTACAATGACTATCTTATCCAGATGCGCCGCCATTTCCACGCCCACCCGGAAGTGAGCGGCAAAGAATATGAGACCAGCAAGACCATAAAGGCCGAGCTGGACAAGTACGGTATCGAATGGCGTCCCTGCGGCATGGAGACCGGCGTGCTGGCCACCGTCAAGGGCGCAAAGCCCGGCAAGACCATATTGCTCAGAGGCGATATGGACGCCCTCTCCGTCCAGGAGGAGACCGGCGTGGACTACGCCAGCCAGAACCCCGGCGTGATGCACGCCTGCGGCCATGACTGCCATACCGCCGCCATGCTCACCGTGGCCCGCCTGCTCAACGACCACAAGGACGAGCTCTGCGGCACCGTGAAGCTGGCCTTCCAGCCGGCGGAAGAGGTGGCCCAGGGCGCCATGTCCATGATAAAGGACGGCGCCATGGACGGCGTGGACGGCTGCTTCGGTATCCATGTCTGGTCCGACGTGGAGGCCGGCAAGGTCTCCGTGGAGGTGGGACCCCGCATGGCCGCCGCCGACATGTTCACCATCAATGTCCACGGCAGAGGCGGCCACGGCTCCGCACCCCAGCAGTGCATCGACGCCGTTGTGGTATCCAGCGCCATAGTCCAGAACCTCCAGACCATAGTCAGCCGTGAGATCGACCCCTCCGATGCGGCGGTCCTCTCCGTGGGCAAGCTCCAGTCCGGCAGCCGCTGGAACATCATCGCCGAGTACGGCACCCTGGAGGGCACCACCCGCTACTATAACCCCGCCCTCACCGACTATTTCCGCAATGCCATCACCCGCGTGGCTACCCAGACCGCCGCGTCCTACCGGGCGGAGGCGGAGGTCATCTTCGACCACCTGATAGCTCCCACCGTGAACGAGCCGGGCTTCACCGCCATGGCCGCCGAGTCTGCAAAGAAGGTCATGGGCGAGGACTGCCTAGCCCACCAGCCCGCCATCACCGGCGGCGAGGACTTCGCCTTCTATCTGGAGAAGGCCCCCGGCGCCATCGCCTTCATGGGCGTGCGCAACGAGAGCTGCGGCGCCTGCTGGGCCCAGCACCACGGCAAGTACAATGTGGATGAGTCCGTGCTGATAAACAGCGTCATGCTCTATGCCCAGGTGGCCCAGGACTTCAACTCCGGCTGCTGAGACATTATTCATTATTAAAAAAATGCCTTCAAGCCCCGGCTCTGGCCGGGGCTTGAAAATATCCTGTTCTGCCGGAGCTTTTTCCTTGAGGGATAGGGAATGTTTTTCTTGTATACAAGAAAAACATGTGATATAATTTCCGCTGATATCAGCATAAAGAGGTTATTTATCCATGATAGCAACCATTGTAAATGTAATTGCAATACTCGCCGGGGGCACCATCGGCGTGCTCTTCGGCAACAGGATAGGGGAGAAGTACTCCAAGGGCCTGATGACCGTCATCGGGCTTATCACTTTTACCATAGGAATCCAGAGTGTGATGGGCTCCCAGAACACCCTTGTGGTGGTGGTCTGCCTGGTGCTGGGCACTCTCATAGGCATGCTGCTGAAGCTGGACGACGCAATAAACACCTCCGGGGACTGGATGAAATCCAAGCTGGCCCACACCAAATTCGGCAGCGGCCGCTTCGGCGAGGCCTTCGTCACCTGCACCATACTTTTCAGCGTGGGCACCATGACCATCCTGGGCTCCATCCAGGCGGGGCTGAACCACGATTACACCATACTCTTCACCAAGAGCATCATGGACTTTGTCAGCTGCCTGGCCTTCTCCTCGGCTCTGGGCCCCGGGGCGCTTTTTGCCTGCATACCTGTGCTTATTGTCCAGGGCTCCATAACCCTGCTGGCCTCGGTGGTGGCGCCGATTTTGACCACTGAAGTCGTGGCGGAGATGTCCGCCGTGGGCGGGGCCATGTTCCTGGGCATGTCGGTGAACCTGCTGGGCCTGAGACAGGAGAGCGTAAAGGTGGGGGACATGCTGCCGGCCTTGCTCCTGCCCATCATCTATTTCCCCCTGGCCGGGCTGCTGGGCATAGGCTGAAAAGCTCCGCCCTACTATATTAATAAAAGAATAACAAGGCCTTACATACAAAGCCGGGGACAGTGACTATTGTCTTCGGCTTTGTTTTGCTTTATAATTTTGGAAAAGAGATATGCGAGGGAGGCCAAGCAATGACTAATTATTCCGGATATATGGGAAAGCTTCTGATGATAGACCTGGACGAGGGCAGCGAGAGCGAGTACCCCTGGACGGACAGGGACAGGGAGCTGTACCTGGGCGGGAAGGCCGTGGCCTCCAAGATAATGTACGACAATTTCACAGGCAGGGAGGAGCCCCTTTCCCGGGAAAATATGATAATCGTCTCCACGGGCCCGGTGACCGGCACCTTTGCCCCCTCCTCGAACCGCTTCGATATCTCCACTCTCTCCCCCCTCACGGGCCTGACCACCTCCTCAAACTGCGGCGGGGACTTTGGCTTCTACCTGAAGAAGGCGGGGCTGGACGCCCTGATAATCCGGGGCAAGAGCGAAAAGCCCATATGGATAGAGATAGACGAGGAGGGAGTGAAATACCACCCGGCGGAGGAGCTGTGGGGCATGAAGACCGGGGAGACCCAGACTGCCCTGAAAAAGAAGCTCACGGAGCTGAGAGGCCCCAAGAGCCGCTGCGGCATGCTGTGCATAGGCCCGGCGGGGGAGCACATGGTGCGCTACGCCGCAGTCATCAGCGGGGAGCGGGCCGGAGGCCGGGGCGGCGTGGGCGCCGTATTCGGCAGCAAGAACATCAAGGCTCTGGTGGCCACCGGCAGCAGGGAGATAAAGATATACGACAAAGAGAAGGCCCTGGAGCACCACAAGAAGTGGACTGCGGCCTTGAAGGCCCACCCCATAACCGGCTCCCAGCTGCCAAGGCTGGGCACCGCCGGCCTGGTCAGCTCCATGGAGATGAACGGCCAGCTGGCCACCCGGAACTTCTCCGCCGGCCGCTACAGCAAGTTTGAGAAGGTCAGCGGCGAGGCCCTGGCGGAGGAGGAGAACCTGGGCAATACCGGCTGCCTGTCCTGTCCCATCCGCTGCTCACGCACCGTGGAGGTGGAGGGGAAGAAGGTGAAGGGCCCGGAGCTGGAGACCCTGGGCCTCTTTGGGGCCAACCTCCTCAACGACAATCTGAAGCTGGTGTGCCGCTGGAACAACGAGCTGGACGAGCTGGGCATGGACAGCATCTCCTGCGCCGGGACCATAGCCTGGGCCATGGAGGCCAACGAGAAGGGATTGTGGTCTAACGGCCTGGAGTTCGGCAAGGTGGAGGGCATCTCCGCATTGCTGGAGGACATCGCCTTCCGCCGGGGCATAGGGGACGAGCTGGCGGAGGGCTCCAAGCGCCTGAGCCGCAAGTACGGGGGCAAGGATTTTGCCATCCAGTCCAAGGGCATGGAGCTGTCCGCCTACGAGCCCCGGCGGGCCGTGGGCCAGGGCCTGGGCTATGCGGTGTCCAACCGGGGCGGCTGCCATCTCAACGGGGGCTACCTGGTGGTGCTGGAGGGCCTGGGGCTGAGCATCGACCCCCAGACCCCCAAGGGCAAGGCCCAGCTGTGCATGTTCATGCAGGATTTTATGGAGTCCATCTCCCTGTGCGGCCACTGCCTGTTCACCTCCTATGCCGTGTTCCCCGGCTTTCTCATCAGCAAGCCCAACAGCCCGGTGTCCCGCTTTGTGAACTTCATCATACCCCACTGCGGCTGGGCCGTGGGCCTGCTGGACAGGTTCCCCTCCATGGCCTTTATGAACATGTCCCTCATCCCCTATACCTATGAGCTGAAATATGCCGTGGGCATGAAGATGAATATAGGCAAATTCCTGCGCATAGGAGAGCGCAGCTACAACGTGGAGCGGGCGGTAAACGCTCGTTTCGGGGTGTCCGCGGAGCGGGACAAACTGCCCAAGCGCCTCACCGACGTGCTCCAGGACCCCAAGGACCCCAGCAGCAAGGTGCCTCTGGAGCGGATGAAGCGCATATACTACAGGACCCGGGGCTGGGGGGCGGACGGCCTGCCCGGCCCGGCCAAGCTGAAGAGCCTGGGGATAGAGTGATGGCCAGGGTAAAGGTAAAACTCTTCGGCCTGCTGCGGATAGACAGCGGCATAAAGGAGCTGGAGCTGGAGGCCGCCACGCTGCGGGAGCTGTACCCCCGGCTGCTGGCGGAGCTGCGCTCCCGGGACCCGGACTGCCCCCTGGAGGAGAAGGACCTGCGCGCCTGCGTGGTGACGGTGAACGACCGTAGAGCAAAGCCCGGGGCCAGGCTCTCCTCTGGGGACCTGGTCTGTCTGCTGCCCCCTGTGGCCGGCGGCTGAAAATGGAATACCGATAACAGAATTATGTAAACATAGCCCGGCGGACCTGAGGTCTGCCGGAATTTTTTTTATTCAAAGCTGAAACAAAAGACGCTTTTCCGGGGTATTATGAGTGAAAGGCATTAGAGAGAGGGGAGGAGCCGGGGATGTTCACGGAGGAGGAATTTGAAGCTGCGGCCCGGAAACACATGGACGGGATATTCCGCCTGGCGCTGAATTATATGGGCAGTTTTTCCGAGGCGGAGGACGTGACCCAAAATGTGCTGATAAGGCTGTACAAAACCAAAAAGAGCTTTGAAAGCCCGGAACATCTGCGCTGCTGGCTGGTGCGGGTGACCATAAACGAGAGCAAGCGGATGCTGCTGTCGCCCTGGCGGCGGACGGAGAGCCTGGAGCTGCTGGAGGACAGAGCGGCCTTGCCCCAGGAGGACCGGGAGCTTTTCAGGGCTGTGATGGCCCTGCCGGAGAAATACAGGGCGCCCATGTATCTGCACTATTATGAGGGCTACTCCACGGAGGAGCTGGCAAAGCTGCTGAAAATCCCGGGAAGCACGGTTCGCACCCGTCTGAGGCGGGGCAGAGCGCAGCTGAAAGAGAGCTTTGGAGGTGCTGAAAATGTTTGACAGGGACAAATATGTGAGTTGTTTTTCCCGGCTGAGAGCCCCGGAAGACACTTTGGAAAAAGCCAGGAGACGCCTTGGAAAACACAGGCTGCGGAAGATATCCCGCACCGGGCTGATTGCTGCGGTACTCGTGCCCCTGTTTGTCCTGACGGCTTTGGCGGCAGGGCTCGGCGGCATGTTCACCCGCATACCCGGCGAGGGGGAGAAGCTGGCGGGGAGAATGAGCGTGAGCGGCTGCGGAGGGGAAACGGAGGAAAGGAGCCTGAGCATAGACGGGGTAAGCCTCTGCCTCAGCTTTGATATACAGGGAGAATGCAAAAAAGTGTATTTCAGGCCCGGCTGGCTTCCGGGAGAGACACACCCCTCATATACCGATGGGGAGGGATACAGCAATATAATCTACGGCACGGAGGGAAATCAAGGGGATATACTGTGCAGCATTACTCTGTATACCGGGGAAAAACTGAAGGGCATGAACTACTTTTTCTTTGGAGAGACCCGCCTGCTTGTTCAGGATGACTGGCTGGGCTGGCAGAGGCTGGAAGTGGAGCAGAATCCGGCCCCGGGGGAGGGAAAGAACCGGAAGAATAATTTCCTGCTGCTGTTTTCCCCGGAGCACTCCTATCTGCTGGTGATAGCGGGGGAGGAGATTGCCGGCACCGATATGGAGGATCTGGAGAGAGTGGCTGAGGAGCTGGAAATAAACGTTACGGACAAGCCCGCAATAGCCGTAAAACAAAAAACTGATTTTGCAAATATCAGCCTTGCCTGGGGCTGATAACAGAATTATGTAAACATAGCCCGGCGGATTTTCCGCCGGGCTTGTTATTTTTGTAAATAATCCATAAAAAAACTATTAAAATTTTTACGTTTTTATGGTGCGTAGTTTCGACAAATTTTGTACCTTAATATATAGGAGAATTATATACAGACAAAAAACCGGTAAAATGGAGGGCTGTAGGATGTACACTGCAATCCAGCGCTCACAAAGGATAAAAAACCGGCTGCGGGAGAGCGACCGCAGAAGGGAAAAGAACAGGGTCTTGGCCCTTGGCGGCCTGTGCCTTGTGCTTTGTGCGGCGCTGCTGTTCATCGTTGGGGACAGGATGGAGCCCCGGCAGAGCATGGTTATCGGCATGTCCGCATCGATATTGCTCCAGGAGAGCGCGGGCAGCTATGTTCTGGTGGGGGTTGTGTCCTTTTCCCTGGCGGTGACGGTGACGGCCCTGTGTTTTCGCTGGCGTGAGAAAGAGAAGCAAAAGGACTCCCACAAGGACAGGGACGATGAATGACCCGGCTCCCGTCCCGGCGTCCGCAGCAAGAGGTACATAATTCATCGCCCCGCCCCGGCAGAACCCGGCGGCGGCGGGGCCCGTATAAAGCTTAAACTATGGTAAATTTGGGGGTAACACACATGAAGAGTGCGAAGCGTTTTTTGGTATGCCTGCTGACCGTTGTCATGCTGTTCAACGGCGTCATGCCCAGTTCTGCCTTTGCCGGCAGCGTGGGAGCGACTGATACTCAGCAGACGCAGCAGACGACCTTAGCCGACACCGGCACAGACACCGGTACCGACGGCCAGCAGCCCGACACCGGCGACGGCCAGCAGACCGGCGCCGAGGACAACCAGAACCAGACCGGCACCGGTGACAACCAGAACCAGACCGGCACCGGTGACAACCAGAACCAGACCGGCACCGGTGACAACCAGAACCAGACCGGCACCGGTGACAACCAGAACCAGACCGGCACCG
>DBFSDV010000106.1:0-2618 GCA_048417135.1 Candidatus Limivicinus sp. | reverse complement strand
ATGTCCTGTGTTATACTCTTACTCATGAAGGATATGGCCCCCTTTCGTTACGTTGTTGTCTGCAACTCCAACTATAACCGATAAGGCCTTATCCTTCATCCTTTTTTATTTAACTGTCCAATATGTATTGTACTCCTACATTTTCGGCTGCGTCTCCCCCTTTTACCCGTTGCAAATATGGGACTATTATGGTAGAATAGAAAAAAATTGCTAATGGAGATGAATGATTTGACCAAACCTGTAGTTATCACCGCCGACAGTACCTGCGACCTGCCCCCGGAGCTGCTGGAGCGTTTCAATATCAAGACCATCCCCCTGACTATCCAGCTGGGAGAGGAGACCTTCCTGGACGGGGAGGGCTTTACCCCCGAGGTCATGTACCGCCGCTACCGGGAGGACGGCACCCTGCCCAAGACCGCCGCCGCCGGCTATCAGCAGTTTTACGATTTCTTTTCCCAGTTCACCAAGGACGGATATGAGGTAGTCCATCTGGACATCAGCTCCGAGCTCTCCTGCTCCTTCTCCAACGCCTGTCTGGCCGCAGAGGACCTGGGCGGAGTCTATACCGTGGACTCCCGCATGCTCTCCTCAGGCCTGGCCCTGCTGGCCATAGAGGGGGCCGAGTGCCGGGACAAGGGTATGGGCGCCCGGGAGATAGCCGAGCATCTGCGCTCCCTCACCGACAAGGTGGACACCAGCTTCGTGCTGGATACCCTGGAGTTCATGTGGAAAGGCGGCCGCTGCTCCGCCGTGGCCTCCCTGGGGGCAAACCTGCTCAAGCTCAAGCCCGCCCTGGAGATGAAGGACGGCAAGCTGGGGGTCTACAAGAAGTACCGGGGCTCCATCGAAAACGCGTACAAGCAGTATATCAAAGAGCGCCTGGCAGGCAAGAAAGTCCGCCCGGGCCATGTCTTCATCACCAACTCCGGCGAGATAGACCCGGAGGTCATCCGGGAGCTCTCCCAGCTGGTGCGTGAGCTCATCCCCGTGGAGGAAATCCACTATGCCATCGCCGGCTGCACCATCTCCTCCCACTGCGGCCCCAAGTGCCTGGGCATCCTCTTTATCAACGAGTAAGACCCTCAATATAATGCAGGCCGGAGCTCCGGTCTGCATTGCTTTTTACGGTTTATATGTTATGTAAACTTTGTTCCCTTTGCCTCTTGTAAATATATCCCGAATGTGGTATCCTAAGCTCATATTTATATGGACACAGAGCGGCGGCAGAAACCGCGGCGGCCCTAGATTCGGCGGCCCGGTGCCGCCTTGTTTACATAATACTTTTGCCCTCGGGGCGGATGGGAGACAGCTATGATAGAGCCCAAGGACGTAATGAATGTTGAGGACAAGGACTGGGAGCAGTTCAAGAAGGAGGCTGTGAAGGACGAGCTGTATTACAGCGGCCCCGGCGATCTGCTGGATACCCCGGAGGGGCGGGAGAAGTTCTGCCGTCTCAACGAGACCGGCGTTTTCAGGAAGCCCGACCCGGACTTCCCCCAGAGCAAGATATGGGTCTTTAATCTCCAGGGCCAGGGGCTGATAGTGAAAAAGCGCAGCCGGGTGGACCCCAGCCTCATGGAGGACATCGAGTACGACGCCCAGGGCATGGAGCGCAGCAAGTCCTTTGAGCCGGCATGAGCCGGCCCCGGGACCCGGGCTATTGAAGTTCCCCGGCCGAGAGGCGCGATCATCCCGGCGGAGGGCCGGGCATATGTTAAGAATGTGAAAAGAGATTTTTGCCTATATTGAGTTTAAGGACGATTTATGGTATCTTAAAAAAAGTTAATAATTTTTCGTCCAGAGAGAAAGAGGGATAAGGTTTGAAGAAGAGAGTAATTTCCGCCGTGGTCATGCTGGTGATAGCTTTCACCTGCGTGCTGCTCTCGCCGGTTAGCCGCATCATATTTTTTGCCGTTGCCGGAGGTCTCTGCGCCTATGAGTACAGCAAGAATGTGGAGAAGCTGGACGCAGCCTGCACCCTCTGGGTGATGTACACCTTCCTGGTGCTCCACGCCCTGTGCATCTTCTTCAAAGCTGATATCCTGGTCTATGTGGGGGTCTTTGTTTTCTGCCTCTATCTGGCCCTGTTCTCCGGGGTCATCCACAAGAAGGTGGGCGGCAAGGGCGCTCTCTTTACTCTGGCCGGGCTCTGCTATCCCTGCCTGCTCTTCGCCCTTATCATGAGCATCAGCGTCAGCGACATCTGGCTCCAGACCCTGTTGCTGGCCTGTATCTCCACCTGGGTGTGCGACAGTTTTGCCCTCTTCGGCGGCATGCTCTTCGGCAAGCACAAGGTGGCCCCCTCCGTCAGCCCCAACAAGACCGTGGAAGGCTGCATCTGCGGCGCTATCTTCTCCATGGCCGCCGGCGTGCTGGTGTACTATATCCTCAGGTCCACCTACCCCATGCCCCTGTGGCTGTGCGTAGTCACCGCCCTGGCCTCCTCCACCATGGGCCAGATAGGCGACCTGGCCGAGTCCCTCATGAAGCGCATGATAGGTATAAAGGATTTTTCCAATCTCATCCCCGGCCACGGCGGTATGTTCGACCGGGCGGACAGCCTGCTCTTCTCCATACCCTCCGCCTATTTCCTGCTGCACATAGCCGGTATATGACAG
>DBFSDV010000105.1:0-17934 GCA_048417135.1 Candidatus Limivicinus sp. | reverse complement strand
GCCAGAAACCGGGGCTTTTCAATAGCCCGGCCAGAAAGCCGGCCGCGGCCTCCCAGGCGGCGGCCAGGGAGGGGACAAGGGAGGGCCGCTCCGCCTCCGGGGCGGCGGCGGTCTGGGCCGCCTCCGTGTCCCCGGCGGAGGCGGGGGAGAAGCCGCCCGCTCCCGACTCTGAGTGAGACACGGGGCCCGCGGCGGCGGGCAGGTCTCCCACCCGCACGTCCCGGGGGGAGGAGCCGGAGTCGCTGAAGCTGTACTGAGACGATGGGACGGGGGAAGATACAGCCTCGGTTTCTCCGCCGGTACCCAGAAGGCCGGGGACCGGCAGCAGGAAGCGCAGCAGCACCAGCAGCCAGGCAAAGTAGTAGAAGGAGCTGGGCAGTCTGCGGCCCAGCAGCAGCCTCAGGCCCAGCACCAGCAGGGCCAGCAGGCTGCCGCCCAGAGACAGAGACAGCAGCAGAGCCATTGAGCCGCTCATTTTTCATCCTCCATTCTGAAGAAATCCCTCAGCTCCCGTATGTCCTCCTGGCTGAGACTGTCGGAATGAACCAGGGCCGCCACCAGGTTCCTGGCGCTGCCCCGGTACAGCTTGTCAATGAGCCGGCTGGTGGCCCAGCTCTTGTATTCCTCCTGAGTGAGAAGGGGACGGTAGTAAAACACGTTCCGCTTCTCCTGGGCTATGACCTCCTTGCTCAAAAGTCGGGTCACCAGGGTCTTCACCGTGGTGGGCTCCCAGCCCCTGCGCTGCTGCAGGGCAATGCGTATATCGCTTATGGGCAGGGGCGTCCCCGCTTCCCAGAGCACCCGCATCACCTCCAGCTCGCTGTCGCTTATCCTTTCTGCCAGGTTTTCCATAAGAGCTCCTCCGTTCAGAATGCACATGCCCAGGCCGCCGTGCACTCTGCGGCCTGAGAGACTACGCACGTCATCTGAGTTCAGCATAGCATCAGAGTCTACAAATGTCAACTACGGTTTCGGAAAATTTCGGTATTTTAAGAATTCTTAATATATGCTTCACAGACAGACTTCGTGAAAGTTTGACAAAACAGGCCGCTTAGTATATTATATTTAGCTGTATACATGCCAGGCCATGGAATGGCTTTTAAGACGAAACAGATGATGAGGTGGATGATATGAAAAAGAATATGCGCCTTTTGCTTACTATAGCTCTGCTGGCCCTGACGCTGCTGATGCTGCTGAGCCTGGCGGCCTGCGGCAAGGAGGAGGTCCCCGCCGCTACGGAGACTCCTATCGGCGACGTTGTACTGGACGATGTCCAGAGCGAGACCCAGCCCAGCCCCACGCCCAGCCCGGAGACTCTGCTGCCCACGGCCACTCCCGTGCCCACCGCCAACGCCGAGGGACAGCTCACTTTCACCAGCATGAGCAAGGGCTTCAGCTTCCAGTATGAGGAGAAATACATCGCCCTGTCCAACCAGGCGGACAACGCCATGATCTACCCCGCCGGGGACACCACCCTGCCCTACTGCTCCGTGTCTCTGGTGACGGACACCGATGCGGTGAGCTACCTGAAGGAGATCGCCGCCGGGGCCTCCCTTGAGCTGGAGGGCTCCATGAGCGCGGCCCCCGGAGAGCCGGCGGACGCCGGAGTGGAGGGCAAGGAGGTCTACACCGTGTCCTACTCCTACGCCTATGAGGACGAGGAGCTCAGCGGCACCGTGGTCTGCACCTACTATGCGGAGGATCTGGACGAGGGCCGGGTGGCCGTGTTCAGCTCCACCGCCCTGGAAAAGGACGGCGAGACCGTGGCCGCCATCCTGAAGCTGGCCATGGACAGCTTCAAGCTGGACTGAGATATAAGCCGGATATATGAAAATACCGTGCCCGCAGGATCTGCGGACACGGTATTTTTATAGCGGGCGGCTTTCAGCTCTCCCGGTCCTCCGGGCGGAGGATGTTCATGTATTCGTCGTAAGAGCAGCGGCGGTCAATGATGCCGTCCTCGGTTATCTCAATGATGCGGTTGGCCACGGTCTGGGTCAGCTGGTGGTCGTGGCAGGAGAAGATGACATTATACTTGAAGGCCTCCAGGCCGTTGTTGAGAGCGGCTATGCTCTCCAGGTCCAGGTGGTTGGTGGGCTGGTCCAGCACCAGGAAGTTGGCCCCGGAGAGCATCATGCGGCTGAGCATGCAGCGCACCTTCTCCCCGCCGGAGAGCACCTTCACCGGCTTGTACACCTCGTCCCCGGAGAAGAGCATCCGGCCCAGGAAGGTGCGCAGGTAGCTCTCCCGCTTGTCCTGGGAGAACTGTCGCATCCACTCGATAAGGTCAAAGTCGCAGTCTTCAAAGAAGCTGTTGTGGTCCTTGGGGAAGTAGGCGGGGCTGATGGAGGCGCCCCATTTCACGCTGCCGCTGTCCGGCTCCTCCTGGCCCATGAGTATCTTGCAGAGCATGGTGACGGCCAGCTCGTTTTTGTCGATGAGGGCTATCTTGTCCTCCTTGCCAACAATGAAGCTCACATTGTTCAGCAGCTTCACCCCGTCCACGGTCTTGCTCACCTCCGTGACGAAGAGCCGGTCCTTGCCCGGCTCCCGCTCCGCCTTGAAGCCCACCCAGGGGTAGCGGCGGCCGGAGGCGGGCAGCTCCTCCACGGTGATCTTCTCCAGGAGCTTACGCCGGGAGGTGGCCTGGCGGGACTTGGACTTGTTGGCGGAGAAGCGGGCAATGAAGCTCTGCAGCTCCTGTATCTTCTGCTCGGCCTTCTTGTTCTGGTCCTTGATGAGCCTCTGCACCAGCTGGCTGGACTCATACCAGAAGTCGTAGTTGCCCACGTACATTTTTATCTTGCCATAGTCGATGTCCACGATGTGGGTGCAGACATTGTTGAGGAAGTAGCGGTCATGGCTCACCACCAGCACCGTGCCCTCATAGTCCATGAGAAAGTCCTCCAGCCACACCACCGAGGCCAGGTCCAGGTTGTTGGTGGGCTCGTCCAGCAGCACCACGTCCGGGTGGCCGAAGAGGGCCTGGGCCAGCAGCACCTTCACCTTCAGGCGCGGGTCCATGTCCGCCATGAGGGTCTGATGGAAGCTCACGTCCACGCCCAGGCCCTGGAGTATGCGCCCGGCCTCGCTCTCGGCCTCCCAGCCGCCCAGCTCCGCAAACTCCTCCTCCAGCTCCGCGGCCCGGAGACCGTCCTCGTCGGTAAAGTCCGGTTTTTCGTAGATGGCGTCCTTCTCTTTGCCGCAGTCGTAGAGGCGCTGGTTGCCCATGATGACGGTGTCCAGCACCGGGAAAGCGTCATACATGTTCTGGTTCTGCTTCAGCACCGACATGCGCTTTTTGGGGGCCAGGGTGACGCTGCCGGAGGTGGGCTCCAGCTCGCCGGAGAGTATTTTTATAAAGGTGGATTTTCCGGCACCGTTGGCGCCTATGATGCCGTAGCAGTTACCGGGGCTGAACTGCAGGTCCACCCGGGAAAAGAGCACCGAGGAACCGAACTGCATGGAGAGATCATTTACAGACAGCATGTTAAACTCCGTTTCAAAGTATATTTTATAAAGGGAAGTATACGTTAAAGCCCCGGCGCTGTCAAGGTGGGGGAAGGCCCGGTTGACTTTTCCGGGAATTTGGGATAACATTAACTAATTATATGTGCTTCTAGGAGACTGCCTATGAATTTCCCGGACAGAAGTCCAACAAAAGAGCGTGTGCTTGGGCTCATGACCATCCTGGTTACCCTGGCTTATTTTGGGGTCTTTGCCCTGATAAATTTTCACTGCTTCGCCTATTTCTGCGAGCCGGATATGTATGCGGACACTCTGGTGGCAAGGCTCATGTGGGAGGAGAAGACTCTCTTTCCCATGGGCTATGTGTTTGGAAACCAGCTTTATGTGGTAGCCACCCCGGTGCTCTCGGCCCTGTTCTATGGCCTGGGGACAAGCCAGAACACTGCTATGGCTCTGGCCACAACGGCCATGTCCCTGCTTATAGTTATCAGCTTTTTGTGGATGCTCAGGCCCTTTGTGAAAAAACGTCTGGGCCTGTGGGCTGCGCTGCTGATGCTGGTGTCCTGCGTGTTCGGGGAGAAGCTGGTGAATCAGGAGCAGGGACAGCTGTTTTTCATACTGTGCAGCTATTACGCCTGCTATGTGATAACCCTGTTCGTGGTTCTGGGGGACTATGTGCGCTCCCTGAGAGACCAGGCTCCCAGGTGGGGAACTCTCGCCCTGGCCCTGCTGCTGAGCTTTGCCACAGGTATGCAGAGCCTGAGACAGACCTGCATAATGGTGCTGCCCGTCCTGGCCCTCCAGGCTCTGGCCCTGCTTTCAGCCAGGCTTAGAGAGGGGCGCTTCTCCTGGCGGGAGAACAGAGCGGCCATATTCCGCTCCCTGGCCTATGCTGCAGCCAATCTGGCGGGTCTCATGGCGATAAAGCTCTTTGATGTGCACCAGTATACCATATTCGGTTCAGCCCCACAGAGCCTGGGACAGAGACTGGGAGATATATACCTGGCCTGCCGGGACGTAAGCGGATTTTGCTGGACCGGACCTGAGCACCCTTTCTTTACCCTCCTGTTCGTGTTCCAGGCGGCGCTGCTGATTTATGCAGCCGTATTGCAGGTGAAGTGCCTGGTAAACTTTCCCAGGCTGGGGATTCTCCAAATACTGTGGTGGCTGCTGCTGATAAGCATGGCAGCGGTCATAGCCGCCGCTCTTTTCACTTCCCTGAGTATTCGTAGTGTGTACCTTTTTACCTACTACCCCTTGCTGGCAATCTCCGCCGCTGTGGTCATGGAGAAGCTGAGGCCAACGGTGGGCTATGTGCTGGCGCTGCTGCTGTGCGCCATGGCTCTGGGAAACCTCTATGGCAGCTATGTACCCTCCATACAGGAGGCTGAAGAAAATCAGGACAACTATTACAGGCAGATAAGCCAGTGGGCCGTGGAAAACGGCTATGAGTACGTCTACGGCAGCCACTCCACCGCCGCCCCCATGATCGCCGCCTGGTCCGACGGCGAGCTCATATCCGGCAGCTGGAACGACCAGGTGATGTTCAAGGTGCAGGAATACCTGAACTTGCAGAACATATACAGCGCAGACGACGCCGAAAAGGCCATCCTCGTGTTCAGACCCTATGAGCTGGAATACGCCTTCCAGGCAAATGCGGCAGCCAGAGAGGGGGACCTGGTATTCCAGGGGCGCTACGGCGACCTGTACGTGTACACCTGCATTGGACAAATGCTCTATCCCCGCACCTATCCCTGGTTTGAAAAGCAGTGGCCCGACTGGGGAAAAGAACAGGGCTGAATTAAACATGATGAACGACCGAGGCCCGGAGCTTTTGCTCCGGGCCTTGAATTGTTATTTGATATAATCCGTCTTTTTTATGAACTTGTCCTTCTCGTCCCGGACATACAGGGCCACGTCGTCCAGGTCGCATTCCAGGATGTCGCACAGGTCGGAGAGGGTGTTGGTGGAGACGGACATGTTCCGCTTCAGCCGCTGCACCGTTGCGCTGCTTATACCGTATTTCACCCGCAGAGTATAGGTGGTAAAGCCCTTTTTCTTCATCGTTTCCCACAGGGGAGTAAAAATAACCATGCCGTTCCTCCGATTATGCTTGCATGATAATCTCACACATAGCTGCGGTCAATGTCCACCACGGCGTAATACTTTTTCCAGGTGCTGTGGACCAGGGCGGCTATGCGCTTGGAGAGCTCGCCGTCGCCCATCTTCACGTCGGCAGGGACCAGGGCGTCGAAGATGAGGTTTGTGTGGGTGGGGCCGGGCACCATACGGAAATCGTGTATCTTTATCCGGGGGTCTATCTCCGTGAGCTTTTCCGCCACGGCCTGGCGCAGCTCGTTGAGCTGTTCATTGTCGCAGTCGATGGGGTCCATGTGTATGGTGGCAAGGATCCCGAACTTCTCCCGTATCTCCCGCTCCGCCTGGTCCACGGCGTCGTGGAGCCGGAACATGTCGCCGCTGCCGTTGACCTCGGCGTGGAGGGACACGAAGCCCCGGCCGGGGCCGTAGTCATGGACGATGAGGTCGTGGATGCCCACTATCTCAGGGTGGGCCAGGGCGGTCTCCTCTATCTCCTTCACCAGCTCCGGGTCCGGGGCCTTGCCCAGCAGGGGGGAGAGGGTGTCCCGCATGGCATTGTAGCCGGCAAAGATGATGAAGGCGGCCACCAGCAAGCCCGCCCAGCCGTCCACGTTCACATGGAAGAAATAGGATATGCCCATGGACAGCAGGACCACGGTGGTGGCTATGGAGTCGGAGAGAGAGTCGGTGGCGGTGGCCTCCATGGAGGGAGAGCTTATCTTTTTGCCCACGGCCTTGTTGTAGCGGCTCATGTAGAATTTCACGGCAATGGAGGCCACCAGGATGAGGGCGGGCAGCAGCCCCGCCTCCACCGGCTGGGGCTCAATTATCTTCTCAATGGAGCTCTTGCCCAGCTCCACGCCCATCACCACTATGAGGGCCGACAGCAGCAGCCCCGCCAGATACTCCGCCCGGCCGTGGCCGAAGGGGTGGTCCAGGTCAGGCTTCTTGCCGGCTATGGCGAAGCCCAGCAGGCTGATGACGGAGGAGCCGGCGTCGGACAGGTTGTTGAAAGCGTCCGCCACTATGGCCACGGAGCCGGAGAGGACTCCGGCAAAATACTTGCCCGCAAAGAGCAGCACGTTGAGGAAGATGCCGTAGACGGAGCAGAGGGTGCCGTAGGCACGGCGCACCGCCGGGTCGTTCACCTTATCCCTGTCCTTTATGAATATGCGGGATAAAAGCTCTATCATTTTAAAATCGCCTCTTATAAAAATAAATCAAAAATTCAAATCCTTTATTCCAAAGTACTTTTCCGCAAAGTCCACCTGCCCCACGGTAAAGACCCGGCCCCGGAGATAGTTGAGGCTGCCGGCATCTGTGGGAAAGTCAAAGCGCAGCTTATAGGAATACAGGGCCTGGCCCTTCTCCTCAAAGTCCCGGTTGAAGCTCTCCCTGCCGTACTTGCCGTCCCCCAGCAGAGGCCAGCCGGCGTGGGCCATCTGGGCCCGTATCTGGTGGGTGCGCCCGGTGAGCAGCTCGCACTCCACCAGGGAGAGCCTGCCGCTGCTTTTCAGCAGCCGGTATCTGGTGACGGCGGTCTTGGCCCCCGGCTCGGGCCGGGCCTTTACGAAGACCTGGTTTTTCTTTGCGTCCTTGAACAGATAGTCCCGCAGCTCCCCGGAGGGGGGCTCGGGCCGGCCCCGGACGGCGCAGAGATAGAACTTGGCTATCTCCCGGTCCCGTATCTTGTCGTTCATGATGCGCAGGGCCTCGGCGTTCTTGGCGGCTATGACTATGCCCCCGGTGTTCCTGTCGATGCGGTTGCAGAGAGCCGGGGCAAAGGAGTTTTCCTCCCGGGGCTTCCACTGGCCGCTCTGGGCCATATAGGCTTGAACATTGGCGATGAGGGTGTTATAATCCCACTGTCCGGCGCTGTGGCACAGGACGCCGGGCTTTTTGTCCAGCAGCAGGATGTTCTCGTCCTCATAGAGGATGTTCAGCCGGGGAGTGCCCACCTTCAGATAGGAGTTCTCCTCCCGGGGCTTTTCAAAGAACTCGTCGTTTATATACAGCTGCAGCAGGTCCCCGGCCTCCAGCCGGGTGTCCCGCTTGGCGCCCTTGCCGTTGAGCTTGATGCGCTTGAGGCGGATGTATTTCTGCAAAAGCGACTCCGGCAGCAGGGGCACGGCCTTGCCCACAAAGCGGTCCAGCCGCTGCCCGGCGTCGTTCTGCCTGACGGTGAGTTCTTTCATTATATTCCCAACAGCCTTTCAAAATACTTCCCGAAAACTTTTGACTTTTTGCAGTATACTATAGAAAATTGTTGTTGACAAGTCTTGACAAGTAAACTATAATACTAGGGCGACTGTGCGAGGTGCTGTTATGCGACTGAACCTGAGAGAGATAATTGAAGTACCCGGGGCGTCCCTGCCTTTCCAATGTGAGCTGGATACCCAGGGCCTGGATTTCCCCTCGGTGCAGGAGTATAAAAGCAGGCCCCGGGCCCAAGGCCGGGTGTACAACGAGGCGGGCGTGCTGCATATGGAAGGGACGCTGAGGACCGAAATGGTCTGCGTCTGCGACCGCTGCGGCTGCCTGTATGACAGTGTTAAGCTCACACAGCTCCAGGCCACAATAGTGGAGGAAGAAGCCGAGGATCATCCTGAGTTTTTTGTGCTGGATGGGGACGAGATAGATCTGGACGAGATACTGTCCACCCTCTTCATCCTGGACATGGACATGAAATTCCTCTGCCGGGAGGACTGCAAGGGACTCTGCTCCACCTGCGGCAAGAACCTTAACCTGGGCCCCTGCGGATGCAGGAAAGAAATCGATCCAAGATTTGCTGTGCTTGAGCAGCTTTTGGATAAATAAAAATTAGAGCTGCTCAAAACAGCCGTTATCAGGAGGTGTCAACATGGCAGTCCCAAAAGGAAAAGTATCCCGGCAGAGACGTGATAAGAGACGTTCTTCCGTTTGGAAGCTCACCGCTCCCGGCGTCGTGAAGTGCCCCAACTGCGGTGCTTTCTGTATGCCTCACCGTGCTTGCAAGGCTTGCGGTCAGTACAAGGGCCGTGCAGTCATCAATGTTGAGGAGAAGTAAAACAAGCTCAAGGAGGAAAGGTGCAGTGCCTCTCCTCCTTTTGCTTTTTTCTGCCCCCTGAGGTGGGGACTCTATGGACAATGCTATCAAGGCCATAGACAGGGACAGCCCCCTGGCGGGGAAGGTCCGCCCGGGAGACACCCTGCTGGCCATCAATTCCAATAAAATACTGGACGTGCTGGACTATAAGTTCTTCGCCTACGACACCCGGCTGGAGCTGCGCCTGCGCCGCCCGGACGGCAGCGAGTACAGCCTCCATGTGGAAAAGCCCGAGGGCGGGGACCTGGGGCTGGACTTTGAGAGCTACCTCATGGACAAGCCCCGCTCCTGCGCCAACCGCTGCGTCTTCTGCTTTATAGACCAGCTGCCCAAGGGCATGCGCCCCACCATGTACTTCAAGGACGACGACGCCCGCCTCAGCTTCCTGCTGGGCAATTACATCACCCTGACCAACCTATCCAAAAGGGAGATAGAGCGCATCATCGCCCTGCATATAAGCCCAATCAATATCTCCGTCCATGCAACGGACCCGGAGCTTCGCTGTAAGCTGCTGCGCAGTCCCCGGGCGGGGGAGTGCATGGAGATAATGGGCCGCTTTGCCAAGGCGGGCATCACCATGAACTGCCAGATAGTCTGCTGCCCAGGCCTAAACGACGGGGAGGCCCTGATGCAGTCCATGAGGGACCTGGAGAGCCTGTACCCCCAGGTGCACAGCGTGTCCATAGTCCCTGTGGGCCTGACGAAATTCCGGGAGGGGCTCTATCCACTGACAGCTTTTACAAAGGAGCACGCCGCCGAGACTCTGGATATGATAGACGCCTTTGGCGCAGAGTGTATCCGCCGCCACGGCAGCCGCATCTTCTGGTGCGGAGACGAACTGTACATCAAGGCCGGGCGGGAGATACCCCCCGACGAGTTTTACGAGGAGTACACCCAGCTGGAAAACGGCGTGGGCATGCTGCGCCTTATGGAGACGGAGTTCTCCTCGGCCCTGAAGCTGGGGGGAGAGCCGGACGGACGGCCCTTCTCCATAGCCACCGGCGTCTCCGCCGCCCCCTATTTCCGGATACTTCTGGACAAGGCAAAGGAGAAATATCCGGAGATAAAGGGGAAGATATACCCCATAGTCAACGACTTTTTCGGCCACAGCATAAACGTCACCGGCCTTATCACCGGGGGCGACCTGATAGCCCAGCTGAAAGGCAGGGAGCTGGGGGAGCGGCTGCTCATCTCCCAGAACATGCTGCGCCGGGCGGAGATGGACTTTTTGGACGACGTGAAGCTGGAGGAGGCCTCCGCCGCTTTGAAGGTGCCCATCTACCCCATAGAGCAGGACGGCTTTGCCCTCTTCGACGCCATGTGCGGCCAGCTCCCGGAGCTGAGGCTGCCGGTGCGGGAAGAGAATAAGGAGCAGTTTTACAGGTACAATCAGAACTGAGACAGAATATTATTAGGAGGGTTTGAGAGTGTCAAGACCTCTTGTTGCCATAGTGGGCCGCCCCAACGTGGGCAAGTCCATGCTGTTCAACCGCCTGGTGGGCCAGAGACTCAGCATAGTGGAGGACACCCCCGGCGTCACCCGGGACCGGCTCTACGCCGAATGCGAGTGGTGCGGCCGTAAATTCGATATAGTGGACACCGGCGGCATAGAGCCCAGCACCGACAGCGAGATACTCCTGTTCATGCGTGAACAGGCCCAGATAGCCATAGATACCGCCGACGTGATAGTCCTGGTCACCGACATCCGCACCGGCGTCACCGCCGCGGACAAGGACGTGGCCAACATGCTGCTGCGCTCCAGAAAGCCGGTGGTGCTGGCGGTGAACAAGGCCGACTCTACCGGGGCCGAGGACCCGGCCATATACGAATTCTACTCCCTGGGTCTGGGCGACCCCATCGCCGTCTCCGCCGTCCACGGCCACGGCACCGGCGATTTGCTGGACGCCTGCCTGGCCCAGTTCCCCGAGACCGAGGAGGATGAGGAGGAGAGCGACTGCATAAAGGTGGCCGTCATAGGCAAGCCCAACGTGGGCAAGTCCTCCCTGATAAACCATATCCTGGGGGAAAAGCGCCTGATAGTCAGCAACATCGCCGGCACCACCCGGGACGCGGTGGACACCCTGTTCGAAAATAAATACGGCCGCTATATGTTCATAGATACCGCCGGCATCCGCCGCAAGTCCAAGGTGGAGGAGCGGGTGGAGAAGTTCTCCGTCATGCGCTCCCAGATGGCCATAGAGCGGGCCGACGTCTGCCTTATCATGATAGACGCCCGGGACGGCGTCACCGAGCAGGACACCAAAATAGCGGGCCTGGCCCACGAGGCGGGGAAGGCCAGCATCATCGTGGTGAACAAGTGGGATCTGGTGGACAAGGAGACCGGCACCATGGAGAAGATGCGCAAGGACATCATGCGGGATCTCAGCTTCATGAGCTACGCCCCCATTCTGTTCATCTCCGCCCTCACCGGCCAGCGCACCGACAGGATATTCGAGCTGATAAACTTCGTCAACGACCAGAGCAGCATGCGTATAACCACCGGCATGCTGAACAATGTCCTGGCGGACGCCCAGGCCAGGGTCCAGCCCCCCACGGACAAGGGCCGCCGCCTGAAGATATACTACATGACCCAGACGGGGATAAGGCCCCCCAACTTCGTCATCTTCTGCAACAGCCGGGAGCTGTTCCACTTCT
This sequence comes from Candidatus Limivicinus sp., assembly GCA_048417135.1. Taxonomy (GTDB): domain Bacteria; phylum Bacillota; class Clostridia; order Oscillospirales; family Oscillospiraceae; genus Limivicinus. Next base: position 6,626 of record DBFSDV010000105.1, on the reverse strand, counting down.
CCTACCAGCGCTATCTGGAAAACCAGATACGCTCCGTCTTCGGCCTGGAGGGTACGCCCGTGCGTATCGTCATCCGCCAGAAGGGAGAGAAGGAATGATAGTCTATTGGCTTTTGCTGCTGCCCACCGCCTTTGTGGCCTACATCTTCGGCAGCCTGGACACCATGGTCATCGCCTCCAACTTCTTCTTTCGCCGCAATCTCCGGAGACTGGGCACCGGCAACCGCTGGCTGTCCAACTTCCGGCGCATCTTCGGCCTGCCCGGCTTCATAAAGCTGGCCATTGCCGAGATACTGAAGGACCTCATACCCATACTCATCGGCGGCATGCTCCTGGGCATCAAGGACCACGCCGAGGTGGGCCGGGCCTTTGCCGGCTTCTGCTTGGTGCTGGGGCGGCTGTATCCCGTGTTCTACGGCTTTAAGGGCAGCCACGCCAGCATAGCCCTGGTGGTGGCGGCCTTTGCGGTGGACAGCTCCGCCGGGGGCGCGGCCCTGGTGATACTGGGCCTGGTGTGCCTTACCCGCTATCTGTCCCTGGCCACCGTGGCGGAGGCCATAGTCCTTATAATGGTGGCGGTGCTGATAATCGACGACGCTCTGCTCATGCGCCTGCTGATCTTCTCCGCCGTACTGGTCATCTTCAAGCATATCCCGGCCATGATACGCCTGGTGCAGGGCAGGGAGTTTCGCTACAGCCTGGAGGAGGACATCACCTACAAGCTGGACGAGCGCTTTTGAGAGGGAGTGTACACATGAGCCTTGAATTGGAACTGGCCTACGGCCGGAAAGATAAAGTGGCGGAGCTCTTCGGGGAATACACCCGTATGCTGGTGGAGCTGGACCCCAAGTTCCAGGAGTCCCTGGACGAGCAGAACTACGACGAGGAGCTGGAGCATCTGGAGGACAAGTACGGCCTGCCCGGCGGGCGGCTGTATCTGGCCTATTGGGACGGCGAGCTGGCCGGCTGCGTGGGCATGAAGCAGCTGGACGAGAAGACCGGGGAGCTCAAGCGCCTGTATGTGCGCCCCGCCTTCCGGGGACAGCACCTGGGCAGAAAGCTGGTGGAACGCATCATTGAGGACGCCCGCAGCCTGGGATATGGCCGTCTTATGCTGGACACCATGCCGGAGCTTGTAAGCGCCCGGCACATGTATGAGAACATGGGCTTTCAGGTGACGGAGCGCTATAACAACAGCCCCCTGGACACCACGATATTTATGGAATACAGGCTGTGAGGGAAAAATAGCCGGACATATTGCTGAACAAAAATGGGAAACCCGCTGCGCAGCGGGTTTCCCATTTTTGCTTCATGCCCTGGCAACGTAGCCCTCCCCGTCGGAATACATCACCGGAGCCATGCCGGAGATGAGCAGCACCATATCCTCCACCGGCGTGGTGCCGCCAGTGCGGCCATACTGCTCCTTAAAGCTCAGCTCCTGACTGAGATAGCCGTGCTCCGCCCAGCTGGGCAGCTGGCCGGTGATGAACTGCCTCAGGGCCGTGAGCAGCTCCTCCCGCTGTTCCACGCTGCCCAGATACACGCTGTTTATATACACGGCCTGCTGCAGCTCCACCTGCGGGCTGCTCTCCAGCATGGCCGAGCATATCTCCGCCGAGCCGCCCCCGGCCGGGCGCAGGCTCAGCCGGTAACTCAGCTCCGGCTCCGACAGCAGGGCCGGGCCCCGGGCTATCTCCTCCGCCGCCGCCCGGGCGGCGCTGCGCCCCCGGTCCGCGGCGGAGAGGGAATAGAGCCCCTCCAGCTCCCGGCCCTCCACCCTGACGGTACAGCACAGCCTGAGATTGGACAGCCACAGAAAGGCCAGGGCGGCAGCCAGCAGCAATATTTTCCTCCCCATGTGAAAACCACCTCCGGAGTTAACATAATACAAAGAAAGCCCCGGGTCAATGGCTTCGACAAAACTGGTGCCATTGTTGATTACTATTATAGAATAAGCGCCTCTTCTCTGGGCACCGGCTCTATCTCCGTGACGGAGACTTCAAAGGCGGTCTTCTCCACCGGGCCCTCTTCGGTGAGCTTTATGTAGTTGCGGCTCTGGATGCGGCCCTGGAGCTGCAGCTGGGTGCCCACGGTCCACAATGCCGCCTCCCGGGCTTTCAGGCCCCAGCAGATACAGGGCAGGTAGTCGGAGCGGCCGTAGCGGCGGTTCACCGCCAGCATAAGGTCGCAGATATCCCGGCCCATGGGGGTGGTGCGGAGGTTGGGGGGCTTGCAGAGGGTGCCGGCAAGCTGCACCAGGTTCTCGTCCTCCCCGTCGCAGAAGCCCAGCTGCCGGGCCAGCACCGTTATCACCAGCTTTGCCCCCTGGCCGTGGCGGTTGTTGAAGGTGCGCAGCTGCCCCTCCACCCACAGCTTGCCGCTGCTCTGCACCGCCAGCTCCGCCAGCTGCTCCCGGCGCACCACTATGTTTATGATGTCCCGGTTGCCGGAGAGCCGCTCTATCTCCAGGGGGAAGATGTAAAACTGCTGGGAGCGGCTGGAGTGGGAATAGACCGGGCTGCCGGCCATACTGCCGCAGAGCCGGGTGTAGTTGTTGTCGCATGTCATGTCCATGGTCTGTGCCGTCCTTTTCGTTGAGATACTAGAAGATATTCCCGCGGCGCTCTTGAATATGACAGGGAAAATGTTATAATAAATCCAGCTTTAAAAAAATAAAAAGGAGAACGGACATGGATATAAAAGATATACTGGAAAAATGCGACCACACTCTGCTGAGGGTGGACTGCAGCAGCGAGGAGATAAAAAAGCTCTGCGACCAAGCTATCAAATATAACTGCGCCAGCGTGTGCATACCCCCCTGCCATGTGCCGGGAGCAAAGCGCTATGTGGGGGACAGGCTGAAGATATGCACCGTCATCGGCTTTCCCAACGGCTATATGACCTCCGCCGCCAAGGCCTTTGAGGCCGCCGACGCCATAGCCAACGGCGCCGACGAGATAGACATGGTCATCAACGTCTCCATGGTGAAGGACGGCTGCTGGGTGGATGTGGCCAACGACGTGCGCGCCGTGCGGGAGGCCACCCGGGGCAAGATACTGAAAGTCATCATCGAGTGCTGCCTGCTCACTGAGGAGGAGAAGGTGCACATGTGCCATATAGTCTCCGACTGCGGGGCGGACTTTATAAAGACCTCCACCGGCTTCAGCAGGGGGGGCGCCACCCGGGAGGACGTGAAGCTCCTGAGGGAGCACTGCCCGACGTCGGTAAAGGTGAAGGCCGCCGGGGGCATATCCAGCCTCCAGGACGCCATGGACTTCATAGAGCTGGGGGCGGAGCGCCTGGGCACCAGCCGCATTGTGAAGCTGGCCATGGAGCTGGAAAACCAGGAGGGCGCTCCCGACGAGAGCTACTGAGCCGCGCCGCCGGGGCTAGAGCAGCTTTTGCAGCAGCCGGCGCAGGGCGGAACACAGCCCCAGCCCCGGCAGGGACAGGGCCAGCCACAGCAGCAGAAATTGGGGACAGACCTGCCCCAGCAGGTTGAAGGGCAGGGCGGAATAGTCCCAGACCTGCCAGCCCAGCCTCAGGTTCACCAGACAGCCGGTATAAAATTCCACGGTAGTTATGGCGGCGGCGCTGAGGACGCATTTGCGCCACAACGGCAGGGCCGCCGGGGCAATGACGTACATCAGGCAAAAGCAGAAGCCGCCGCAAAGGAGCATGGTCCAGTGGGTCCAGCCCCGCCAGCAGAGCTCCAGCGCGCCGTATAAAAAGGCCCCGGTGAGATAGACAAAAATATATTCCAATTTCCTCAACTCCCAAAACTAGCTTTTGCCCGGGCAGGCATTAAAATACGGGCGGGAGCATAGAATAAAAATTGGAAAAAAGCCGTGGAAAAAGATTGACAAACATGACATAAAGTGGTACAATTACCCGGCTAAAACAAAGAAGGCCCGGCATCCGCCGTCCTCACCTCAGGGCAAAAGGCCCCGGAGGTCAATAAGACGCAGTCCCCTTGGGGGTTCCAAGCTGTCTTTATGTGCGGATGTCATCATCCGCACTTTTTATTTTCGGAGGTGTTAACAATAGCAAACGCTGTTCATCAAATCAACGAGGAGATACTTGACAAGGAAGTCCGCCTGATAGGAGATCAGGGCGAGCAGCTGGGCATCATGTCCGCTCAGGAGGCGCTGAAGATAGCCGCAGAGCGGGAGATGGACCTGGTCAAGATAGCTCCCGGCTCCAATCCCCCCGTCTGCAAGGTCATGGACTACGGCAAGTTCCGCTTCGAGCAGACCAAGAAGGAAAAGGAAGCAAAGAAGAATCAGCGGGTAATCGAGATCAAGGAGATCCGGATGTCTCCGGGTATCGGCGAGAACGACTTTAACACCAAGCTGAAAAACGGCCAAAAGTTCCTGAGTGACGGCGACAGGGTCAAGGTCTCCGTGCGCTTCAGAGGCAGGGAGATGGCTCACACCGAGATAGGCGAGCAGCTGCTGAAGGACTTTGCCGCCAAATGTGCGGACATCGCCACTTTGGACAAGAACCCCAAACTGGAGGGGCGGAACATGTCCATGTTCCTCTCTCCCAAACCCCAGACCCCGGCCAAGAAGCCGGCCAAGCCCAAGGCCCCCAGGACCCAGGAGCCTAAGGACGAATAAATGCCAGCAACAGGCAGAACCCTGCCTGCCAAGGAGATACGGAAGGAGAAATTATCATGCCCAAACTGAAAACCCATAGCGGTGCCAAAAAGAGATTCAGCCTCACCAAGTCCGGCAAGGTAAAGCGCGCACACGCTTTTAAGAGCCATATCCTCACCAAGAAGGACACCAAGCGCTGCCGCCGTCTGCGTTCCGAGGCTTATGCCGATGTGACCAACGAGGCAACCATCAAGAAAATGATCCCTTATAAATAAGGGCAGACGCTATATAGGAGGATAATCAAATGGCAAGAGTTAAAGGCGCAATGATGACCCGCAAGCACAGAAGCAAAGTTCTGGGCCTTGCTAAGGGATATTGGGGCAACAAGTCCCGTCACTATAAGATGGCCAACGAGCAGCTGATGAAGTCCGGCCGCTACGCTTACGTGGGCCGCAAGCAGAAGAAGCGTGACTTCCGCAAGCTGTGGATCACCCGTATCAGCGCAGGCTGCAAGATGAACGGCATGAATTACTCCACCTTCATGCACGGCCTGAAGCTCTCCGGTATCGACATGAACCGGAAGATGCTCTCCGAGATGGCTATCCATGACCCCGCCGCCTTCACCGCCCTGTGCGACATGGCCAAGGCTGCAAAATAATTTAATTAGATAAGTTTAAGCCCGGACGCTGTGGCGTCCGGGCCTTGCTTTTTCCCCGGGCCGGGAGAAAAATAACACCTGGACGGCGGGGGGCGGAGGGGCTATAATGGAGGAAAAAGGCGGCCGGGCCGCCGCAGGGGGAGATAAGATGAAAAAGGTACTCATACTCATGGAGCTGAACGCCGCCCAGCGGGAGAAGCTGGAGAGGGCCGGAGCCGGGGCCGAGCTGAGCTTCAGCCGCCCGGAGCTGGTATCGGAAGAGGAGATACAGAGTGCAAACGTTATAATCGGCCTGCCCAGGGCGGAGATGATAAAGGCCTCGGAAAACCTGGAGCTTTTGCAGCTGGAGTCGGCGGGAGCTGACGCCTACATCGTCCCCGGGGTGCTCAGCGGGAAGACTCTGCTCACCAACGCCACCGGAGCCTACAGCCAGGCTGTGGCGGAGCACGCCTTTGCCCTTACCCTGATGCTGCAAAAGAAGCTGCATCTGTACCGGGACGAGCAGCGGGCGGTCCGCTGGAGGGACCGGGGCACCGTCAGCTCCCTGAGGGGGGCTGCCGTGGCTGTGGTGGGCCTGGGGGACATAGGCGGATACTATGCCCGGCTGGTGAAAGCCATGGGCGCCTATGTGATAGGCGTCAAGCGCAGACCCGGTCCCTGCCCGGACTATGCCGACGAGCTGAGACTTACGGAGGAGCTGGATGAGCTGCTGCCCAGGGCGGATGTAATAATGTCCGTGCTGCCCAACACCGCTGCGACCCGTTATATATACACCGAGGACAGCTTCCGGCGGATGAAGGACAGCGCCATATTCATAAACTGCGGGCGGGGCAACGCCGTGTCTGCAGAGACACTGTACACGGCCCTCTCCCAGGGGATGATATATGCCGCCGGGATAGACGTGGCGGAGACGGAGCCCCTGCCGGAGGACAGCCCCCTGTGGACTCTGGAGAACCTGATGATAACGCCCCATGTCTCCGGGAGCCATCACCTGCCGGAGACCGTGGACAGGATAGCGGACATCTGCGCCGAAAACCTTAGCGCCTACCTGAGCGGGGGGAAACTGGAAAACATCGTGGACTTTGCAACGGGCTATAAAAAATAGCCCGACGCAGGCCGCTCCCAAGCCCGGCAGGGCCGCCCTCTGCCGGGCTTTCCCTTGGCCCTTTCGCCCTGGGGCGGCGGGGCGGAAAGGAAAATCCGGGCCAATATCCTGTTTGACAGCGGGGCTCTTGCGTGCTATCATATTCAATATATGGTGTTAGCTTCCCAAGCCCTGACCGGCGGCACGCCCCGGCAGGGCCGGAACGCTGAAAATACGGCGTAAAGGAGCTTGACAGGCCATGGCCCAGCGTCTACACTCCTACAGAC
>DBFSDV010000104.1:0-48263 GCA_048417135.1 Candidatus Limivicinus sp. | reverse complement strand
AAGCAAGGCGCATTTTTTTACGTTTCGCTGAAAATTGAGGTTAAAGCAATATATCTAAAATTATCCACAAAAATCGAGTTGTTGTTTTTCTGTGAAAATGTATACTTAAAGCATCAGTAAGCCCCAAGTAAAATATTTAGGAGGAAAAACAAAATGAAGAAGACCATAGCTCTGCTTCTGGTACTGGTGCTCTCTATCGGAATGCTGGCAGGCTGCGGCAGCAGCAGTGACACTGCAGCCGAGGCACCGGCCGCCGATTCCGGCGACACCGCAGCAGAGGCTCCCGCCGCTGAGATCAGCGTGGCCGCCATCGAGACCGCTTACGGCTCCGAGATGTGGCAGAAGGTGGCTGAGGCTTTCACCGCCGAGACCGGCATCAAGGTGAACCTGACCACCGACAAGAACCTTGAGGACGTCATCGGTCCTGCCATGCAGGGCGGCGAGTTCCCCGATGTCATCCACCTGGCCACCGGCCGTGAAGCCGGCCTCACCGAGCAGTTCATCAAGGACCACAACATCGCCGACATCACCGACGTTCTGTCCATGACCGTTCCCGGCGAGGACGCCCTGGTGAGCGACAAGATCGCCGGCGGCTTCACCGAGACCTCCCTCACCAACCCCTATGGCGACGGCAAGACCTACCTGGCCCCCATGTTCTACTCTCCCTGCGGCCTGTTCTACAATGCCGGCCTCTTTGAGGAAAAGGGCTGGGAAGTCCCCACCACCTGGGATGAGATGTGGGAGCTGGGCGACACCGCCTTGGAAGAGGGCATCTACCTCTTCACCTACCCCACCACCGGTTACTTTGACGCTTTCATGTACGCCCTGATGTACACCGTGGGCGGCCCCGAGTTCTTTGACGCCGCTACCCACTACGAAGAGGGTATCTGGGACACCGCCGAGGCCCAGGAGTGCTTTGACATAATCGCAAAGCTGGCCACCTACACCAACCCCATCACCCCCGCCCAGGCCAATGACCAGGACTTCACCCAGAACCAGCAGCTGGTGCTGGACAACAAGGCCCTGTTCATGCCCAACGGCACCTGGATAGTGGGCGAGATGGCCGAGGCCCCCAGGGCTGACGGCTTCAAGTGGGGCATGACCGCTCTGCCCGCAGCCACCGAGGGCGGCGACCGCTACTCCTACACCTGGTTCGAGCAGGCCTGGATCCCTGCCGGCGCCGAGAACATTGACGCTGCCAAGCAGTTCATCGCCTTCCTGTACTCCGACACCGCCTGCCAGATCTTTGCCGAGGCCGGCGCAATCCAGCCCGTGCTTGGCATAGCCGACACCCTGGAGGGCGACAACCAGATGTTCTACTCCATCTACGATGACGGCGCAAAGGCCGCCATGGGCAACTTCGCCTCCTACACCGCAGTGGCCGGTCTTGGCACCGTCCGCGAGGTGTTCATGGATCCCGTGAACTCCCTGGTCAACGGCGAGATCACCGAGGAGCAGTGGATTGAGAACATCAAGACCGCATCCGCCCAGATGCTGGCCAATATCCAGAGCTGAGAGAAAAGAGAATAATACAGACCGAGCGTAGAGGGCGGCGAGCAGTTTACTGCCCGCCGCCTTCTATAACGTCTGCATTTGTAAGAAAAAGGAAAGGAGCTGTAATATGCTGAAGAGCAAGGGCCGCAGCCGCTTCATCGCCCTGTGCGTGGCGCCGGCCGTGATTTTGTTTACAGTCTTCATGATCATCCCCACCCTGAACGTCTTCCGCATGTCCCTTTTTGAGAGGGGCGCCTATTCGCCTACGGAGACCTTTGTGGGCCTGAGCAACTTTGAAGTGCTGTTCCAGGATGCCAAGTTCATCCGCTCCATGCAGAACACCATACTTCTGATCGTGGTGGTCACCATGATCACCTTCTTCTTTGCCCTGACCTTTGCCGCCATACTCACCAGGGAAAAGATAAAGGGCCAGGATTTCTTCCGGGTCATATTCTATATACCCAACATCCTGTCCATAGTTGTCATCTCCGGTATATTCTCCGCCATCTACAAGCCGGAAAACGGTATGCTCAACACCCTGCTGTCCTTCTTTGCCGGGGACACGGTGCAGGTGCTGTGGAAGGACGCAAAGCTGGTCATGGTCAGTATCATCATAGCCATGGTCTGGCAGGCCATAGGCTATTACATGGTCATGTACATGGCCTCCATGTCCGCCGTGTCTCTCAGCCTCTATGAGAGCGCCAGCCTGGACGGGGCCGGCCGCATCACCCAGTTCTTCCAGATAACCATTCCCCTCATCTGGACCAATATCCGCACCACCCTCACCTTCTTCATAATCTCCAACATCAACATGGCCTTCCTGTTTGTGAAGGCAATGACCTCCGGCGGGCCGGGAGGCGCCTCGGAAGTGGCCTTGAGCTTCATGTATAACCAGAAGGACGCCGGCCTCTACGGCTATTCCATGGCCGCCGGCGTGGTCATCTTCCTGTTCTCCTTTGCCCTGTCCGCCCTTGTGAACCGGGCTACCAAGCGTACGCCCCTGGAATACTGAGGAGGTGCCGGAAATATGGGAAAGAACCAATCCGCAGAGCGCCTGTACAAGGTGTTCATATACTTCGTGCTGATAATGCTGGCCGTCTGCATTATCGTGCCGGTGGCCTGGGTGTTCCTGGCCTCCATAAAGGAAAACAGCGAATTTTACGGCAACCCCTGGGCCCTGCCCAAGGGCATACATTGGCAGAACTTTGTTGAGGCCTGGAACGCCGCCAAGATGGGCGAGTACATGATAAACTCCGTGGTGGTCACGGCCCTGGCCCTGGCCATACTCCTGGTGGTGGCCCTGCCCGCAGCCTACTGCCTGTCCCGCTTCAAGTTCAGGGGCAGCAAATTCCTGAACACCGCCTTCATGGCCGGCCTGTTCATAAACGTCAACTACATCGTGGTCCCCATCTTCCTCATGCTCCGTGACGGGGACACCTGGCTGAAAAAGGTGCTGGGCTCCGGCTTCCTGCTCAACAACCTGGTGGTCCTGGCCATAGTGTATGCGGCCACGGCCCTGCCCTTCACCATTTACCTGCTCAGCGGCTACTTTGCCACCCTGCCCCACGACTTCGAGGAGGCCGCCTACATAGACGGCGCAGGCTATGGCAAGGCCATGACCAGCATCATCTTCCCCATGGCAAAGCCCTCCGTCATCACCATCATACTCTTCAACTTCCTCTCCTTCTGGAATGAGTACATCATATCCATGACCCTCATGAGCTCCGCTCAGGCCTCCCGTACCCTGCCGGTGGGACTTCTGAACCTGATGCAGGCCCAGCAGTCCGCCGCCCAGTACGGCATGATGTACGCAGGCCTGGTGATGGTGATGCTGCCCACCCTGATACTGTACATCTGCGTCCAGAAGAAGCTGACCCAGGGCATGACCGTGGGCGGCCTGAAAGGTTAAGGTGAAACAATGCAGAAATTCTGGAAAGAACATGTGGCTCTGCGCCTGTCCCTGATAGCCCTTTTCTTTGTGCTGGGCCTGGTGCTGGTGATAGCCGGCTGGAAGATGACCGGGGAGCTTGCCGGCCTGGGTATAATGGTGCTGGGAGTCATCGTGCTGCTGGCGGCCATATTCATCTACAATGCGCCCTTTGAAGATTGACTCGAAAAAGGAGTAAGAATATGAGCGAAAGAAAAAGCACAGGCCGTGTGACCATCCCCACCGACCTGGACGTGGTGCCGGAGACCCTGGAGATATTGAAGCGCTGGGGTGCCGACGCCATCCGGGACTGTGACGGCACCGACTTCCCCAAGGAGCTGCAGCAGCAGGACGCCAAGATCTACTCCACCTACTACACCACCCGCAAGGACAACGCCTGGGCCAAGGCCAACCCCGACGAGGTACAGCAGTGCTATATAATGACCGGCTTCAACACCGCCTCCGGCGGGGAGCTGAGGATAGCCCTGATGAAGGGCGTCAGCCCCGACCTGATGCAGGTGAACACCAGGGACGATATCAAGCGCTGGTGGGAGGTCATGGACAGGACCGAGGGCAGCGTGGTCCCCACGGACTGCTGGAGCTACGAGGAAAACAGCGGCTGCGTGGTGATCCCCCAGCCCAAGCCCTTCCACGACTACACCGTGGCTTTCCTGGCCTACCTCATCTGGGACCCGGTGCACATGTACAACGCCGTCACCAACAACTGGCAGAACTTCGAGCGGCAGATAACCTTTGATGTGCGCCAGCCCAAGACCCATAAATATACCATGGAGCGCCTGCGCCGCTTCATAGACGAGCACCCCTATGTGAACGTCATCCGCTACACCACCTTCTTCCACCAGTTCACCCTGGTGTTCGACGAGCTGCGCCGGGAGAAGTATGTGGACTGGTACGGCTACTCCGCCTCTGTCTCCCCCTATATCCTGGAGCAGTTTGAAAAGGAAGTGGGCTATAAATTCCGCCCCGAGTACATCGTGGACCAGGGCTATTACAACAACCAGTACCGCATACCCAGCAAGGAGTTCAAGGACTTCCAGGCCTTCCAGCGCCGGGAGGTGGCAAAGCTGGCCAAGGAGATGGTGGACATCACCCATGAGCTGGGCCGGGAGGCCATGATGTTCCTGGGGGACCACTGGATAGGCATGGAGCCCTTCATGGAGGAGTTCAAGTCCGTGGGCCTGGACGCCGTGGTGGGCTCCGTGGGCAACGGCTCCACCCTGCGCCTTATCTCCGACATCCCCGGCGTGAAGTACACCGAGGGCCGCTTCCTGCCCTACTTCTTCCCGGACACCTTCCATGAGGGCGGGGACCCGGTGAAGGAGGCCAAGGAGAACTGGGTCACCGCCCGCCGGGCCATCCTCCGCAAGCCCATAGACCGCATAGGCTACGGCGGCTACCTGAAGCTGGCCGTCCAGTTCCCGGAGTTTATCGACTATGTGGAGAGCGTGTGCAACGAGTTCAGAGAGCTCTATGAGAACATCAAAGGCACCACGCCCTACTGCATCAAGACCGTGGCGGTGCTCAACAGCTGGGGCAAGGCCCGCTCCTGGGGCTGCCACATGGTGCACCATGCCCTGTATCAGAAGCAGAACTACTCCTACGCCGGGGTCATCGAGGCCCTGTCCGGCGCCCCATTCGACGTGAAGTTCATCTCCTTTGACGATATCCGCAAGGACCCCAAGCTGCTGGAGAGCATCGACGTGCTCATCAACGTGGGCGACGGGGACACCGCCCACAGCGGCGGCGCCGAGTGGGAGGACGCGGCAGTGTCCTCGGCGGTGAAGGCCTTCGTCCACCGGGGCGGCGGCTTCATCGGCGTGGGCGAGCCCTCCGGCCACCAGTACCAGGGCCGCTATCTCCAGCTGGCAAAGGTGCTGGGCGTGGAGAAGGAGACCGGCTTCACCCTGGGCTACGACAAGTACAACTGGGAGGAGCACCCCGAGCACTTCATCCTCTCCGACTGCAAGGGAGAGGTGGACTTCGGCGAGGGCAAGAAGAACATCTACGCCCTGGAAGGCACCGATATCCTGGTGCAGCGGGAGAAGGAAGTGCAGATGGCCGCCAACTCCTTCGGCTCCGGCCGCAGCGTGTACATCTCCGGCCTGCCCTACAGCTTTGAAAACAGCCGCATACTCTACCGGGCCATACTGTGGAGCGCCCACGGGGAGGAGCTGCTGCACAAGTGGTTCTCCACCAACTACAATGTGGAGGTCCACGCCTTCGTGAAAAACGGCAAGTACTGCGTGGTGAACAACACCTACGAGCCCCAGGACACCACCGTCTATACCGACGGCGGCAGCTTCCCCCTGCACCTGGAGGCCAACGAGATCCGCTGGTACAGCATCTGAAAATCCAAAAAAACATGAAAAATCGCAGCCGCTGAAAAAGCGGCTGCGATTTTTCATATGGACTCATTTGAAAAGCTGCTCATAAGAGCAGCCCAGCTCCTCCTTGAGCGCCCGGAGCTGACTGGCCTGAATGTGCTGGATGCCCCGTTCGATCTTCACGAGGCTCTCTCTGGTGATGGGGATTCCCCGCAGCTGTAAAAGGCGTACAAGCTCGGTTTGACCGAGGCCCTTCTCCCGGCGCACTTGGCGGATGTTTTCCCCTATACGTATCTCATCCTGCTTTATCTTCTGCTCAGCCATAACTGCCCTCTAAAAATGGACCAAGATTGGTTCTGTATGTATTGATTTTAGGGGCAGGGCATGTTGAAGTGGGACCGAAACGAGTCCGCTTTACAAAAAGGCAAGGCCGCCGGGAACAGAAAGCCCGGCGGCCTCGTCAGTTTTATATAAGCTCAAAAATCACGATACACACCAGCATGCACAAAGGCTGGTGGAGCAGGTATATCAAAAGGGCCTTGCGGCCGATGGCGCTGAGGACGGGTATCCTGGGGCGGAGAGGCCGCTGCCAGGCCGGATGGGCGGCAAAGACGCCCTGGAGGAAGTAGCCGGAGAGATAGAGGAAAAACCAGGGCAGCATGGGGAAATAGTCGCTGGAGCGAAAGCCGCTGTAGGGAAAGCCCAGGGGCGTCAGCAGCCTGGTGGTGTAGAGGCTCTCCGGCAGCTTCAGCGAGAACAGCTCACCCAGACCCAGATATCCGCTGTTCACCTTGAAGAAAAGCAGGAAGAGCAAAAAGCTGAGGCAGAGGCCCAGCCAGGGATTCAGCTTTTTCAGCAGGGGGTGCAGTGGTATGAGCAGCAGCACGGCGCAGCCGATGAAATTCAGCACCCCGAACCAGATGGCCTCCGAGGGCAGGGCAATGAGGGTCACCGCAGTTATCACTAGGCCCCAGAGGTTTATGACTATGCCCCGGCGCAGGTTCTTCTTCTGCCCCCAGCTCCAGACGAAGCCGGAGATGAGGATGAAGCTCCAGCAGATGCTCTGCTGCCATACGTGGACGGCGGGTATGCGGTACCAGTCCGGGTCCAGGGCGTAGACCACCTTTACATCGTACATGAAATGATAGGCCACCATGCTCAGCACCGTGAGGCCCCGGAGGGCGTCGATGCCGTGGAGGCGGGGAGATCTATTTTCCATAGCGCGCTCCTGATTCGATATGCCTATATTTTACGCCAAAGGCGAAAAAAGGCAAGAGAAAAAAGACAGAGAACAGACTGCGGAATAAAGACCATATGGGGGAATATAAAAGTGGGGAAGATACTGATAAAAATGCTGTTGCTGCTGGCCACCGGGCTCATATTCGTATTGGCGGTCTCACCCTGGTCATACACTTCCGAGAGCTTTGACAGGGAGCTGGAAGCGGCTGTGCAGACGAAACAGGAGCAGAGCACGGAGACTCCGCCGCCCGGCGACAGTCCGGAGCCGGAACCTCCGGAGAGCAGCCCTGAGGCCACGGAGCCCTTGCTGCCCCAGGTGGACCCGGATAGCTGGGAGCTGATGCTTGTGAACGCAGACAATCCCCTGCCGGAGGACTATGCCCCGCCGGAGCTGGCCTACGTGGGGGACAGCCAGTGCCCGCAAGACTCCCGCATTGCCCAGGCTCTGGAGGACTTTGCCCAGGGAGCCAGGGACCAGGGGCTGCCGGTGTATCTTTCCTCCGGATACCGAACATACTCTGAGCAGCAGGGGCTGTTTAGGAACATGGTGAACCGGGAGGGCAGCGAGGAGGCCGCCGCAAAAATAGTCTCCAGGCCCGGAACCAGTGAGCATCAGACCGGCCTTGCCTGCGACATAACCGACGTATATCGGGAGCTCAAGACTCACGATTTGGAGAACACGGAGACCTACCGGTGGATGAAGGAGCACTGCCATGAATACGGCTTCATCGTCCGCTACCCGGAGGACAAGAGCGACATCACCGGCGTGATATATGAGCCCTGGCACTTCCGCTATGTGGGATTGGAGGCTGCGAAATATATCATGGAAAACGGCCTGTGTCTGGAGGAATTTTTGTCTCTGTACCAATAAACAGCCAGAGCATACTTAGCACCTAACCGAAAAAATACCGTGAAAACTGCTCGAAGTTTTCACGGTATTTTTATAGATTGCAAGGAGCAGCTCCGCCGCTTTACCGGCAGACCAGCTCCCCGTCCCGGACATCCACGGTGAGGGTGGAGCCGGTGGACAGGTCGCCGCCCAGGATGCGCCGGGCGATAAGGGTCTCCACGCTGCTCTGCAGATAGCGGCGCAGGGGCCGGGCGCCGTACAGAGGGTCGTAGCCCCGTTGGATGATGAGCTCCTTGGCCTGGTCGGTGATGACCAGCTCCAGCCCACGGTCGCTTATGCGCTGGCGCAGAGAGCTGACCATGATGTCGATGATGCCGTTGAGGTCGCCCTGGGTGAGGGGGTGGAACATGATTGTCTCGTCCAGACGGTTGAGGAACTCCGGCCGGAAGGAGCGGCGCAGCTCCGCCATCACCGCCTCCTGGGCGGACTGGGAGATGCTGCCGTCCGGCTCAATGCCTTCCAGCAGGTACTGGCTGCCCAGGTTGGAGGTGAGGATGATAATGGTGTTCTTGAAGTCCACGGTGCGGCCCTGGGAGTCGGTGATGCGCCCGTCATCCAGGATCTGCAGCAGGATGTTGAACACATCCGGGTGGGCCTTTTCTATTTCGTCAAAGAGCACCACGCTGTAGGGCTTGCGGCGCACGGCCTCGGTGAGCTGGCCGCCCTCGTCGTAGCCCACGTATCCGGGAGGCGCGCCGATGAGCCGGGAGACGGAGAACTTCTCCATGTACTCGGTCATGTCTATGCGCACGATGTTGTGCTCGTCGTCAAAGAGGCATTCCGCCAGGGACTTGGCAAGCTCCGTATTGCCCACGCCGGTGGGGCCCAGGAAGAGGAAGGAGCCTATGGGCCGGTTGGGGTCGGCTATGCCGGCCCGGGAGCGGAGTATGGCCTCGGTGACCTTCTGCACCGCCTCGTCCTGGCCGATGACCCGCTTGTGGAGATAGTCGTCCAGATGGAGTATCTTCTCCCGCTCGCCCTCCATCAGCTTTGCCACGGGGATGCCCGTCCACTTGGACACGATGCCGGAGATCTCCTCCTCGGTGACGGTGTCGTGGACCATGGTGTTGGCCTTCCGCTCCTCGGAGAGGCGCTCGGCCTCCCGGAGCTTCTGTTCCAGGGCGGGCAGGTCGGAGTATTTCAGCTTGGCCGCCTTCTCATATTCATAGCGCAGCTGGGCGTTTTCGATCTCCGAGTGCATCTTCTCTATCTCGGCTTTAAGACGCTTCACCTCGTCCACGCTGTTCTTCTCCTCCTCCCAGCGGGACTTCATGGCGTTGAAGCTGTCCTTCATGTTGGCCAGGTCCTCCCGCAGCTTGGAGAGGCGGTCCTGGCTCAGCTTGTCGTCCTCTTTCTTCAGGGCCATCTCCTCGATCTCCAGCTGCATGATACGCCGGCGCATGTCGTCCAGCTCTGCGGGCATGGAGTCTATCTCGGTGCGGATAAGGGCGCAGGCCTCGTCCACCAGGTCTATGGCCTTGTCCGGGAGGAAACGGTCGGAGATGTAGCGGTTGGAGAGAGTGGCGGCAGCCACCAGGGCGTTGTCGTGGATGCGCACGCCGTGGTATACCTCGTAGCGCTCCTTCAGGCCACGGAGGATGGATATGGTGTCCTCCACCGTGGGTTCGTCCACCTGCACCGGCTGGAAGCGGCGCTCCAGGGCGGCGTCCTTTTCAATGTACTTGCGGTACTCGTCCAGGGTGGTGGCGCCTATGCAGTGCAGCTCGCCCCGGGCCAGCATGGGCTTTAAGAGGTTGCCTGCGTCCATGCTGCCCTCGGTCTTGCCGGCGCCCACTATTGTGTGCAGCTCGTCGATAAAGAGGATGATGCCCCCCTCGGACTTGCGTATCTCCTCCAGCACGGCCTTCAGCCGCTCCTCAAATTCACCCCGGTACTTGGCGCCGGCGATAAGGGCGCCCATATCCAGGGAGAAGATGGTCTTGTCTTTCAGGCCCTCGGGCACGTCCCCCCGGACTATCCGCTGGGCCAGACCCTCGGCGATGGCGGTCTTGCCCACGCCGGGCTCGC
This sequence comes from Candidatus Limivicinus sp., assembly GCA_048417135.1. GTDB lineage: Bacteria > Bacillota > Clostridia > Oscillospirales > Oscillospiraceae > Limivicinus. Next base: position 38,320 of record DBFSDV010000104.1, on the reverse strand, counting down.
CTATGAGCACGGGGTTGTTCTTGGTCTTGCGGGAGAGGATGCGGATGACGTTCCTTATCTCCGTGTCACGGCCGATGACCGGGTCCAGCTCGTTCTCTCTGGCCCGCTTCACCAGATCGGTGCCGTACTTGGACAGGGCGTCATAGGTGTCCTCCGGGTTGTCTCCGGTGACGGGGGAGGTCTTCACCTTGCTCAGCTCTGCGGTAAAGGCGGATTTGCTGATGCCGTGGTCGGCAAAGATGCGCTTTATGGCAGGGGTAGCTGCGGCAAAAATACCTATCATCACATGCTCCACGGATAGATATTCATCCCCCATGGACTTGGCCGCCTTCTCGGCGGCGCTCATCACCCGGCCCGCCTCCTGGGACAGATAGACCTGGGCATCCCCGCCCACCTTGGGCAGGGCGGAAATTGCAGTGTCCAGCTCCGAGAGCAGGGTATTGCAGTCCACACCCATGCGGGAGAGCAGGGAGGGGATGAGGCCGCCGTCCTGGTCCACCAGGGCGTAGAGCAGATGCTCCGGCATGAGGTAATTGTTATGGTTCTCCTGGGCCATGGACTGGGCGGTCTGGATGGCCTCCAGGGTCTTTTGGGTGTATTTTTCAGCGTTCATAGTTGTCCTTTCCCGCCTCAGACATATATGGAGGCGTTATTGAGATAGGAACAGTAGGCCCCCTCTATATCGTGGGGACTGTATCTGTCGGCCAGATAGCCTTTGAGCAGTTTGTCAAATAGAGTGATATAATTGGACAGAGCCGTGGCCAGCTCCTGAGCCGTGCAGTCCTTACCGGGCACCGCAATGCTCCGAACGAACTTGCCCTCGTACAGGGCATAGTCTATGCTCTGGCCGGTGAGGGGCTTCAGATGGGCGTCCTCCACCTGCTTCCACAGGCGGAAGAACTCTGTCATGCTCTGTATCAGGGCCATGGACTGGGTGCGGAAGAGCACCGTCAGCTCCCCAATGCTGTCTCCCACGCCCCGGTACAGCTCCACCTCGTATTTCACCGTGGGCCGGTATTTGTACTCCAGGGAGCTCTTCAGGGACATGGTATAGGAATTGGGGGAGAAGAAGGGCACCAGGTCCCGGGAGGGGGCCATCAGCTCCTCAATGGTGGAGAGGACCTGATTTATCCGCTGCTCGGGGGTGGTGTAATTCACATACTCCGCCAGGATCTGATTTATAAGATTGGAGCGGTTGGTGCCCATCCTGTGGGCCAGGGCGTCCACTTCCCGCACTACTTCATCGTTTAGCACCAGGCTGTATAATGTCTTTTTCATAGCTCACCATCCTAGTTTTTTTACTGTGGATACTATATCACCACGCAAATAATTTGTCAAGAGTTTTATATAAATTTAATTACGAATTATATATGAATTCTCAAGCTTATCTATCTTGATTTTTCCCCGGCTTTTAGGTATAATGACAGGGCAAATATGGAGCAGTACTCAAGTGGTCGAAGAGGCGTGACTCGAAATCTCGTAGGGTGTTAACAGCACCGCCAGGGTTCAAATCCCTGCTGCTCCGCCACGGCGTCGGAGCAAGCTGCATATCGCTTGCTCCGACTTTTTATGCCTGCGGCAAAAAAGTCAGAGTGCGCTCATTCCGCTGCTCCTCCTTATCCGAATCAAAGCCACTGCGTTGGGCTTTGATTCGGTGTGCGGTAAAAAACTGGGAACTGCGGTAGCTATGATATTGAATAGCATGTAAACCCGTAGGGCGGCCCCCTGTGCTTTTGGATGAAAGCTCCAAGGGATTCGAACCCGAGGGCACTTGGAAACGTGCCGGGGGGCACGTTTCAAGGCGAGGCAGTCTGCCCCGCAGGGCAGGTCGAATCCCATCGTCTCCGCCAAAGAAGAACCGCAATTTTGATACAAAGCGTATCAAGCTTGCGGTTCTTCTTTTGTCTGACCACCCCATACAGCGAGGAACGGCGGGAAGCAGCGTGGCAGTTTGCCAGAGAGAACAACACCGCCGATAGACTGAAATGATGTAGATTTGTTCAAGGTTTTGTGCTATACTCTTTCTAAAAAAATCGAGCGATAAATTGGAAGTTGGAGAAATAAAGATGAATCAAGGCAGACTTATTGTAATCACAGGTTCTCCGGGAACAGGAAAGAGTACGACGGCATCTCTTGTTGCCAAGGAATCTGACATGGATAAGTCTGTGCATATGCGAACAGATGACTTTTATCATTATTTGAGCAAGGGAGCGATACCGCCACATTTGCCAGAGTCAAATGAGCAAAATTTGGTTGTCATTGAAGCCTTTTTAGAAGCTGCGAAGCGTTATGCTCGTGGGGGATATGATGTAATTGTTGACGGTATTATCGGACCGTGGTTTTTAAAGCCGTGGCAAAGCCTTGTTCGGGAGCATTATGAGGTGCATTATATTATTTTAAGGGCAAGTAAAGAAGAAACCTTAAAACGAGCTGTTGAACGCTCAAAGTTAGACCGAAAAACAAATATCGAATTGGTAGAAACAATGTGGGAGCAATTTTGCAATCTGGGAATATATGAATCGAATGTTGTAGATACGACAACTTATTCCATTCAAGAAACTGTTTCCGCAGTACAAGAAAAAATTGCAAACGGGACAGCGTTGTTGCCTTAGGTTGTTTTGGTGTAATTCCCATTTGTTGAGCAGACCATAAGCCCTTAAACGGAATATAAACCCACTGAGCAGCTATTTTCAACAAGGAAAGCGACTGCTCTTTTCTTTTACCCAGGAGCAGAAAGGAGCGGTCAGCTATGACGAAACCGAGGGAGAAAACCTGCTGGGAAGTGACCGCTTCACGGGGAATAGAAAGCACCATCCGCTCCGCTCCCTTGCTCCTCCTTTTAGTTGCTGCAGCCGAATTTTAAAGGGCTTCTTTTCCCGGCAGCTTGAATAAGAGCGTTTTAATACGTCATAAAAAGGGAAAAATGTTGTTCCATTTTTAAATAAATTCCCCTATTATCGTATTATCAGCTGAGGCTGAAATACAGATATAGGGGAATCGAGTATGAACACGGATAAAATTTATGCAGAGGCTATAGCCAATGAGTATGCGCCGAAGGACACTTCCAAGGTCCTGGCCCTGAGGAAGCTGGACAGAAAGGCAAAAAGCCCGGCAAATATATTTGCCTACAGCTTTGGAATAATAATGACCCTTGTGCTGGGCTTTGGGATGTGCCTGTCTATGGGGATCATCGGCAACGGCGGGGCCTTTGTTATGGCAGCGGGAATAGTTGTGGGAGTTCTGGGCATTGTCGGGGTCGGCTTGAACTACCCGATATACAAAAGGCTGCTTGTCTCCGGAAAGGAGAAATATGCCTTTGAGATTATGCAGCTGGCAAGAGAGATAAGTGAAGAGGCCGAATAAGCAGTAGGGGAGGGCGGCACATGAACAAATCAGAGAGCAAATATTTCAATACCGCCCGGCGCATGGACGAGGCGCTTATTGAGCTGCTGGAAAAGAAGGACCTGGAGTATATCACCGTAAAGGAGATCTGCGAAAAAGCCGGAGTAAACAGGTCCACCTTCTACCTGCACTATGAGTCCGTCAGCGATTTGGTGGACGAGACGGCGGAGATGATAAACGATCGTTTTATATCCTACTTCCCTCAAAGCAAGGATGAGGTCCTGAGCAAGATAAGCAGCCGGAACATGGAGGAAATGGTCTTTGTCAGAAGGGAATATCTGCTGCCGTACCTGGGGTTTATAAAGGACAACAAGAAAATTTACCGGGCTTCATTCAGGAATCCCAGAGATATGAAAGCCCATTTGAAATACAGAGACCTGAAAAAATATATATTTGCCCCGGTACTTGAGAGGTTCGAGATCCCCAGCGAACAACGCCGATATTATATAGCATATTATGTGGAAGGGATCATGGCAATAATCAAGGAATGGCTGGGACGGGATTGTGCTGACGAGGTGGAAATGATAGCGGACATCATTGAGAAGTGCGTGCGCCCCGACGGGAAAAAATATGAGGAATAAAGACAGGTCCGGAGGGAAGGTCTGTCTGCCCGGCCTGTGGAAGGGCGATGATTTTTTCAAGCTCATGACGAGGGCTGCCGTCAACTTCTATAGACAGAAGAAAGCCGGCGGCAATGTCTTTAGTGAGAGGCTCAAAGCAGCTGCGGGCCTTATCACAGGCCAACGGTACATAAAAGGACGAACTTGAAAAAAGGAGCGCCTTGAGTCGGAGCCTGTTATCTAATAAGTATGAAGAAGCGGCGGCAAATTTAGCTTTCCTTTTCCGCAAAACAAACCGCTTATCCTTTCATCATTGCGAATTGGACTATATCCGTGCCGGGGATGGGAGACGAATCCAGAAGCTCAAAGCCCAGGTGCCGGTAGATGGAGACGTTCACTTCCCTGTGGGTTTCAAGATACAGAGGGCAGCGGCTTGTCTCCAGAACTTTCAGCGCCGGCCTTATCAGCCGGGAGCCGAGCCCACGGCCCTGGAGCTGTGGAGAGACGGCAAGACACAGGCAATACCAGGTATGAGCCGCAGCAAAGCGGCCTTTGACGGCCCGGCAGTTCCTCTCATAGTTCAGTGACCGGAGGAACAGCCCCGGGCCGAAGCTGCGAAATAGGCCCAGCCCGCCGCCGGCGAGAAAAGAGAGACTGGGCACGGCTTTCAATTTTGGAGGGAAAAGTATCAAAAGGCTGTCTATTTTCTCGTCCGCAGACAGAATGAGGCACTTCCCGTAGACTGCCCTCAGGACACAGAGAAAATATTCCCAGTCCCGGCTGCCCGCTTCCGTACCGCCCAGGAGGTAGCGGATGGAGGGGTCCCGGGAAAAAGCCGAAGCCATGAGCCTGGCGGCGGCGGGCAGGTCGGAGCGCAGGAGACTGTAAGCTCCGGAGCAGAGCTCTTTGTACATATCCGGCGGACATAAACTTTGCTTTTTCATGGCAGCTCCTTTAAGAAGAGAACAATAAAAAGCCGACGAATCGAAGCTTGGCTTCGTTTCATCGGCTCTGCGTTAATCGTCCGGCTCATTGACAATATTGGTTTTATAAAAGCTCACATTGACCAGCGTCTCCCGCCTGCATTTGGGACAGAAGAGCGGGAGATTAATTATTACCGTATCCTCTCGAATCCTCAGCCGGGTCTTGCTTTGGCAAAGGGGACACAGCAGCCATCTCTGCTTATGCTCCATAGCCGAACCAGCCCCAAGCGTGCCAGAATCCAACTTGTCCGGAAGAGATAATGCTCAGGATAAAGCCTACGGTCAGGAAGAGGACAAAGGCAGCTGCGGCAAAAAGGCAGAGCTTACGGAGGGCAGGTCTGGGCTTTGCTCCGGAAAGGGGGACATCTCCGCCCTGTGCACGGCCAAGAGTCTTCTTGTGGAAACGGCGGAAAGCGCGTATAAGATAGGAAATCAGTCGGAAGAAATATATGGTCCCCGCTGCGAGAAGAATGGTAAGAGCCGCACAGGCCAGGCCGAAAACCAGGGCGCAGTGGTAGGGCATCTCCGGCAGATAGAAATGCTCAAATCTGCCCAGGTCAAATATCAGCCCCAGGGACAGCAGCCCGGAGGACAGGGCAAAGCAACCAATCACAAGGCCCAAGGGATAGAGAATGAGACAGAGCAGACCGAAGCCGAAATCGGCCAGGCCCAAACCTATTATGGCTGCCGCCCGATTGCTACTCTTACTCTCCAGAGGAACGGTCTCATATTGGGCAGCAACAGCTTTCGGGTCTCCCAGCTTTGCGGCGATCTCCTCCTCGGTATGGCCTTCGGCCAGCTTGAAGGCAAAGTGCTGCCGGTATTCTTCCATGATGTCCTCGGCATCGGCTATGTTCCTGTGCCTCAACTGGGCCGAGAGCTTTTCCAGAAATTCCGATCTATTCATCTGTGTCATCCTCCAACAGTTTTTTTACCGAAGCGGCAAACAAAAGATATTGGGCCCGGTCAGCTTCATAAGTCTCCCTGCCCAGCTGGGTCAGGGAATAATATTTACGGGGAGGGCCGCCACTCTCCTCCTGGAGATAGGTGCTCAGCAGGCCGTCAGCCTTCAATTTGCGCAGAATGGGATAGACCGTGCCATCGGCAATGTCTATCTTTTTAGACAGGGTCTCCGAGATTTCGTAGCCATAGCAGTCCCGTTTTCGCAGCAGGGCCATGACGCAGAGCTCCAGCACACCCTTTTTATACTGTATGCCCATAGATATTTTCCTTTCATTGGACTGAGTATATCGTACACTAGTAGATTATATTCAATAGTACAGATTTGTCAATAGCCAAAGAGCTTTTTTATCTTTCAATGCTGCAGATTTTTTGCTGCTTGATTTTTTCCCTCCCATGTTTTATGGTATATGAAAAAGAGAAGGGCGCCGCCGCACCGGGTGTTTCCAGCCGGAGGCGCATACGGTAAGTATTTATGGCCATAAAACTTATTGCTCTGGACCTGGACGGGACATTGCTGGACCCGGAGAAGAGAATAACGGCCCCGGTACGGGAGGCCCTGGAATATGCCGCCGGACGGGGAGTACACATCGTTCCGGTCACCGGCAGGCCCTACGGGGGCATACCCCGGGAACTGATGGATATGGACTGCGTGGACTATGCCGTCAGTTCCAACGGAGCCTCAGCCTGGCGGGGAGGCAGGAAGATAATAAGCCACCCGGTCCCGGCCCGGCTGTGCCTGGAGCTGCTGGAGAAGCTCCGGAGCCTGTACATCATAGAGGAACTGTTTATGGACGGGGCGGGCTATGTGAGCCCGGAGTCCTTTAAAAAAGCGGAGCAGCTCCACGCCGGAACCCCATTTTGGGAGTATTACAAAGTGAGCCGCCGGGTGGACGGGCAACTGGAGCGGCGGCTCAGGGAGCGGGAGGGGCTGGAGGAGCTGGCCCTGAGGTGCCTTGGCAGAGAGGAGGGGGACGCCGTGGCCAGGGTCCTCAGGACCTATCCCCAGCTGAAGGCTGCCCGGCCCACCCCCTTTTATACGGAGATAGTGTCGGTTCAGGCGGGAAAGGGCAGCACCCTGGAGGAACTGGGAACGCTGCTGGGCCTGGACCTGGAGGAGATAATGGCCCTGGGAGACAGCGACAATGACAGGGAAATGCTGATGAAGGCCGGGCTGCCGGTGGCCATGGGCAACGCCGGGGCGGAGCTGAAGAAGCTGGCCCGCTATGTCACCGCCGACAACAGTCATGACGGCGTGGCCCAGGCCATATACAAGTTTATCCCTTGACATGGCCGGAGACGGCATGTTAATATTTTTATAGAGACGGACGCCCCAAGGGGCGAAAAACGGACATAAAAAAGGGGGTCAAGCCTGTGAAAAAGCTGTTCGGTTTTGCCGATGAGTATCTGCGCCAGAGCGACTGGAGAGACCTGGCTCTTGTGAAGTTCTGCCTCATGTCCATCGGCCTGATGATCGGGATGTTCATTCCCAAGGAGAAGCGGAAGCTGGTCCTGCCCATAGCGGGAGGGGTCTTTGCCCTCACCTACGTGCCGCTGATGAGCAAATTTTTCCGGATAATCTTCAGCGCAAGTGGGGAAGAAGAATAAGGACCGGCGCAGCAAAGACAGCTTATTGCCTGGGGCAAGTGCCGGAAAGGGAATGATACAAAGGGTGTGCATACCGAAAGGCATGCACACCCTTTTGCTGTCAGAGAGGAGGGCGAAGTCCCCTCTTTAAATTTTTGGCGCATTGTTTCAGCCTGCGCCCGGACTGGGATGTATTTATGAAACAAAAGGTTTTACTTTATCAGGTAGCGGCTGAGGATCTCCCGGTTGACCTCCACGCCAAGACCGGGGCCCTGAGGGATCTTGACCATGCCGTTTTCCAGTTTTATGGCCTTGTTTATCAGAAGGTCCCGGAACAGGTTTTCGGACAGGTCGTATTCTATCATTGGCTCGTCCGGGATGTAGGCCAGAGGCATGGGAGGGATATTTGCCAGGAACTGAAGCCCTGCGGCAAAGCCCACGCCGGTACCCCACATATGGGGGATGACCTGGATCATGTAGGCCTGGGCCAGGGCCAGCACCTTCTTGCCCTCGGTAAAGCCGCCCATAACACACAGGTCCGGCTGGAGGATATCCAGGGCTCTGGCTTCCAGCCAGTCCTTGTAATGTATCTTGGAATACTCCTGCTCTCCTGCCGCCAGATAGGTTTTGGTCAGATTCTTCAGCTCCGCATAGCCTGAACGGTTCTCGGGGGATATGGGCTCTTCAAACCAGTACAAGTCTGCGTCCTGAGTGTCGAAAAGAATACGCTTGGCCTTTGCAACATCATACGCGCAGTTGGCGTCTATCATTATGCGTATGTCCGGGCCGACGGCCTCGCGCACAGCGTGGACCACTTCCACGTCGCTTTTTACGCCGAAGCCCAGCTTGAACTTCATGGCTCTGTAACCCTGAGCCACATATTTTTTTGCCTGTTCAACGGAAGTCTGGGGGTACTGCTCGCCCTCGGCGCGGCAGGGGCCAGAGGCATATGGCTCCACTTCGCTCCGGTATGCTCCGCCCAAAAGCTTATAGATGGGCATATTCAGGGCTTTGCCCTTTATGTCCCAAAGGGCCACGTCTATTGCGGACAGGGCAATGATGGCCGAACCGCTCTGGCCGTAGGAGCGGGACATATTGTAAAGTGTCTCGTATATGACGTCGTTGTCAAAAGGGTCCCGACCTATAAGCTTCGGCTTATAGGCGTTTTCTATTATCGCCTGCAGGATGAGGGGGTTCTGACCGGAGCAGAAGCCTTCGCCCCAGCCTGTGATGCCGTCGTCGGTGATTATCTCCACTATCAGCGCCATGCGCCTATCCACGATATCCTGGGAGTAGTAGACCTGCTGCCGGTTCATGGCGCATATGGGGTAGGTGTTGATTTCCTTGATCTTCATTGTATGCACTCCTTATGTACCTATCATAAGACTGGGCAAGAAGGTGGCCAGCTGGGGCACGAAGCAGGTGAGCAGCACCACGCCCAGCAGAGACAGCACAAAGGGTATGGCCAGCCGGCCCAGCCTCATTATGCCGTGGCCGCTCATGCTGCTGGAGACGAAAAGGCAGGCTCCGAAAGGCGGGGTAGCCTGACCGATGGCCAGAGTGTAGACAAATATGCAGCCGAAGTGGACGGCGTCGATGCCGAAACTGGCGGCCACCGGGGCCAGCAGGGGAGCGATTATCAGTATGATCACCGACACGTCCATAAACATGCCCAGGAAAGTCAGCAGCAGCACCACGCCCACGAAAAAGGCCGCCTTGGTGTGCACTGCGGCCAGCAGGAAATTGCTCAGCAGCACGGGCACGTTGTTCACCGTCAGCAGCCAGCTGAAGCAGGTGGCCGCCATGACCAGGATCATTATGTTGGCGGTGGTCTGGGTGGTATCCCTCATTGCCCGCATATAGGTTTTCCAGTCCAGCTCCTTGTATATGAATTTGGTGGCGATGATACTGTAGGCGGTGGCCACGGCGGCGGACTCGGTGGGGGTGAATATGCCGGAGTAGATACCTCCCAGAATGATGATGGGAGTGAGCAGGGCCGCCAGTGCGTCCAGGGCCACGGGACCAAATTCTTTCAGGGACATTTTTTCACCCTTGGGATAGTGGCGCTTTTTGGCAAAGTACCAGCACAGTATGCTCAGCACAAGGCCGCCGAGCACGCCGGGCACCACGCCGGAAAACAGCAGCCTGCCTACGGAGACATTGACGGTGGTGCCGTAGACTATGAAGGTCACGCTGGGAGGGATAACGATACCCAGCACACCGCCCACGGCTGGCAGGGTCGCCGCATAATCGTCGGGATAGCCGTATTCCTTCAGCTCGGGATAGAGCATGCCGCCGATGGCAGCGGTGGTCGCTATGGAGGAACCGGAGATGGCGGCAAAGAAAGTACAGGCCAGCATACATACTATGGAGGTGCCGCCGGTGATATGGCCCACGATGCCGTTGGCGAAGCGGACAAGGCGCTTGCTGAGGCCGCCGTAGGTCATGATGTTGCCGGCACACAGAAAAATGAAAATGGCCAAAAAGGCATATACTGCGCCCCCGGTGTACATGCGCTGGGCCAGCATACCTATGGTCAGGCTTTTGGTGGTGAGTATGGCACACAGGCTGGACAGCCCCAGAGACCAGGCCAAAGGGACGCCCAGCACGGCAAAGGCTATAACGGATACTATGAGGACTATGGCCACTGTAGTCATGCCTGCACCTCCCCATTGTCCGCCATGGAAAAGTTATCCGGGAGCTTTCCCGACAGCTTGGCTATCCTGATGACCATGTTCAGGAACTTCTGAAACAGCATCACGGAGAAGCTGAAGGGCATGACGGCATATATCACATACATCATCACCGGCATTGAGGAGAGCCGCTGGGGGAACTTTATTGCATTGCCCATGAACTGTATGGAAGCCACAAGGAACACGCCTATCATGACGAGAGACAGGAGGTCCCTGAATATCTCCAGGCAGTGCTGCTTCTTCCTGTCGGAGAAATGGATGGCCTCAATGCTGAGCTCGGAGTCTTTTATCAGCACCAGATGGTAGCCCAGAAAGATTATCCATACGAAAATCCAGGTGCTCAGCTGCTCGGACCAGGGCAGGCTGTAAAAGAAAAGGCTGCGGCCGGCGATCTGGGCCAGGTTCACTAAGGTCAGGAGGGTGCCGATAAAAAGCAGGAAATACTCAATGAACTTCTGGAGCAGAAGGCTTATTTTCACAAGAATTTTTATCATATGCTTACCCCTTTGGTAATTAAGTGCGGTGCCAGACAAACATCCATCTGTCTGGCACCGGCTGAGAGGATCCTTTGGGTTTTTATTGGAGGGCAGCGGTCACTTCTTTAATGGCCGCAATGGTGTCGGCAAACTGGGGGAACTGGTCATAGACGGGGTCCATCTTCTCCACGAAGCCGCTGAGCTCGGGATAGGAGATCTCGCAGCCCTTTGCCTGGAGATTGTCGGCGGCTTCGGCGGTCTGCCTGGCCTGCTCGTCCCGGTCGAACTGGGTGGCCTCAGCCACAGCCTCCATGAAGATCTCCTGGTCTTCAGGCGTCATGCTGTCCCAGGCTTTCTGAGACATGATGACTATCTGGGCGGTGTAGACGTGATTGGTCACGGCAATGTACTTGTCAAACTCGTAGACAGAAGTGGTGTAAAGTCCGCTCAGGGGGTTGTCCATGCCGTCGATGGTGCCCTGCTGGTTTGCGACCAAGGCGTCGGACAGGCCCATGGGTACGGGGTCCACTCCCAGGGCGGTGAAGAGCGCCTCCTGCACCTCGTTGCTGATTATCCTCAGGCGCAGGCCGGCCACGTCGTCAACGGTGTTTATGGGGCGCTGGCTGTTGGCGAGGCAACGGAAGCCCACCTCCCAGTAGCTCAGGGGCTTGATGCCCACGGCCTCCACTTCGTCCATGAGCTGCTGGCCTATCTCACCGTCCAGCACAGCATAGGCCTCCTCGGGAGAGGTGAACATATAGGGCAGATCCAGGGCGCCCAAAGAGGGCACATAGTTTGCAACAAAGGATGTGGCAGGGCAGGCCATGTCCACATTGCCCATCTGCACCGACTCTACCAGTTCGGCAGCCCCGCCAAGGGTGCTGTTGGGAAAGACATTGATGGTGAAGCGGCCGGGAGCCTTTTCCTCCAAGATCTCACCCAGCTTGTGGGCAGACATGGTGGAAGGGTGCTCCTCGGTGTCAACGGTGCCGAAGGTGAATTCGTAGGTCCGGGCTTCCTCCTGAGCGGCAGAGCTCTCATCTGCCTGGGAAGACTGGGTCTCTGAGTCGGTAGTGGCTGCGTTGTCCGCTGCGCTGCCGCAGGCGCACATCGCAAAAACCATGGCTGCAGCCAGCAGCAGAACCAATAGCTTTTTCATCTGGATGTTCCTCCTCAATTTTTTTAAATGTGTACAACAGTAGAAAGGTCCAACAAATCATCAAATATATTATACAAAATGGGGGGAGTACGTCAAGAATGAATTTGAAATTTAACAGGTTCTACCAAATTTGGGCGGGATACTTGTGCACTTTGTCCGGGAAAAGCCAAAAAAAGTGTCCAACACCTGGGCGCGCCCGGGTGTTGGACTGCTGAGATTCCCTCAGTATCTGCTCTGTATGGCCAGCTCCTCCTCTATTCCCAAGACTCTGGTGTACTCGGCCATGGGCATCATCTTGTCCACATAGGCCGCAGTGCTTCCAAAGTCGCGGAGATCCTGATAAAACTTTTTCAGTACAGCGGCGGAGTAGAGGGTGGCGGTGAGACAGTTGATGATTATCTTCACCCCGGCCGCCTCCAGCTCCTTGACGCTGTAGGCATCGGCGGGGTTCCGCTCATAGATGTTGTAAAGCACCGGCAGCTCTGAGGCCTCCACCACACGGCGGATCTCCTCCATGCTGTCCAGCCCCTCCACCATCACCGCGTCCGCGCCCGCCAGGGCAAAAAGCCGGACTCTGCGGAGGGCCTCTTCAAAGCCCAGGACCCCTTTGGAATCGGTGCGGGCTATAATGAAAAAGTCGTCGCTGCGCCGGGAGCTGACGGCGGTCTCTATCCTGGCAGCCGCCTCCTCTCCGGACACCACCTGCACATTGCCCAGAGCTCCGCAGCGCTTTTGCGTTATCTGGTCTTCAATATGGATTCCGGCGGCTCCGGCGGCTTCAAACTCCCTCACCGTGCGGTGCACGTTTATAAGCCCTCCGTAGCCTGTATCCGCGTCGCATATCAGGGGGATGTCCACACAGGCCGCCAGTTGCCGGGCCCGGCCGACCATCTCCGTCATGGTGGCTAGGCCCAGGTCTGGCTTGCCCAGCAGACTGGCCATCGCCCCGTTTCCGGTCATGTACAGGGCCTTGAAGCCCGTATCCTCCACCAGCCTCGCCCCCAGAGCGTCATATACTCCGGGACAGACCAGGGCTCCCGGGGAGGCCAGGAGCCGGCGAAATCTTTCTGCACTATTCATGGTTTCCCTCCTGTTTTTTACATCTGATGATTTGTTGAACAATACAACTGGTTGGAAACAGTATATAGGCAAGGGGACGAAATGTCAAAGGAAAAGCGCAATTTCGGGCAAAGCCGGCATAATTGTCCCGGGACTGCCAAAGCTTTAAGGGGATAGCCATGAAAAAATTTTACGGCCCTTTGGTCAAATAGGGCCTTGACATTGAGAAAAAACTCTTGTAAGCTATATTTGTCCAACAAATCAACAAATCTGCAACAGTAAAAATTAAATTGGAGGTCAGTCATGAAATATCTCAGATTTATAAATAAGGCGGGGAAAAAGGTCTACGGTATCCTTGAGGGCGGCGAGATCAAGGAGCTCACCGACGCCCCGTACAATGGCGGCGTGGAGACCGGAGAGCGCTATGAGGCGGATAAGGTGAGCCTGGCGGCGCCCAGTGAGCCCCGGGTCATCATGTGCGCCGGCACGAACTACATGGACCATATCAGAGAGGCCATTGAAAAGATGCACGTAAAAACTAATATACCCAAGCACCCCCTGATATTCAGCAAGGCTCCCAATACCGTAGCCGACCCGGAGCAGGGCGTAATCTATCCCACGGGAGTAAAGCGGGTAGACTATGAAGGAGAGCTGGGCGTGGTGGTAGGCAAGCGCTGCAAAAAGGCCAGCAGGGAAAACGCCCTGGATTATGTCATAGGCTATACCTGTGTCAACGATGTCTCCGCCAGGGACCTGCAGTGGGAGGACGAGCAGTGGACGCGGGGCAAGGGCCTGGACACTTTCTGCCCCTATGGGCCGGTGGTGACCGATGAGATCGACCCGTTCCACGCCTCCATAAAGACCCGGGTGAACGGGGTCACCATGCAGGACGGGAACACCAGCGACATGATCTTTGACGTGCCCGCCCTGATAGAGTACATCTCCCAGTGGATCACCCTGGAGCCGGGCGACGTGATAGCCACCGGCACCCCCAGCGGCGTGGGGCCGGTACAGCCCGGGGACATTATGGAGATCGAAATAGAGGGCATAGGCGTGCTGCGCAATCCGGTTATCGCGGAGGAATAAAGCCTGGGGACCCTCCCAACGCTTCCTGTGGAAACTGCACAAAACTTCAATTTAAGTTTTGTAGGCTACGTTGAAATTGAAAAAAGGGGCTTGTATAAGCAAATTTTATTTGCTATATTTAACTCAGCGGAGTTGTCCAACAAGTCAACAAATCAACAACGGAAAATCTACAATGAAAGAAGGAGCACGATATGAAAAAATTTCTGGCAATAATCTTGGTCCTGACCATGGCGCTTTCTATATGTGCATGTGGCAGCAGTTCGGGGACAACGGACAGCAGCAGCGATACTGCCGCTTCCACCACTGAGGAAGACAGCAGCGTGGAAGTGACCACTATAAAGCTGGCCACAGGGTTTGCCTCTACCCACCCTGTTGCGATTGCTCTGGAAGAAGTGGCTGACTACGTGGAAGAGGAATCCGGCGGCACTGTTAAACTGGATATTTATGTAGCCGGTGCGCTGGGCTCCAACAGTGAGATCGCGCAGCAGATGATATCCGGAGAAATTGATGCGGTCATTGCAGGCGCCTGCGACAACTTTGCCTCCTACAATCCTTTGCTTTATGTAGAAGACCTGCCGTTCTTGTTTGAGGATTATGACGCTGCACATGCGGCTTATGACGGCGCATACGGCCAGGCTCTTGCGGAACTTATCGACGGTATAGGCTGCCATACCGTATCCTTCTGGGAGAACGGCTTCCGTCAGATGACCAACAATGTCCGCCCCGTTACTTCCCCTGAGGATATGGCCGGACTGAAGATGCGCTCTGCAAACGCAAGCATCTTTATCAAGATATTTGAGTGCCTGGGCGCAACGGTGACCATGGTGGATATGACTGAGCTCTTCTCTGCAATGCAGCAGGGCATGGTTGACGGACAGGAAAACCCCCTCACCACCATCCTGACCTCCAGTTACTATGAAGTGCAGAAATATTGCACCCTGACCAATCACATCTATCTCAGCTGCCCTGTAGTTTTCAATGAGGCCCTTTGGGAAGGCTATGGCGAAGACATTCAGAATCTGCTCACGGAGGCATTTACCATGGGCCGTGACAATGAGCGGGAACTCAACCGCCAGACTGATGAGAATGCCGTAGAGGAACTGACAGCCAACGGAATGCAGGTCGACGAGGTAGATGATTACGAGGAGTGGAAGACGGCGCTCGCCCCTGTGTGGGACTACTTTAAGTCTGAATACGGTGCTGACGGCGAAGCCCTTATTGAGATTGCAACTGCCGGATAACACGCTTAAAGAGATTGATGGCGGAACGTCTTTATGGTGTTCCGCCTGATTTATACTTGAATAAGGAGTTCTATATGCTTAAAGCAAGAGACGCGATGAAAAAGATCATTCTGGCCTTTGGCGCAGCGTGTCTGATTTTGACCTCGGTACTGATGTTTTCCCAGACGGCAGCCAGATATATATTCCATTATTCCTTCTATTGGTCAGATGAACTGGCAAGATATTCGATAATTTGGGGAGCGCAGCTATGTGCGGCGGTGGGTGTTTCTGAGAGGACTCACACTGCCCTGGATTTCCTCGTGGGCAAGCTGCCTGAGCTGATACACTCAGTTGTGAATCTGCTTTTGGATATTTTATATACGGTGTTTTCTGCCGCCTTGTTTTACTACAGCCTTTCCAATATCCGTCTTGGCATGAAGTCTGTATCTGCCGGCCTCAATCTGCCTATGGGTTATGTATATGCGGCTCTTACAGTCAGCATGGTGTGCACGGTCATTTTCCTGCTGTTCAACATAGCCGAGGATATAAGGATGCTGAGCAAGGGGAAGGAGGTATAATATGACTGCTCTGGCAATTTCTTTCGTTTTACTGCTGCTTCTTGGCGCTCCGATTTTTTATGCTGTGGCAATTTCCGCTTCGGCTTTTGTGGTCTTCACCGGCAGCAACACGCTGTCAATCATAACCCAGAAGATGGTAGACGGAACGGTCTCCACCACACTTCTGGCCCTGCCGCTCTTTATTTACTCCGGAAATCTCATGTCCGGCGGGTGCACAAAGCGCCTTATGAATTTTGCCGACATGCTGCTGGGCAAGATACCCGGAGGTCTGGGAACCGCCGCCTGCGGCGGCGCGGCTTTCTTCGGCGCGGTATCCGGCAGCGGCATTGCCACCACTGCAGCCGTAAGCACGATGATGGGTCCGGAGATGGTGAAAAAAGGCTACAAGCCCGGATATACCGCTTCTATCCTTGCAGGCGCGGGAGCAATGGGCGCGATAATACCTCCGAGCATCTGCTTTGTGGTATATGCAGGAGCCACAGGTGCTTCCGTCACGGATATGCTGAGCGCAGGCGTTATTCCAGGTCTGCTGGTTGTATTGGCGATTTTGATATACAACTGCGCCGTATCTGCGCGCCGGGGATACGGCCGCAATGACTACAGATACAGCAAGAAGGAGATTCTGAGTATCACCCTGCAGGCTATACCCACTTTGGCTATGCCCGTATTTGTGCTGGGCAGCATAATGACCGGAATTGCAACTCCCACGGAGGCAGCCGCTGTTTCCGTTATATATGCTTTCATTCTGTCGGCAATAGTATATAGGGAGATGAACCTGAAACAGTTCTGGGAAATAAGTAAGCAGAGCGCAATGAGCACTGCCTTTATTCTTATCATCGTATCGGCTTCCGCGCCCTTTGGCTGGGTGCTGTCCAAGAACAATGTTCCGACAATGGTGGCAAATGCTATCCTGTCCATAAGCAGCAGCAAGTTTGTGATAACCACTCTTGTTGTTGTCCTTCTGATAATTCTCGGAACATTCATGGAGACAAACTCCCTGCTTATCCTTCTTACGCCTATAATCTGGCCTGTGATGCAGTCCATAGGTTATGATGTAGTACACTTTGGCATCATCCTCTGTGTGGCCTTTGCCATTGGGGGATGTACTCCTCCGATGGCCGTGTGTCTGTTCACATCCACAAGGATACTGAAGATAAAAGTGGAAGATACATTCCCGGATATATTCATCGTGTGCGGGATAATGATAATCGTCCTTATATTTATCACCGTGTTCCCGCAGCTGTCACTATTCCTGCCGGGCCTGAGCTGAGTAAGCCCCGGGCTTTTGAAAACATGTAGAGCCCGGGCAGACTGGCGGGAAATGAAACCAAGTCTGAACAATTGCAGTATAGGCCGAAAACACCCATATCTAGGAGAACAATATGAAGATAAGAAGAGTAGAAACTATACCTCTTGCCTATCCCTGCTCGGTCCCCTTTTATAATGCCATAGGCAAATCCACCCAGCGCTGCTGTCTGGTAGTCAGAGTGTACACGGATGAGGGAATAGTGGGCATAGGGGAGGCTGCATTTTACGGCGGACCCCTGGTCAGCACCGCCACCGTCATCGAAAAGGAGATAGGCCCCAAAATCCTGGGGCTGGACCCCCTGAATATAGAGTACATCTGGAACAAGCTCTTCTTCGATGCCTTCCAGCACTCCCGCAGCGGTATCTTCGTCTGCGCTCTCAGCGGCGTGGACATGGCGCTGTGGGACATTATGGGCAAAGCTCTCAGGCAGCCCCTGTACAAGCTGCTGGGAGGCTACAGCAGTCGGGTGAAGGTGTATGCCAGCGGTGGCTTCTATGCCCAGGGCAAGGGCAAGGCCCAGGTGGCCCAGGAGCTGAAGAGCTATGCGGACATGGGCTTTGACACGGTGAAAATGAAGGTGGGGCGCACCTACACCCCCATGAACCCCTGCGCCCTCTCCGATACGCCGGACGAATGCACCCTGTCCTTTGAGGAGGACATAGCAAGGGTGGAGGCCGTAAGGGATGCAATAGGCTATGGGGTGAGACTCATGGTGGACGCCAACACGGCCTGGACCTTCCCGGACGCCCTGCGGGCCGGGAAGATCTACGACGAACTGAAGGTGTATCTCTTTGAAGAGCCTATACGCACCGACGACTATGCAGGCAGCGCCGAGCTGGTGAAGAGGCTGAACACGAGGATAGCCGGATATGAAACGGAGTATTTGCTGACGAATTTTGCCCGGCTGATAGAGGGCCGCTGCATCGATGTGGTGCAGCCGGATCTGTCCTGGATGGGAGGCATTACAGAGGCTCGGAAGGTGGCGGCAGTGGCCGAGGCCCACTTCATGGAAGTGGCTCCTCATGCCTTCTCCTCCGGCATACTGCTGGCGGCCTCCCTGCACTTCTCCGCAGGCATACACAACGGGGCCATGGTGGAGCTGGATATGACGGAAAACGGCCTGCGGGAGGGAATCCTTAGGGAACCCTTTGCTGTAAAAGACGGCTATGTATATTTGGACGAAAACAAATACGGTCTGGGCATAGAACTTGATGAGGACACTCTGAGCAGATACAGAGTGGAGATTTGAGGAGCGAATACATATGACGGTTTCGCAGCATCTTGCAGAACATATTCTGTCAATAAAAGAGAAGCCCCTGCAGGAGGATCAGAAGCAAATTGCAAGGATATATTTTATTGACGCAATGGCCTGCATGTTTCTGGGCACCTCCAGCGCCTCAGTACAAAAAGCCTTGCCTTTTGTACATGAATATGGCGGCACCGGAAAAAGTGTTTTCCCAGGTACCGAGCCGCTGAAGTTGGACAGCGCCCATTGCGCCATGCTCTGCGCTATGGCGGCCCACAGCAATGATTTTGACGATATGAGCTCCAGCCTCAACGGCCATCCCAGTGCGCTGATAGTCCCGGTAGTTTTTTCCCTGGGGCAGAAGATGGGCTCCGGCGGGGCCGAGATGCTGAAAGCCTACGTAGCCGGTGTGGAGATCGACGGGATACTTGGCAGGGCTTTCCAAGAATTCGGATATCGCAAAGGCGTGAATCCCACTAATTTTATCGGGATATTCGGCGCGGTGGCGGCAGCAGGACTGCTGCTGGGGCTGGACAGGGATAAGATGGCAAATGCCCTGGGGATGGCCGTAAATGAGGCATCAGGTTTTAAAGCCAACTTTGGAACTATGGCCAAGGATCTGGCCATAGGCATGGCAGCGCTAAAGGCTGTCACCTGTGCGGAATGTGCAGCCCTGGGCATGGATTCTGCCGGGGACGCTTTTGAGGGACCCTTCGGCCTGTTTGAAAGCATATGCGGAAATGTGGACGGGCAGCTGATACACCGCCTTATAGACGGACATTGCTCCGAATTTGTAGATCCGGGCATGATAATGAAACCCTATCCCTCCTGTCGGGGAAATCACTGCGGTATCGACTGTATCACCAAAATCGTGCAGAGAAGGCGCTTTGCCATGGAGCAGGTGGAGAAGGTGATATGCCGGGTAGACCAGGCCGCTTACGATACGGACAGATACGAATACCCGGCAAACCCCGGGGAAGCAAAATTCAGCCTCGCTTTCTGCATTGCCAAGGTCATAGAGTGCGGCAGGATATCCATTGAGGATTTCGTCGGGGAAGAGATAAAGGACAAAAAGCCTCTGGAGCTGATAGACCGGGTGGAAATACTTTGCACTCCGGAGCTCTTTGAAGAAAGCCGCTTCGGCACGGAGGTGGAGCTGCGGCTCAGGGACGGCACAGTGCTGACGGAAAAGGAGTGCTTTGCCAAGGGCGACCCTCTCGACCCCATGACCCAGGAGGAGATACGCCGGAAACTGGTGGACTGCCTGAGCAGGGCGTTTTCACCGGAGAAGGCGCCGGAAGCGGCCAGACTGCTGGAAGATTTTGAAGCAATGAAGACCCCGGGAGAAATCATCAATTTTTTGTATTCTGAGAGGAAAAGCTGATCATGAAGAAAACTCTTAAATCTATTATGTCGCCCGGCAAAAAGATCCTGGGGACCATACTTCAGCTGCCCAGCGAGGAGCTGGCGGAGATCCTGGGCTATGCCGGACTGGATATTATTGTCCTGGACATGGAGCATTGCCCCACTACTCCCGGCAAGCTGGTGTCTCTGGTCCGGGCCTGCGAGGCGGCGGACGTGCTGCCCTTCGTGCGGGTGCCGGACGTGACGGATGAGGATTCGATCAAAAAGGCCCTGGACGCAGGAGCGGGCGGCATAGTCGTGCCGAATGTGAACAGCGTGGAGCAAGCCAGAAAAGCGGTGGAATATGGGAAATTTGCCCCTATAGGCAATAGGGGAGCCTGTCCTTTCGTGCGTGCAAACCGATTCGGACAGAAGGATCGCAGCATGTACTATGAGGAGGCTAACCGGGAGACCGCCATCATGGTGCTGGTAGAAGGCGTTGAAGGGGTAAAGGCTTTGCCGGAAATTGCAAAGGTGGATGGCATAGACGCGCTGCAGATCGGCGCCGTGGATCTGTCCGTAGCTATGGGGGTTCCCGGCCAGACCACCCATCCGAAGGTTAAGGAGGCCATTCGCCAGGCCGCTCAGATTGCTGCGGACAACGGGAAAACCATCTGCTTTTATTGCGATGACGTGACCAGTGCTCAGGAAGTAAAGGATTGGCCCGGGGTGGGGATATACATCCTGCCGGTGGTGGAAGACGTTCTGGGGACACAATACGGAAATATGATAAAGCAGATAAGGGAATTCTCCTGAAGCTAAAGAAAAAGAGGCATGGAAAAACGTTGCTTTTTAAGCTTCCGCCTGATATAATTATTTAAGTAAATACAGGTTGGAAGTATGGATTATGCTGGAAAAAGTTGAAAGAGTCACAACAGATAAGGTCGTGGCTGAACGCCTCAAGCAGTGGATCATTGAAAATGATTTGCAGCCGGAGGACAGATTGCCCACGGAACAGCAGCTGAGCGTTGAGCTGGGCGTGGCCAGGCATACCCTGCGGGAAGGGATAAAACGCCTGTCCCAGCTGGGCATTGTCGGCAGCCGGGCAGGTTCAGGGCTGTATATCAGCCAGGTCAATTTTGACAATGTGGCGGAGTATATCCTTTTTTTAAAGCAGAGAGGTTATATCTCCCTGGACGATATCGTCAGCGTCAGACTCACTCTTGAGTGCAGCGTGGCCAGAGCAGCTGCGCAGCAGGCAGATGATGCGCATATTGCAGCAATGGAAAATATCGTGGATCAGATGGTTGAGAGCTGGGCAAACAACGACTTCAAAAGCTATGTGGTCCAGGATGTCAATTTCCATATGACCCTTGCCGATTCCACCGGGAATCTTCTTTTCAGCGGGATAATCAGTGCTCTGCGCCAGGTGATCCAGGATCATATGAGCTCCCTGGATGAGACAACGGTGAACAACAGCCTGCAGCAGCACAAGGAGATACTCCGGGCTGTCAGAGAGCATGATGCCGCCTTGGCGGAGGAAATGATGCATAAGCATCTGATGGATGTAAACACCTCCATCACCACATGAGACTGCCGACCGAAACAAAGAGGATCGGGAGTCTAGGTTGCGTGTACCCAAAAATACAGAGCAAAATCATGTATCAGGGATCCTGTCTTTATGGCGGGATCCTTTTTGCTTTTTGAAAACGGTGATGTGCGAGTGGGGGAAATGTTGAACAAATGCTGAACCAGACAAAAAATCTGACCGGCACAAATTGACCCGGTGGTTCCTATAAGCCCTTTTAAAAATATGGTAAAGGCTTGACATTGGGGAGTTGTACAACTATAATTAAAGCGGTAGATTTGTTGAACATTTCTACTAAAACGATGGGGAGGAAAAGGAGACTGACATATGGGCAGACTTATTGTAGGCTGCATTGCAGATGATTTTACAGGGGGTTCCGATGCAGCCTCCTTTTTGAAAAAGGGAGGACTGTCGACCCTGCTGATAAACGGTGACGCTTACAGCGGCTGTACTCCGGGAGCGGATACCCAGGCTGTGGTGATCGCCCTTAAAACCAGATCCATAGAACCGGAGGAGGCCGTGCGCCAATCGGTATCGGCAGTCTCCTGGCTGCTGGAGAAGGGAGCGGAAAAGATATATTTCAAATACTGCTCCACTTTTGACTCTACAGACAGGGGCAACATAGGCCCGGTAACGGACAGCCTCATGGAACTTATGGATTTGCCCTATACTGTACTTTGCCCGGCGCTGCCGGTAAACGGCCGTACTGTAAAGGACGGGATACTGTATGTAAATGGGATACCTCTGGGTGAGAGCCACATGCGTTTTCATCCGTTAAATCCCATGACCGAATCAAAAATAGAAAATATCATGAGCAGGCAAAGCAAATACCCCTGTGTAACTGTGGACAGCAGGCTGCTGGATTTGGGGAAGGAGGCGGTGAAAGCTTTCATCTCCCAGGCAGCGGAGCCTGCCGGGCATGCCACTGCCGTTCCGGACTATGCAAGCACTGAGGAGGGGGCACGGCTGGCGGAATATTTTGCGGATTTGCGCCTGCTGACGGGAGGCTCAGGACTGCTGGAATTTATTGCAGGCAGGGAGAGCCCTTCGGGGCACCGGAGCCGGCAGCGTCAGAAGAGCCCACCGCCGGGCCGAAAGCTGATTCTGGCGGGCAGCTGTTCCAGCATGACTCAAAAACAGGTGGCCGCATATCTGCACAGCGGTAAAAAGGGCCTGCGCCTGAGGCCGGAGGAGCTTATATCCGGACGGCAGAGGCTGGAAGATATAATAAAAACAGTGAGGGAGGCCGGAGAAGATCTGCTGGTATACAGCACTGCGGCGCCGGAGGAGATCTGCCCCTCGGGGGAAGGCTGCGACATCTCCGCCATGCTGGAAAAAACCATGGGCCTGTTAGCCGAGAACGCTTTGGAAGCCGGAGTAAAAAAGCTGATTGTAGCCGGGGGGGAGACTTCGGGGGCAGTGACCAGGAAACTGGGCTTTTCCCGATTCTACATTGGAGAGGATGCGGCTCCGGGAGTGCCGGTGATGACGCCGCTGGAGCGTGAGGACATCAGGTTGGTGCTGAAATCCGGAAACTTTGGGGACGAGGACTTTTTTCTCAGCACCTTGGACTGCACAGGAGAATTATAGGAATATGGACAGAAATGAGAAAACCACCGCAGATGTAATGGTGGCTGAGAGAATAAAGCAGCTTATAGTTGAGCAGCGGCTGGAGGCCGGGGACAAACTGCCCACAGAGACAGAACTGTGCGAACAGCTGAATGTAGCCCGGCATACGCTGCGGGAGGGAATAAAGCGCCTGTCCCAGCTGGGTATACTTGAAAGCCGCACAGGTTCGGGCACCTATGTATGCGGCCCGTCCTACGACAAGGTGGAGGAATATCTTGTATATCTGAAGGACAGGCGGGAGATAAGCAAAAAAGAAGTATATGAAGTGAGAGTGGCTTTGGAATCTACGGCTGCGGCTGCGGCGGCAATCAAAGCTACAGATGCCGAAATAAGGCAGCTGGAGTCCATACTCAACAGAATGAGGCGCACGGTGGAAAATGCCGACTATGTGAAATTTGTGGAGTGCAATGTGGAATTTCACAACGCAGTGACGGATTTTTCCCAGAACCGGCTCCTGGTGGGCATAACCCAGGCCATACAGAACCTGATACGCTATTCCATGTACGGTACGGAAAGCGACTTTAAAAGAAATATAGAAGCCAGCTTTGCAGGCCATGTGAAAATATATGAGGCAATTCAGCGGCATGATGAAGCCGGGGCCAGGAATGCCATGGCGGAGCATCTCTTGGAGTCCTCAAAAGCAAAACTGTAATGAGCTTTTCACGGAGGTGAAGGCAATGAAATTTGGTTGTTGTATTCAGAAAAAGGAAGATATCATAAAAACGGCGGAACTGGGATTTGACTTCTACGAATATTCGGGGAGCGCAGTTTCAAAAATGAGCGGGGAAGAATTTGAGCAGATGCTGCTGCTGACAGAAAAAGCGGGCATCCCCTGCCTGGGCTTTAACAGCTACTGTTCGGGAAAACCGGCTATAGTGGGTGAGGCTTTCCGGAAGGAGGAGGCGTTGGATTATGCCCGCCTCATATGTGCCAGAGGCGGCAGATTGGGAATTGGCAGCATAGGTATAGGCGCTCCGGCAGCCCGGCGTCTGCCGAAGGATTACCCAGGAGAAAAAGCGGACAGTCAGTGCAGAGAGTTTTTAAGGATCACTGCCGGAGAAGCCGCAAGGTATGGGCAGACCCTGCTTTTTGAAGCGGTGCACAACAGGTTATGCGATTATGCGACCCGTACCCGGGAGGCGGTGGAAATGGTGGAGAGCCTGGGAATAGGCAATCTGGCCCTGGTGCTGGACTTTTATCATATGAAAATGATGGGGGAACCACTGAAGGCGGCAGAAGGCGCCCTGCTGTATCTGCGGCATGTACATGTGAGCAGCCGGGAAGAGGGGCTGCGCCGCGGTTTCCCCGGCGCGGAAGATGAAGATGAATACAGAGAAATATTTGCCTGGCTCAAAGCCGGGGGGTATGACGGTACGTTGAGCATTGAGGCCAGCGAGTTTGAGCCGCTGGGGGCGGCAAAGGCGCTGGAGCTGCTGAAAATACTGGAAAAGGAAAGGAGCTGCTGAGGTGATAAACAAAAACAAAGTGGTCCTGGCCGGAGCGGGAACAATGGGGGCATCCCTGGCCCAGGTATATGCACAGGCGGGCTGGGACACGGTGCTGTATAACCGCAGTGAGAGGGGCCTGGAGCGGGCCGGAAAACTGATAGACATCAATCAGGACACGCTGGTGGCTGAGGGAATAATCAGCCGGGGCCAGGCAGCTGAGACAAGGGACAGGATACTGATGACAACGGATAAGGCGGTGTTTGCCGATGCCTGTCTGGTGGTGGAAAGTATTGCCGAGGACATGGGAATAAAGCAGGAATTCTGGAGGGAGATATCCCTGCTTGCATCGGAAGAGGCCCTGCTGGCCACCAATACCTCCGGCTTGAAGATCAGTGAAATAGCCAAAGCCGTACACTGCCCACAGCGATTTATGGGCCAGCACTGGCTGAACCCGCCCCATCTTCTGCCGCTGTGCGAATTGATAGTTGGGGAAAAGACCGGCGAGGGTACGGTGAAAACCATGAGAGAGCTCATCCTGGCCATGGGCAAGCAGCCGGTAGTGGTAAAGGATATAAGCGGATTTATAATAAACCGGCTGCAATTTGCCCTGCTGCGGGAGGCGCTGCACATCGTCGAGACAGGGGCGGCCGCCTATGAGGATGTTGATGCGGCAATGAAGGGGGGCTTGGGTATAAGATATGCCGCTCTGGGCCCCTTTGGCGTTGCGGATTTCGGTGGGCTGGATGTCTTTGAGCATATCTCCTCATACCTGAACGAGGAACTCAGCGATACCCGGGAGTGCTCACCGCTGCTCAGGGACCTGGTGGCCCGGGGAAAGCTGGGAGTGAAAAGCGGCTCCGGCTTTTACGACTATTCCGGAGAGAAAGCGGCGGAGGCCATAAAGGAGAGAGACAGGCTGTATATTGAGCTGGCAAAGGCACTGTACTTTAAATGAGACCCGGCGCACATCCGGGACGGGAGGTTATAATGAGAAGCGACCTGATGAAAACAGGGCTGGACAGGATACCCCACAGGGCTCTGTTCCGAGCCCTGGGCCTTAGTGACGAGGAACTGGAAAGGCCGATAATAGGCGTTGTGAATCCGGCCAATGAGATAATTCCGGGACATATGCATCTGGATATGATAGCGGAGGCGGTGAAGGCGGGGATACGTATGGCCGGGGGCACACCGGTGGAATTCCCGGCAATAGGTGTGTGCGACGGCATCGCCATGAACCATGAGGGCATGTCCTATTCCCTGCCCAGCAGAGAACACATAGCCGATTCGGTGGAGATAATGGCCATGGCCCACCCCTTTGACGGACTGGTATTTATACCCAACTGCGACAAGATCGTTCCCGGGATGCTTATGGCTGCCCTGAGACTGAATATACCGGCAATATTTTGCAGCGGGGGCCCTATGCTTCCAGGCTGGGCCAACGGTAAAACCGTGGCGCTGACCGATGCCTTTGAAGCTCCGGCGGCCGTGCGGGCAGGAAGAATGTCGGAAAAGGAGCAGAGGGAACTGGAGGAGAACTCCTGCCCCGGCTGCGGCTCCTGTGCCGGGATGTTCACCGCAAACTCCATGAATTGCCTGACTGAAATCCTGGGCCTGGGGCTGCCCGGCAATGGGACCATACCGGCGGTGGAGAGCCGCCGGCTCATTCTGGCAAAGCATGCGGGAATGAAGATAATGCAGCTGGTTCGGGAAGATGTGCGCCCCAGGGATATTGTAACGGAGAGAGCCATATATAACGGCCTGGCAGCGGACATGGCGCTGGGCTGCTCGACCAACACAATGCTGCATCTGCCGGCCATTGCCCACGAGGCGGGGCTGGAGTTTCACCTGGATGAGGTGAACGGTATAAGCGACAGAGTGCCTCACCTGGTAAAGCTGAATCCTGCAGGGCGGCACTGCCTTGTGGATCTGGACAGGGCCGGAGGGCTTAGCGGAGTAATGCACAGGCTGCATCAGCTGGGGCTTATAGACGCCGGAGTCAGAACGGTGGAAGGCAGCTGGGTCGAAAGACTTGAAAATGCCGAGATAAGGGACGAGGACGTGATACGGGACAGGGAGCACGCCTACTCCCGGACCGGAGGCTTGGCGGTGCTCTATGGGAACCTGGCACCGGAGGGGGCCGTGGTAAAAAGAGGCGCCGTGCTGCCGGAGATGCTGCTGCATTCAGGGCCGGCAAAGTGTTTTGACAGCGAGGAAAGCTGCTGTGAGGGGCTGCGTCAAGGCCGGGTAGTGCCGGGAGATGTGGTGGTCATCAGATATGAGGGGCCTAAGGGAGGGCCGGGAATGAGGGAGATGCTGTCGCCCACCGCGGCTCTGGCGGGCATGGGGCTGGACGGCTGCTGCGCCCTGGTAACCGACGGGCGGTTTTCCGGTGTAAGCCGCGGCGCTTCCATAGGACATGTGTCCCCGGAGGCGGCTTCCGGCGGCCTGTTGGCCTATGTGGAGGACGGGGACATTATTTCCATAGACATACCGGGGCACAAGCTGGAACTGCTGGTGCCTGAGGAAGAACTCGAGCGCAGGCGGAGCTCCCGCAGCCCCCTGCCGCCCAGAGAGGTGAGCGGTTATCTGAAGCGTTACCGGAGTATGGTGACCTCGGCCAGCCGAGGGGCTATACTGGATGACTCTAGGCCATAAAAACGGGACAGTGGTAAGCGGCTATGGAAAATATAAAAATAGAGGAAATCCTCAGGCAGGCCCTGTGGGTGGCTCACAGTCTGTTTGAACGGGGAAAGACCAGCGGCTCCTCGGCTAACCTGAGCTTCCGGGTGGGAGAGCGGGTATATATCACTGCCAGCGGCAGTTGCTTTGGAACTCTCACGGAGAGTGACTTCTCCCAGGTGAGCCTGGACGGATGCCTGCTCCGGGGGGAAAAGCCCAGCAAAGAGCTGCCCCTGCACCTGCATTATTACAAAAGCAAACCCGAGATCCGGGCGGTCATACATACCCACGGCCCCTATGCGGCCCTGTGGTCCTGCCGTGGAGATCTGGACGAAAATGACGCCATTCCCTCCTTCACCCCTTATCTGGGAATGAAGCTGGGAAAGGTGGCCTGTGTGCCCTATGCAAAGCCG
Organism: Candidatus Limivicinus sp.; assembly: GCA_048417135.1. GTDB lineage: Bacteria > Bacillota > Clostridia > Oscillospirales > Oscillospiraceae > Limivicinus. The sequence continues at coordinate 10,901 of DBFSDV010000104.1, read as the reverse complement.
GGGTCCCGGGAATTATTCGACTCTTTTGAAAAGGTACTGCCCAAAGGCGAGGGCTTCCTCCTGAGAAACCACGGCGCGATCGTGGGCGGCGAGAGTATAAGGGAGGCCTTCTTCCGCCTGGAAGAGCTGGAAGAAAGTGCCAGGCTGGCATATCTCATTTGCGGGCCGGGGGACTGCCGCAGGCTTTGACCGGCGCTGGAATCTTACATAAACATTTTTCCTCCTTAAATGCGGCTGCGTTCCATATAAATGGGCGCAGCCGTAATCATAATACGGGAGAATTTACGGGGTATAGGGAGTATAATTTACCCGGGTACAAAGAGACAATCTGCAAGGAGGCGGGCCATGGAACAAAAGGACGAAAGACGGCGGTATTTACATCTGCTGCACGGCAAGAAAGCTGCCGGGGAGCGCCTTGTCGGGGTGGCTGCCGGCAGCGGCATCACAGGGAAATATGCAATAATGGGCGGATGTGACATGCTGCTGGCCCTCAGCAGCGGTAAGTTCAGATCCATGGGCTGTGGTTCTCTGGCAGGATATATGAGCTACTGCAACAGCAATGACCTGGTCATGAGCTATGCAGGGGAAGAGCTGCTGCGCTACGCTGCGCAGGTACCGGTATTCTTTGGGTTAAACGCCACAGATCCCACCAAGGAAATGGCGGGTTACATAGAGGAGATACAGGCCGGCGGCTTTACAGGAATCGTGAATTATCCGACTGTGGGCATGATAGACGGCTGTTTCAGACAACAGCTGGAGGCCTCCGGCGCAGGTTATCACAAAGAGGTGGAGGCCATTCGCTATGCCCACTCCTGCGGTCTTATGACCATAGCTTTCGTGTTCGACGGAGAACAGGCAATGGAAATGGCAGCAGCCGGGGCCGACATCATATGCGCTCATTTTGGATTGACCAGAGGGGGATATGTTGGGGCGGGAAAGGCTCTTTCACTGGAAAAAGCCAGGATAACGGCGGTAGAGATTTTTGAAGCCGCAGAAAGAATTTCCGTAAATCCCATTAAAATGATATACGGCGGGCCTGTGAAGACTCCGGTAGACGCAGAGTATATATATCTGGGCAGCGGCTGCGACGGTTATATAGGAGGTTCGGTTTTTGAACGGACGCCGATAGAGGCGGCGCTGCTGAAGGCGGTACATAGCTTCAAGGAGGAAGTGCAGGTGACCCCGGCCTCCAGGGCGGAGGGCATACTGTTCGAAAATCCGGGGAGATACGATTATGTGGAATTTATAAAGGAATACATCGCGGAAAACTATATGGAGGAAATAAGGCTGGGTGAGCTGGCCCAGTCCCTGCATCTCTCTGCCTCCTATCTCTCCACCCTTTTCAGAAAAAATGTGGGTTCAAATTTCCAGAGCTACCTGATAGAAGTGCGCATGAAAAAGGCCAGGAAGTTTGTTTCCAGCGGTGATTTCCCGCTCCTTCAGGTGGCCCAGATGGTAGGCTATCAGGATTATGCCCAGTTCAGCAAGATGTACAAAAATGTATGGGGAAATCCTCCCAGGGACGATTTGCCGGATAAAAAGAAATGACAAGAGTTTGGAGAGAGGAAAAGAACCGGAGAAAAGAAAAACACAAGAAATGCTAAGCTGACAACATAGACGGCAACTGCATGTCTATTGTATAATTTCTACAAGGAGATGCCCGGAACAAGGGGGAACATACCGGCGTATCTGGACAGCTTGACGTAAAAATCAAAGGAAAGGAGAAATCTTATTGAAAACAATAGCAATAATCGGAACCTTTGACACGAAGGGCAGGGAATTCAAATACATAAAAGACCTAATAGAACAACAAGAGGTGAAGACCCTGTGTATCCATGTGGGAGTGTTTGAGCCAATGTTCGCTCCGGATGTGAGCAACCGCAAAGTGGCTGCTGCCGCCGGAGCAGACATCGATCAGATCGCAGCCCGCCGGGACAGAGCCATGGCTACGGAAGCCCTCTCCAAGGGAATTGAAAAGCTGCTGCCCCAGCTTTACAGAGCGGGGAAGTTTGACGGGGTAATATCCATAGGAGGCAGCGGAGGTACCTCAATGGCCACCCCGGCAATGCGGGCCCTGCCGGTGGGCGTTCCAAAGGTGATGGTCTCCACCATGGCTTCCGGAAATGTGGCCCAATATGTGGGGACCAGCGACATTATCATGGTACCCTCTGTGGTGGACGCCGAGGGCTTGAATGAAATATCCATGAGGATATTTTCAAACGCTGTCAACGCCATTGTGGGTATGGTCAAAAACCGTATTGAATTGCCCGACAGCGGCAAGCCTCTGATCGCCGCCACCATGTTCGGCGTGACTACGCCCTGCATCAAAACCGCAAAGGAGTACCTGGAGGAGCAGGGATATGAAGTGCTGGTATTCCACGCCACAGGCGCCGGAGGGCGCAGCATGGAGGCACTTATTGAGGCGGGATTCATAAAAGGCGTACTGGACATTACCACCACGGAGTGGTGCGACGAGCTGTATAACGGGGTACTGCGGGCAGGCCCCCACAGGTTGGAGGCGGCAGGGAAGAATGGCGTTCCCCAGGTAGTGTCTGTGGGCGCATTGGATATGGTAAACTTCGGCCCCTATGACACCGTGCCCAAAGAGAACATGAGCCGCAATCTCTACAAGCACAATCCAACCGTAACCCTGATGCGCACCAATGTGGAGGAAAATATCGGCTTGGGCAAGGTGATAGCGGAGAAGCTGAACATGGCTCAGTCTCCAACGGTGCTGATGCTGCCCTTGAAAGGTGTGTCCGGCATCGACGGTGAGGGACAGCCTTTCTACGGCCCGGAGGAGGATGAGGCTTTGTTCAATACCCTGAGAGAAAATGTGGACAGCAGGATACCTATCATAGAACTGGACAACAACATAAACGACCGGGAATTTGCTCTGGCGGCGGCAAAGAAGCTGATAGAGCTGATGAACGGATGATTTGACAAAAGATCTGCAAAATATTAAAATCAAGGAGGAAAAACGATGAATACCCAGACCAGAAGCGAGATCATTGCAAAGTTCAAAGAGGAAGTAAAAAACGGACGTATCCTTGTGGGCGTAGGCGCAGGCACCGGCATCACTGCAAAGAGCAGCGAGGCAGGCGGAGCGGATATGCTGATAATTTACAACTCCGGCCGCTACCGTATGGCCGGCCGCGGTTCCCTGGCTGGGCTGCTGTCCTACGGGGATGCAAACCAGATAGTCGTCGAAATGGGAGCGGAAGTCCTGCCGGTGGTCAAAAACATCCCGGTGCTGGCAGGCGTCTGCGGGACCGATCCCTTCAGGGTAATGGACATCTATCTGCGGCAGCTGAAAGCCCAGGGCTTTAACGGCGTGCAGAACTTCCCCACCGTGGGCCTTATAGACGGCATCTTCCGCCAGAATCTGGAGGAGACCGGTATGGGCTATGACCTGGAGGTGGATATGATACGCAAGGCCCACGAGCTGGACATGCTCACTTGCCCCTATGTCTTTGACCCGGAGCAGGCCAAGGCCATGGCGGAGGCCGGGGCCGACATATTGGTGGCCCACATGGGGCTGACTACCAAGGGCACCATAGGAGCCAAAACAGCCCTCACCCTGGACGATTGCATTGTGAAGATAAAGGACATTATAGCGGCAGGCCGCTCCGTCCGGCCGGATATTATGGTCATATGCCACGGCGGGCCCATTGCAGAACCTGCCGATGCGGCGTACATTATAGAGCGTATCCCGGAGATAGACGGCTTCTTTGGAGCCTCCTCCATTGAACGCTTTGCGGCAGAGCGGGGCATAAAGGCCCAGGCAGCTGCTTTCAAGGCTATTACCAAGTAAGAGAGAAACCACAGCCCCATGGGCCGGGAGGGGTAAAAGCATGACTGACGAAGAGCTTATGTTTTTCCAGGCTATGCCGGAGATGCTGCCCATATATGAAAAGCTGCGGGAGCGGCTGGCGGCGGCCTATCCGGACATAGGGCTGAAGGTCACAAAGACCCAGATATCCCTGCGTAACCGCTATGTCTTTGCCGCAGTGTCCCTGCCCTGGCGAAAGCTGAAGGGCTGGCCGGAGAAGTATGTCCTGGTCTCCTTCGGTCTGGGCCGGAGAATTGAGAATCCCCGTATAGTCCAGGCCGTGGAGCCCTACCCGGGACGCTGGACCCATCATGTGCTGCTGGAGAGAGTCGAGGATGTGGACGAAGAGCTGATGGACTGGCTGGACTTGGCCTACGGCTTTTCCATGACTAAATAGGGGGTGCCCGCCTGTGGATAATGAAAAAGTGTACGCCATGAAATTTGCCCGGGTCTATCCCCTGCTGTTGAACAAGGCTCTGAAAAAGGGCAGGAGCCGGGATGAAGTGGACAGCCTGACGAGCTGGCTCACCGGCTACAGCCCCGGGGAGATAGAGGCGCTGCTGAGTTCGGAGCTGAGCTACGGCGATTTTTTCAGAAACGCCCCGGCCCTGAACCCGGACTATGCGGCCATAAAAGGCAGCATCTGCGGAGTGCGGGTGGAGGAGATAGAGGAACACCCCATGCGGGAGATGCGCTGCCTGGACAAGCTGGTGGACGAACTGGCCAAGGGCAAGTCTCTGGAGAAAATAATCAACAGATAAAATAGGCCGGGCCTGCTCAGCAGGCCCGGCTCTTGCTATGTATGCCCCGGCCCATGGGCCGGGGCTTGTTGCATCTTCAGAGCATCACCACAGACTCGCAGCAGCGGTAGTCCGTGTCTATATTGTGAGCGATAAATCTGGCCTTGAACTTCCTGGGGCTGCACATGGAGCCGCTCTCTCCGTCGGCGGCTGAGATAGCCTCCGGCACCACAAATTTGATGCATTTCACCAGGATATCCCGGCAGAAGGGGGAGAAATGGGCGGGGAGGGCAAAGGTTTTCATACCCCGCTGATATTCCATGCCGTTTTCGTCCTCTTCCGTCAGAATCACGGCCAGGGCCACTCTCTTGCCGGGGCAGACGTTTTTGACCGTGACATCCAGCTGGATGATGCGGCCCAGGGACTCAAGGTATACGTCCCCCATGTCTGCCAGCACAGCATCCTGACAGCCTTCTACAGTGAGCTCCACCGGCTCCGGGCAGCTCTCAGGATTTACCACGATATCGCAGTTTACCTCTACCTTCGGGTCGGGGAAGAGCACCAGGTTCCCCTCATTGTCAGAGTACTCCACAGACTGGTTGACGGACTTCAGCCCCGGCTCCTGGGACACGTGCCGGACAAAGAACTCCAGCAGGGCACTTTCGCTGCCGGTCACACCCAGCTGGGCTATGGTCCATTTCAGCCTGTGAGCATCCAGGGTCTGTGCGTCTCCCTTGGCGGGGGGCAGGATGCCGGTGATGATGAAGTCCGGGCTTACAATTTCGTCTATCTTTATATCGGTGGCCCCGGGCTTGGATATATTTGCGGCAAGCTCTGCAAAGAGTTCTTCCAGATCCGCTGCGTCGGGAGTCACTGCCACATGGGTGGCGTCCGGGTCTGTGGCCCAGCTGTTCAGAGCCTCCACATTCAGCCCGTCGGCGCCGATAAGGCCGATGCAGTAAATGGTGATGCCCTGGGCTCTGGCAGCGGCGGCCACAGGGGCAGGAGGCGCCCCAACGGTGGTATTGCCGTCGGTGAACATCACCATCACCTTGGCGTTGCCGGAGGGCGGAGAGAACAATTCCGTGGCCTTGGCAAAAGCCTGGGCATGGTTTGTGTTGCCACCGGCGCTGAGGGAGTCCACGGCATTTTTCAAAGCATCCACCGAGGTGATGAGCTGGGCGTCCACTCTGGCCTCGGTGGCAAAGCTCACGATACCTATGCGGCTGCCGCCGCCTATTTGTCCGTCCTTTGAGCCGTCGGTGGCCTCGTCAATTATATCTATAAAGGTCTTGGCGCCCTCCTTCACCGCAGCCAGCGGCGCTCCGGCCATACTGCCGGAGCGGTCCAGCACCAGGACGATGTCCGTGGGATTCTCCACGATGTCCGGGGCGGCGGTGAGAGCCAGGGTCACCTTCAATGAGCCGTCGCAGGAAATGCGGTCGGCGTTTATGGTTTTGTTAGAGCTGGTAACACCCATACGTGTTATCTCCTTTCGGGGGCATGGCCCCAGTGCAGGATATGCCAGCGCCGGGAGAAATGACACACTGAAAGCATCAGTCCCCGCCGGTTTTCCGGCGGGGACTGATGTGAACGAAGCATTTAGTTTTCCTTGCTGAGCTGGGCTTTCAGATAGCGTATAGCCATGGCATAGCCCTCGAAGCCGTGGCCCATGTAGGTCTTGATGCAGGCCATGCCCGCATAGGAGACCTGGCGGAAGTTCTCCCGGCGGCTCACGTCGGAGATATGCACCTCCACGGCGGGGAGGGCCACTGCCTTCAGGGCGTCCAGGATGGCCACGCTGGTGTGGGTGTAGGCGGCGGGGTTTATGACTATGCCGTCAAAATTGCCGTAGGCGGCCTGAATCTTGTCCACGATGGCCCCCTCGTGGTTGGACTGGAATACCTCCACCTCTATGCCCTCTTCCCGGCAGACATTTTCCACCAGTTCCACCAGGGCCCGGTAGTCCTGTTTGCCGTAGATGTCCGGCTCTCTCAGCCCCAGCAGATTCAGGTTGGGCCCGTTTATTACAAGTATCTTCATTTCAGCGCCTCCATAATCTGAGTCAGGGTGTCCTCCAGGCTGCCGTTGTTGTCCGCCTTCATGTCGGCAAAGCGGGCGTACATGGGCTCACGTCTGGCGTAGAGTTCGTTGAGGTCGCTCTTCAGGGAGATGGGGCGGCCGGTCTTGTCCAGCTTGTCCGTGTCCCGCAGCAGCCAGATTATCCGGCCGTTCTGGTGCAGGGGGGCGTAATTCTCCTCCCGGGTGACGCAGCCGCCGCCGGTGGAGATGATTGCCCCGGACAGGGCCCCCAGCTTTTTCAGTACCTTCGTCTCCAGCTGGCGGAAGTGCTCCTCGCCATGACCGGCGAAGATGGCGGGGATGTCCATGCCCGCCTCCTCTTCAATGAGGGCGTCGGCCTCGTAGACCGGGCGGTTAAGACGCTCCCCCAGGGCGGCGGCCAGGGTGCTCTTGCCGCTGGAGGGCATGCCGATAAGTATAATGTTCTGCATCTGAGCCGACAGTATATTTTCAATGCGCTCTATCTCGCTGTCGGCTATGTCCATGCCGGTGAATATCTCACAGGAGCGCTTGGCCTGGGCCACCAGCATGTACAGCCCTCCTGCACAGGGGATGCCCAGTCTCTCCGCCTGGAGGAGCAGGGCGGTGCGGGCGGGGTTGTACACCACGTCCAGCACGCCCTGGCAGTCCGGGAAGGTCTCCAGGTCCACGGCGGCCTGGCCGTTGTTGGGGTACATGCCAACCGGGGTGGTGTTGACGATTATCCTGGCGTCGGCGTGCTTTTGAATGTTATCGTAATTGTCCTCACCGCTGCGGGAGATAACGGTGACGCTGCCGGCACCCAGCTTTTTCAGCACCGCCACCACGGTGACGGAGGCGCCGCCGCTGCCCAGCACCAGGGCCTTTTTGCCCCGGACCTCTATGCCACTTTTTTTCACCAGGCTCTCAAAGCCGTAGGCGTCGGTGTTGTCCCCGAAGAGGCTGCCGTCCGGGCGGCGGACTATGGTGTTCACGCTGCCTATCTCCTTTGCCAGGGGGCTCAGCTCCCGGCAGTAGGGCAGCACGCTTTTCTTGTAGGGTATGGTGACGTTTATACCGTCCCAGTCCCCATGGAGGAGAAAGTCCTCCAGCTGTTCCGGCTCCCGCTCAAAGAGCCGGTAGCCATAGTCGGCGAGCATCCCGTGGATGGCAGGGGAGTAGCTGTGGCCCAGCTTCCTGCCCAAAAGACCGCATTTGAGCATCATATCACCTCACTGTAGCTTCCAAGATAGCTGAACTCCTCGGAGATGGTCTCTATCTCCCCCATGAGCTGGATGAACTGGGGGGAGTATACCGAGGTGTCCAAATCGAAATAGAACATGAACTCGAAGTTCCGCTCCGGCATGGGGCGGCTCTCCAGCTTGTTCAGGTTTATGCCCAGGGCGTAGAAGCGGCTGAGTACCTTGTACAGGGAGCCGGGGGTGTGGGGCAGCACCAGCATAAGGCTGGTGCGGTCGGCCCCGGGATAGATCTCCAGGTCCTTGGAGATGCAGATGAAACGGGTGAAGTTGTTGCCCATGTCCTGCACCGAGCTCTCCAGGCACTCCAGGCCGTAGAGCTTCATGCAGGAGCGGGAAGACAGGGCAGCCACGTCGTTAGTCTCCGACTGGGCCACGTACTTTGCCGCCACGGCGGTGTTCTCGCAGGGGATTATCTTTGCCCCACTGAACTTTTGCAGATAGCCTGCGCACTGGCTTATGGCCTGCTCGTGGGAGTATATCTCCTTTATGTCCGAGAGCTTGGTGCCCGGCTTAACCAGCAGATTGTGGTCCACCTTCAGCCGCACGCTGCGCACTATACGGAAATTGTGGCGCATCATCAGGTCGTAGACCTTGTTGACGGAGCCGGCGGTGCTGTTTTCCAGGGGTATCACTCCGTACTGGCACAGGCCCTTTTCGATGGCGGAGAAGACGGAGTCAAAATTGCTGAAGTAGAAGATGCCCGGCAGGCGGAAGAGCTTCTCGCAGGCCAGTTGGGAATAGGCACCTTCTACCCCCTGACAGGCCACGCTGGCCTTGGCGGGGAAGAGCTGGGGAGTGTTTTCAATGGCGGAGCGTATCTGCTCCGTGAGAGCGGAGCCGGTGCCCAGGATGCGGTTCTGGTAGCTGCGGCTCAGCTCGAAGATGAGGGAATAGAGGGAAGAGCTGTAGTCCTGGAACTCCTCCGGGCACTTGCCCAGGATGTCCAGCAGCTTCTCCCGCTCCCGCTTGGCGTCCATGACCGCCTTGCCCATGTCCCGCTTGCACCGGGCTATATCGGCGGCGGTCTCCATGCGCCGGCAGAAGAGCTTTACCAGCTCGTCGTCTATCTCGTCTATCTGCTTTCTGTAGTCGCTCAGGTCCATCTCTCTCTACCTCAATTCCTTTCTGCGCCCAAGCAGGGCGTCATATACGGCTATGGCGGCGGCGGCCTCCATGCAGGGCACCGCCCGGGGAACTATGCAGGGGTCGTGGCGGCCGCCCACAGTGAGCTTGGCCTCCTTCAGCTCCCGCATGTCCACACTGTCCTGCTCCCTGGCTATGGAGGGGGTGGGCTTTATGGCTGCCCTGAATATGAGGGGCATGCCGTCGGTGATGCCGCCCAGGATGCCGCCGCAGTTGTTGCTGCGGGTCTTTATCTGTCCGCTTTCTATGACGAAGCTGTCGTTGTTCTCGCTGCCCCGGAGCCGGGCCGACTGGAAGCCTGCGCCGAACTCTATGCCTTTTACGGCGGGGATGCCGAAGACTATGGCGGCTATGCGGTTTTCCATGCCGCCGAACATGGGGTCGCCCAGGCCGGCGGGCAGGCCCAGCACGGCGCACTCGATGACGCCGCCCAGGGAATCCCCCTGCATCCGGGCCTCCTCAATGGCCGCCTGCATGGCCTCTCCCGCCGCCTTGTCAACGGTGGGGAAGTCCTTCCCAGCGGTGGAGGACAGAAGGGGACTCTCGTCGGTCACCGGGCCTATGGCCTTTATCCTGGATATCACCTCTATGCCCTGGCGTTTAAGTATCTGCAGGCAGATGCCCCCGGCTATGCACAGGGGGGCGGTGAGACGTCCGGAGAAGTGGCCGCCTCCGGCGTAGTCCTGGTAGCCGAAGTATTTCACGTCGGCGGTATAGTCGGCGTGGCCGGGCCGGGGCAGCCGGGAGAGCTGCTCATAGTCCTTGGAGCGGGTGTCCCCGTTCCTTATTATGGCGCTGAGTGGGGCGCCGCAGGTGTATCCATCCCGGACTCCCGAGAGGAACTCCGGCCTGTCCGCCTCTTTTCGGGCCGTGGAGTAGGCCCTGCGGCCCGGGGCCCGGCGCTCCATAAAGCGCTGCAGTTCTTCAAAATCTATGTGCTCCCCGGCGGGTATGCCCTCCAGGTTCATGCCTATGGCCGGGGAATGGGACTGGCCGAAAATGCTCAGCCGGATGTTTTCACCATAAGAGCTGCTCATACCTTGCCTCCTGTAAGAGCGTCAAAATCATCCCAGAAGCGGGGATAGGACTTGTTCACCGCCTGGGCGCCGCTGAGCTCCACCGGGCTGGTGCAGCCGCAGGCGGCTGTGGCCGCCGCCATGGCTATGCGGTGGTCCCCCCAGGAGTCCACACTGCCGCCGGAGAGTTGGGCCATGCCCCGGATGACCAGGCCTTCCTCCAGCTCCTCCGCCTCCCCGCCCAGGGCGCGGATAAGAGCGGCGGTGCTTGAGAGCCGGTCAGACTCCTTCAGCCGCAGCCGGGCCGCCCCGGTGATGGTGGTGGTGCCGGGAATGGCGGCGGCCACGGCGGCCAGAACCGGGACCAAATCGGGGATGTCCCGGGCGTCGATCTGGGTGGGGCGAAGGGGGCCGCGGAAGGCGGTCACCCGGTCCCCGGTGATGTGGAGCCGGGCCCCCATCTGGGCCAGCACGTCACAGACGGCCCTGTCCCCCTGGAGGGAGGCGGGGTCCATCCCCTTCACGGTGACGCTCTCTCCCCCCAACGCCCCCAGGCACAGCCAGGGGGCGGCGTTGGACCAGTCCCCCTCCACCTGGACCCGGCTGGGGCCGTGGTAGGGCTGGGGGGCCATCCGCCAGCCCGATTCCTCAGGCGCCGGAACCACCCCGAACTGGGCCAGGGCCCGGAGGGTGAGGTCCACATAGCCCACGGACTCCCGGGGGCCGGTGACGGTGAGGGTGCTCTCCCCCTCCAGCAGGGGCAGGGCAAAGAGCATCCCGGAGATAAACTGGGAGGACACGTCCCCCGGCAAAGTATAGTCCCCCGGCTGGAGCTGGCCCTGGATGGTCAGCCGGTTCTCCTGGGGGC
>DBFSDV010000103.1:0-17486 GCA_048417135.1 Candidatus Limivicinus sp. | reverse complement strand
TTTTGTCAAAGAAGGCGTAGCCTTCTTTGACAAGCTGAAAAGCTCAGGAGCATATCCTGAGCTTTCTTTTTCTCCACCCCGGCGGCAAAGGGAGCACGCAGTGGCCGCAGGTTTTACACGTGCCTGTATTCCGACACGCCCTGCTCGTCGGTATAGTTTACAAGTCTGCCGTGATTGCTGAGATAGACCAGGTGGGCCAGGGTCTCCCCGGTGGCGAACCACTTCTGGGCCTCGGGAAAATCCTCCCAGGACCGGGCCTTTATGGCCCAGCTCATGTGGGAGGCGGCCTCGTAAGCGCACATGTGCTCCCCTTTGGTCACCACCCGCTCCGCCTCTGCCAGGCGCTTCTCGTGGTGCTCCAGCAGCTTCAGCACCCGGTCCCTGAACTTCTTGCCTCCGGTCCCCCGGTGGCCGGGCAGGGCGATGTCCACCTCGAAGTGCAGCATTTTCTCCAGGCTGTTCAGGTAGTCCTCCAGCATGTCCCGGCCCTGGCTGTGGGTTATGTTGGGGCTGATGTCAAAGAGCACATGGTCCCCGGTGAACATCATCCGGCTGCTGGGGTCGTAGAGGCACATATGGCCCGGGGAGTGGCCGGGGGTCATGATGCAGCGGAGGGAATAGCCCCCGTAGCTGAGCACGTCCCCGTCCTCCAGGGTCTGGGGGCTGAAGCTGCCGGGCCGGCCCCGGTCGCTGCTCATGGCAGCCCGCACCTGCCGGGGCACCCCGTCCAGCGCACTGCCCTCTATCTGGCGCCGCCAGGAGGAACTGCTGTAGAGCTCATACTCCACCCGGCCCATCAGCAGCCGGCAGCCCAGGCTCTGGAGGTTCCCGGCGTTGCCCAAATGGTCGATGTGGCTGTGGGTGAAAAAGGCATCGGTATTGTCCCAGCGCATATCCAGCTCCTCCATGCCCTGCTTCAGGTCCGCAAGGCACTGGGGCGTATTGTAGCCGGAGTCCACCAGCAGGTCCCGGCCGCCCTTTATGCCCTTGATGACATAGCAGTTCAGCCAGCCCAGGGGACTGTGGGGGAAGTTTATTTTAAAAGTGTACAGATTGTCCGCCAGTTTATGAATCATTTTTTACCTCTCTCGTATGCGGGGCCGGGCCCTCTCATTTGGCGTATATCATACCCACCAGCCAATTGGACAGCCGCCGGGGCAGCAGCTTTGCCGCCAGGGCGGCGCACTTATAGGAAAAGCCCAGGGCGCACAGGGGGCGGCTGCTTTTCTGAAGGGCTTTCCGGGCCACATAGGCCCCGGCCTTTTCCGGGCTCATGCCGTTTCGCTCGTCCCGCTCCATGACCGCCACGGAGCGCTCTATCCGCCCGGAATAGATATCGTCCCCGGCGTCGGATTTTCTTCTGGCCTGGGTAAAGCCGGTGGAGATGTCCCCGGGCATCACGGCGCAGACGCTTATGCCGAAGGGCCGCAGCTCGTTTTGCAGGGCCAGCACATAGGCGTTCACCGCCGCCTTGCTCACCGAGTACCACAGCTGAAAGGGTATGGGCAATATGCCGGCAATGGAGCTCATGCACACTATGCGTCCGCTCCCCTGGGCGCGCATGGCCGGCAGCACCGCCCGGGTAGCCCTGTCCATGCCGAAGAGGTTCAGCTCCAGCTGGGCATGGGAATCGGCGGGCTCGGTGAGCTCCGCCGCCCCGGATATGCCGAAGCCGGCGTTGTTCACCAGGATGTCTATCCTGCCCTCCCGGCGCAGCACCTCCGCCACTGCGGCCTTCACCTGCTCCTCGTCTGTCATATCCGCATCTATATGTGTAATTCCCTCCGCCGGACGCTCGTGGCGAGAAAACTCATACACCCGGCAGCCGGCCCGGCTCAGGGCCCGGGCGGTGCAGCGGCCTATTCCCCCGCTGCCTCCGGTAACTACGGCAACTCTTACCATGGTCCATACCTCTTTTTTTACAGTCTGCATAAAATATTACACCCTAATGCCCCGCTGCGTCAAGGCCGAAGCCGATACAAAAAGCCGCAGCAGCGCTGCGGCTTTTCTTTCATGAGATTATCTGACCTCGGGCAGGGAGGCGGCCACGGCGGACTGGCCCACTCTGCGGAAATACTCGTCGGGCAGGGCCAAGCGGATATTCCCGGACAGCTCCGGGTACTCGTCGCCCAGGACCTTTTCGCAGGTGGAGATTATCAGGTCTCCGCCCTTGCCGGACATGACACGGCCCAGCAGCAGCACGTTGTGGCAGCCGTAGAGGCTGTGATAATAGGCCAGAGTGTGGGCCAGGTAGCAGCCTATGCTGCGGTAGACGGCAGCGGCTCTGGGGTCCTCGGCCTCCATGAGCTTCTGCACCGCCTTCAGCTTCTCCGCCGGGGAGAGGCCAGCATCCAGCTCTATGCCTGCGGCGGGGGCCAGCTTGATGACCGCATCCTGGGAGAAGTACTTCACGCCGCAGCCTATATCGTGGCTCCACTCATCCTCCATGGCGGCGGGGTTGGCGTCCACCGGCACGAAGGCCAGCTCGTTGAGCCAGCCGGTGATGCGGCCCTGCTCGTCCACATAGCCCACGGCCTCGCTGGTGCCCATGGCTATGCCCAGCACGCTGCTGTCCTTCAGGCTCATGGCCCCGGCCAGGGCGGTGACGTCCCCGTCGTTCACCACGCAGAATGGGATGTCGCCGAAGGTGTCGGTTATGGCGCGGATGTAGATGTCCTTCACCTTGCTGTCATACAGCTCCTTGGGCACGCTGAGGAACAGGGAGGCGGACATGGTGCGGTCGTTTATGTATATGCCGGCGGAGGAGACGCCCACTGCGTCCACTCTGGGCATGTGGGCGGCGGCGGACTTCAGGGCCGCAACTATGCCCTCATAGTGGTAGTCCGGGTCGGCGGTGGTCTTGGGGAACCACACCACTTCCTCGGAGTACACCGCCTCCCCGTCTATGACGGCGGAGACCTTCCTGTCGCTGCCGCCGGCGTCAAAGCCGATGCGGCAGCCGCTGAGATGGCCGCCTATGGCCTTGGGGTTGTCTCTGTTCTCGGGCAGCTTGTCGCACTGCACCACCTCAAAGGGCCGCTCATAAATGCCGGCCATATAGTCCCAGTCAAAGGCCTGGCAGCCTTCGGCGGAGTAGGCCTTTTTCAGATACTCATATATGCTCTCGTCCCCGCGGACGTAGATTTTGAAGCCGCCCTTCATCCACAGCAGGGTCTTCACCATCCGGTTTACATAATAGCAATCCGCCTCATGGAGCTGCTCCGTGCCGTGTATGAAGGTCTCAACGGCGGCCACTTCCCCGTTGGCCCTCTCCACGGCCACGCCCACCGGTTTCTTTGCATCCTTGAGAAAAGCTCTGTTAAACAGGTAAAGGGGGATGAATCCCCTGTCCAGCTCCGGGATATTGCGAACTTCAACATTGATGCCAAGGTGTTCCATGGCCTGTCCCCTCCGTAAATATATTTTTTGTCTTGCCGGTCTTTCTCCGGCCGAGCCCTTGTTTCTGCCTCTATAGTATCACAGCCGCTAAAGATTGTCATCAAGCTTCTTGCCTTTTTATGTATGTATATTGCCAAGGGCGAGAGCTTTTCCGCCCGGCCCTTCCGAGGCAGGAAAAGCGGGGCCGCAATTGGGCCCCGTAACATTATAATTATATAACGCAAGTGCACAAAAAGTCAATGATATGTCCGGCTTTTCTGGGTTTTCCACAAGTATCGTACACTAAATTCATGAAAAATGCCTCTTGGAAAAACTCCCCCCTCATGCTATATTATAACCAGAAAGGGTGATACCCGATGTACAAGTAAATGAAGCCGTGTAGGGAATGAGTACACGGTTCAATCTGTAGAAAGAGAGGTAACCAAGATGTTAGATATCAAGAATTCACAGAAATGACCCTTGATCTGAAGCAGGTGAGAGCGCTTTTCAGGTCAAGGGTCATTTCTTTTATATGGATTTTTCTGCGCCCTTAGAGGCGCTTTTTTGCTGCCCATACTTCTGAGAAGCCCGCGAAAGGAAAGCCGGAGGCAAACTCCGGCTTTCCTTTCGGGTAAGAAATACGTCTTATTACAGCTCCAGGCCGAAGCGGCGGTAGGCCTCCGGCATCTCCTCGTCCCTGAGTTCCTTTGCCGTGACCTGTCCGTCCACAAACTCCTTGTACAGGTGCCCGTCCAGGGTGAAGCGGCCGTGGGCGGTCTTCATGGAGAACATCTCCTGGTGGATGAAGGGGGAGTCCGGGTGCTTCTCGCAGTAGAAGGTGGGGGCGATATAGTCCACCATCAGCTGGGGCTCCTCGGTAAAGGAGTAGAACTGCCGCCACTGGCCGTGGTGCTTGTCCATGAGCACCCAGCCCAGGAAGGGGTCCTTGTCCAGACGGTAGCACTCGTCGAATTGGGGCTGCTCCAGGCCCTCCTCCAGGCGCACCGGATAGCGGGGACAGACCTCCCCTATGCCCACGTCGCAGAGCCAGACCCCGTCGGTGGCCTCCACCTTCATCACCCGGTGGCGGCGCATGGGTATGCTGCTCTCCCCTCTCAGGTAGCGGGCGGCGTACTGGGTGACCTTGTAGCCCAGCTGCTCCAGCAGCCAGGCGAAGAGGCCGTTGAGCTCAAAGCAGAAGCCCCCCTTCCCCTGTTCCACCACTTTCCTGTAAAGGTCCTCTATCTCCAGGGACAGGGGTATGCCCCGGATTATATCCAGATTCTCATAGGGCACGGTGGTGCAGTGGGCAAACTGCAGCTCCTTGAGCAGCTTGGAGTCCGGCACTATCTCCTGCGGCATTTCCAGGCCGATGCGCTGAAAGTATTAGTTTATGTTCGCAATGTGGCAGATATATCCTCCAAGATTTCCATTACTGTGAGCAGCTGTCGGGCCGTCACCCTGGGGCTGGGCCGGTGTTCCCTGGCGCAGTCCAGAAAGTGTTTCAGCTCGTTATAGTACCAGCCGCAGGGGGGCACGTTTATCCCCGTTGACACCATGACCTCGTCCCTGGTGTCAAAGACCTTGGGCTCGGCGCCGAACTGATAGGCGGTGAGGGTATTGCCGTCGTTTATCAGCATACCGTTTTCAAAGTACACTCTCCAGCGTGCGGTCCAGGGGATGTCGGCATTGAACCAGGCGGCCTCGGCGGCCACATGGAGCTTGCCGTAGTCGTAGCATATGCGCATCTGCTCCGGGTAGTCCTTGTCCTCACCCCGGCAGGAAGTGACGCTGTAGCCCTCCGGCTTGCCGAAGACGGAGACTATCACGTCCAGGTCGTGGATATGCAGGTCATAGGGCAGCAGGCCGGACTTGTTCACGTCGAAGAGCCAGCCGTCCTTGGCCCAGCGGGGGCAGGCAGACAGGCGTTCGAAGCAGGCGTCCAGGGGCTTGCCGTAGACTCCGCTCTCCACCGTCCGGCGCAGTATCTCCACTTCCTTGGTGAACTGGAGCACCTGGGCGATGTAGAGCCTGCAGCCCTTTTCCTCCGCCTCGTCCAGCATCTCCTTTGCGTCCTTCAGGTTCAGGGCAATGGGCTTTTCACAGATGGTGTCCTTGCCGCAGTCCAGGCTCTCCATCACCATGTCATGGTGCAGGTAGGTGGGGGTACAGATGTCCACGATGTCTATATCGCAGTTTTCCACCATCTCCCGGATGCTGGGATAGCAGGGCAGGCCCCACTTCTCCGCAGTTTCCCTTGCCCGCTTTGAGCCGCCGCAGACTGCGGCCACCCGGCAGCCCTCTATCTCTTTATAGTTGGCATAGTGGACGCTGCCCATGCCCCCCACGCCCACAAGGCCGATGTTCATCGTCTTCATACCGGCGCCCTCAGAACTCAAAGCCCTGGGCTCTCAGGTAGGCGGCGGAGTCCATGACGGCCCGGTTTATCTCCTCCAGATCCTTTGCGCCGCTCTGGGTGAACTCTATCTCTATGGAATAGGGGCTGAGATTGTCCGCCTCGTCCATCATTTTGAATATCTCCGGGAAGTCCACATAGCCCTTGCCCAGGGCGGGGAAATCCCACTCCTGGCGGCCGCCGGCCTTCTCCTTCAGGTGCACATAGCCCACCTTATCCATGCAGCCGGCCAAGTCCTTGGGCACGTCCACGTCCCCGTAGAAGATGGCGTTGGCGGTATCGTAGTTTATAAGCACCCGGGGGGAGCCCACCAATTCGCAGATGTCCTTCAATATGGCCCCGGTGCCGTGGTCCCCGTGTATCTCCAGCACCAGCTTCATGCCGTACTTCTCCAGGTAGGGCACCAGTCCCTTGATGTGCTCCGCCACCACCTGGTTGGAGGCCACGGCCTTGTCCTCCAGGTGGGCCTCGCCTATGGAGGATACGATGTACTCGCAGCCGAAGAAGTGGGCCAGGCGGATGTTGTTCACAAAGTCCCCTATGCGCGCGGTGTCCATCAGGTTGGTGTGGCCGCTCATGGCAAAGGGTATCAGGCCGTTTTCCTCCAGCAGGTCCTGGACCTCCAGAGCCCGCTTGAAGCTCTGGTCCGGGAACACGTGCTCGGTCCAGCCCTTGGTGGCGGTGAGCTCTATGTACTTAAAGCCCGCCGCCTTGATGCCCGCCACGGCCTCCTCGATGGAGTAGCCGTGGTAGCAGTTGGAATTTACGGCGATAATGCGTTTTTTCACCTTGCCGCCCCCTCAGATTATGAAGTTGTCCAGATAGCGCTTGGACAGGCGTATGGACTTGAGGATATCCTCCCGGCAGCTCTCAAAGGCCTTGTCCTCCACCTCGATGACGGCGCAGCCATCAAAGCGGATGTCGTTGAGGGCGGAAATGAAGGCGCCCCAGTCCACATCGCCCAGGCCCGGAATCTTGGGGGACATGTAGTCCAGCGGATAGGCCAGCACTCCGCATTCCGCCAGCTTCTCGGGATAGAGCTTGATATCCTTGAAGTGGATATGGAATATCCTGTCCTTGAACTCGTACACGGTCTTGAGATAATCCAGGCCCTGCCACACATAGTGGCTGGGGTCGAAGTTCAAGCCGAAGTTGGGAGAGGGTATTATCTCAAAGAGCTTGCGGTAGATCACCGGGGTGCACATAAGGTTCTGGCCGCCGGGCCACTGGTCGGCGCCGAAGAGCATGGGGCAGTTCTCGATAGCCACCTTCACGCCGCAGTCCTCCGCCAGGGCGATGATGTCCGGCCAGATCTCCTTGAAGAGCTCGATGTTCTCCTCCAGGTTCTTGTGCTGGTCCCGGCCGATGAAGGTGGTGACCATGCCCACGCCCAGCTTCCGGGAGGCCTTTATCAGGGCCTTCAGGTGGGCGATGGCGGCGGCGCGCTTCTCCAGATCCGGGTCCATGGTGTTGGGATAGAAGGCCAGGGAGGAGATGCTCATGCCCTTGCCCGCCACATAGTCATTGACATACTTTGCATACTCGTCGTCGGCGCAGACTCTCTCGGCGTCGATATGGGACACGCCGGCATAGCGGCGCTCGGCCTTGCCTGCGGGCCAGCAGGCCACTTCCAGGCATTTAAAGCCCATTTCGGCGGCGGTGTCCACCGCCTCTTCAAAGCTCCAGCCGTCCAGTATGGCGGTGAGCAGGCCAAACTTCATCATATCAAAAACTCTCCCTTCTTATTTGTTGGCTTCTATCTCCACGGCCTTTCCGGTCCTGGAGGACTCGATGGAGGCGAACACCGCTCTCATGGCGTAAAGGGCGGACTCCCCGGATATCTCCGGCGGAGTGTTGTTCTTCAGGCATTCCACCCACAGGTCTATGACCCCGGACTTGGTCTGGTTGTCGTTGGTCTGTATCTGCTCCACGTCGTAGACCTGTTCCTCCCCGTCGGCAAGCTTCACCAGGATGGAGTGGGCCGGGTCGTCGTAGATGCGCATGATGCCCTTGGTGCCGTAGAGCACGGTGGAGTTGTCCTCGGCGCCGTAGTAGGTCCAGCTGGCGGTCATGGTGCCGAAGGCCCCGCCGGACATCTCGTAGATGCACACTGCATTGTCGTCCACGCCGATGAGCTCGCCGTCCTCGCCCCGCTTGTCCAGGGTCGCCAGCCTGGCGGTGGTGCGCACCACCCGCTGCCCGGTGAGGAACTGGATAAGGTCGGTCTTATGTACGCCCAGGTCCGCCATGGCCCCCATGGCGGCCTTTTTCTTGTCGAAGAACCACACGTTCTTCCCCGGGTTTATGGCCCAGGTCTCCGGCCCGCCGTGGCCGAAGGTAGTGCGGAAGGTGATTATATCGCCTATGAGGCCCTGGTCTATCAGGCGTTTGGCCTCCACATGGGCCTTGGCCAGACGCTGGTTGTGGCCTATCATCAAAAACTTCCCGGTCCGTTTTGCGCACTCCACCATTGCCTCGCAGTCGGCCAGGGTAGTGGCCATGGGCTTTTCGCACAGCACGTGCTTGCCCGCCTCCATAGCCTTGATGCTCAGCTCCGCGTGGGCGTAGTTTGCAGCGCAGATGCTCACGGCGTCTATGCTCTTGTCGGCCAGGAGCTCCTCGGCGGTGTCATAGACCTTGCCGCCGTACTTCTCCGCCTGCTCCTCGGCTCTCTTCCGGCTGGGGTTATAGAAGGCGGCCAGCTTCACATCCGGGTTTTCCGCATACTCGGGTATGTGCCGCACCTGGGCTATCTTACCGCAGCCCAGTATACCTACATTTATCATTCTTTTATTCCTCCCCTGTTCAGGCGCTCTCCTTCTTCTGCAGCAGCACGGCAAAGATGATTATCAGACCCTTGACTGCGTCGCAGAGGAAGGTGGGCACGCCCACGGTATTCAGGATGTTGTTCATTACGCCGATGATGAGCATGCCCAGGAAGGCGCCTACCAGGCTGCCCCGGCCGCCGGACATGGAGGTGCCGCCCACGATGACGGCCGCGATGGCGTCCATCTCATAGCCGCTGCCGGCGTTGGCAAAGTCCATGGAGCCGATACGGGCAATGTATATCACCGCCGCTATGGCGCACATCACGCCGCCCAGGGCGTAGATGCGCCGCTTCACGTTATTCACATTGATACCGGAGAGCTTTGCCGCCCGCTCGTTGGAGCCGATGGCTATGGTCTGGCGGCCGAAGGCGGTGCGGGTGAAGATGATGTGCATTATCACCACGATGACCACCCAGTAGAGTATGGGCAGCACCACCTGGCCCCCCACCTTGGCGGAGGCGATGAGCTTGAAGTCCGCGGGTATCTCGGGATTGAACTGCTTGGTGAGCTGCTGGGTCACGGAGCGGAAGACCTTCATGGTGCCCAGGGTGGCGATGAAGGGGGGCAGCTTGCCGTAGGATATGAGCGCACCGTTTATCTCGCCGAAGAAGTAGCCCACTATCAGTATAAGGATAATGGCTATGATATAGGCCACGGGGCCGGTGAGGCCGATGGAGGCCAGAAGGCCCGTGGGGGCTATCAGATACATGAGTATTGCGCCCAGAGCGCAGAGCATGGAGCCCACGGACAGATCGATGCCGCCGCTGATTATTATAAAGCACATGCCCAGAGCTATCACGCCCTGATAGGCGTTGTTGCGCAGGATGTTCAGCCAAGCCATGCCCATCTTGCCGAACATGCCGCCGAAGGAGCCGGCGTTTACCCACATCACCACGCACTGGATGAGTACCATCACCACCAGGGCAAATATGGTGGAGAACAGGGCGTTATGGGACCATTTATCCTTGAACCAGCCCAGGGCCCCCCGATTGTTTTCAAGCCTTGTCTTTTCCATTTTCACACACACTCTCTTTCCCTCTGTTTGCCGCCTGTGGCCAAGTACATGATATAATGCTCATTCATGTCCTCGCCGCTGACTTCTCCCACCTGGCGGCCGTGGAACAGCACCAGGCTCCTGTCGCACACCCGCATTATCTCCTGAGCTTCCGAGGACAGCACCACGATGGCCACGCCCTCAGAGGCCAGACGGCGGATGATGGTATAGATCTCTTCCTTTGCTCCCACGTCCACGCCCTGGGTGGGGTTATCCAGCACCAGGACCTTTGGCTGGGATATGAGCCACTTGGCCAGCACCACCTTCTGCTGGTTGCCGCCGGAGAGGCTGGTTATCCTGTCGCCCTTGTCCCCCATCTTTATGTGCAGGCTCTCCACCTGCTCCATGAACAGCTCCTCCTGCCTGGCAAAGTCTATAAAGCCCTTCCGGCAGAGCTTGGGCAGGTATACTATGGAGCCGTTATCCAGGATGGACATATCCTTCAATATTGCGTTTTCCTTGCGGTTCCTGGGCAGATAGGCCAACCCCGCTTCCAGGGCCTGGTGGGTATTGTGCATATGTATTTCCTTGCCGTCCAGATATATCTTGCCGGTGTAGCGGCCGCCGTTCATGGCGCCGAACACCGTCTGGAACAGCTCGCTGCGCCCGTCCCCCAGAAGGCCGGTGACTCCCAGCACCTCCCCCTGGCGAACCGCCAGAGAGATGTCGTGGAAATGGTGCCCGTCCCCCAGACTCTCCAGGCGCAGCATCTCTTCCCCGTACTGGCAGCTTTCGCTGCTTGTATCGCTCTGGACCTCGTGGCCCACCATGTAGGCGGCCAGCTGCTTCTGGTTGGTCTCCGAGACCTTGCCGGAGGCCACCATGTTGCCGTCCCTCAGCACCGTATACCTGTCGCAGATCTCCATGACCTCGCCCAGCTTGTGGGAGATGAATATTATGCCCACTCCCTGCTCCTTCAGAGAGCGCATCATCGCAAAGACCCGCTGTATCTCAGGTTCCGTAAGGGAGGTGGTGGGCTCGTCCATGATGATTATGGAGGCGTCCTGCATCAGCGCCCTGCATATCTCCACTATCTGCTTATAGGAGGCGTCCAGCTCCCGCACCATGGTGCAGGGGTCCAGGTCAATGTTCATCCGCTGGAAAAGCTCGCCGGTCTTCTTCTGCATCAGCTTGGCGTCCAGGAACATTTTCTTCCTGGGCAGATGGGTGATGAACATGTTCTCATATATGGTCAGGTCGTTTATCAGGTTCAGCTCCTGATGAATAAAACCTATGCCCGCATCCAGAGAGTCCACCGGGGAGGCAAATTGCTTCTTCTCTCCGTCAAGGCTTATGGTGCCGCTGTCCGCCTGGAGCACGCCGCCCAGGATGTTCATCAGAGTGGATTTGCCGGCGCCGTTCTCACCCAACAGGGCGCAGATCTCCCCGGTCTCCAGGCTGAAGTTCACATTCTGAAGGACATCGTTGGCCCCAAAGGACTTGAAGATGTTTTCCATTTTCAGGTTCAAGCTATCACTTCCGTTTTCTTAAGGTATATATCGGGGTGCTTTTCTTCAAAAAACTGCCGAAGGAGCCCTGGCACTTTTTTAAAGAAAAAGTTCGAGCCCCCTTATTGCAAATGGGCTATGGCTACAAAGCCATAGCCCATTTGAAGATAGGTCTTTTGTCGATTATCAGTAAACAGTGTTCTCGGGATCCAGGTAGTCGGCAACGTTGTCAGCGGAGACGATGGTGGTGGGGATGACAACGATGGGCTCAGCCTCGCCGCCATTGAGCAGGTCGATAGCGGTCTTGATGGCATCCTGAACCATGGAGGGGCTGTACAGAGCGCTGCACAGGCCCAGGTCGGCGTACTGCTCGTCAGCGATCATGCGGAAGTACTCCTGGCATCCGCCGCCGCCGGTGATGGCCTTGATGTCGGTGCGGCCGGCCTCGGTGATGGCCTGGATGGAGCCGATGGAGGTCTCGTCATCCATGGAGAACACGGCGTCGATCTGGGGGTTCTTCTCCAGAACGTCGGCCATAACGGTCAGGCCGTCGTCACGGGCAAAGGACTCCAGGGTCACTTCAAAGACGTTGGTCATGTCGTAGCCGATCTCATCCATGTAGGCGTAAAAGCCTTCCTTGCGCAGCTCGCAGACGGAGCCGGAAGAGGGCACGTCCATAACGGCGATGATGGCGCCGTCGCCGACCTTATCGGCTATGTACTTGGCGCACTGGTAGCCCATGTCGTAGTTGTCGCCGGTGACTTTGTAGATGCCTTCGCAGTCCACATCAACGTCGAAGTTCACAACGGGGATGCCGGCGTCAATGACTTCCTGGAGAGCGGTCTCCATGCCGGTCCACTGAGGCCAGGAGACCACAACGGTGGCGCCCCAAGCCATCAGGTCCTGGAGAGCTGCGGTCATTTCGGCAGCGTCGGCAGAAGTGGTGATCTTGTACTCCAGGTTGTTGTCCTTGCAGTACTTCTCAGC
This sequence comes from Candidatus Limivicinus sp., assembly GCA_048417135.1. Taxonomy (GTDB): domain Bacteria; phylum Bacillota; class Clostridia; order Oscillospirales; family Oscillospiraceae; genus Limivicinus. The sequence goes on along the minus strand of DBFSDV010000103.1, from coordinate 5,375 downwards.
GTAGTAGGCAACGCCGGCCACCCAGCCGTGGGTCACGTCAGGAGCGGCGATACCGACTTTGATAACGGGAGCTTCTTCCTCAGCGGGAGCCTCGGCGGTGTCCTCGGCAGGGGCTTCGGCGGCGGGCTGCTCCTCAGCGGCAGGCTCCTCGCTGGCGCCGCAGGCGCACAGAGCGAAGACCATCATGGCTGCGAGCAGCAGTGCGATGAGTTTTTTCATTTCATTTCCTCCATAAAAGTTTTTATTCACGGCTTGCGCCGGTGAACTTCTCATAATTGTGAAAAGCGCCAAATTTAACATCTGTCAACTGATTTATATTCCGGCTATTCATGCACATTTCACAAGTTTCGGCTAAGTATAGCACAGTATTTTCCCTATGTCAATTATATATGCGGGCCCCGGATTTCCAGTTTATCCCCAATTTTCTCTGGATGTTTATACATTTTCGTGAGATTGTCACGGATGTAAACCGGTTTACAAACAGTAAAAAAAGACTTTCGCTTTGGTATCCGAAAGTCTTTTCTTCTGGAAAATTTTTATTTTTCTTTAACGACCTCCACCCTCTCCAGGCCGTAATACCGGAACAGCTCCAGCGCCTCCGGGCCTATGCGCTCCCCGGAGACGGCTATGGGCACCGCCGGAGGGCAGGACACCGCGGGGGCTCCGCAGATGCGCCCCAGGGCCTCATCCGCGGCCACGGTCTCCTGGGGAGAGAGCATGGCCCGGCGCAGGGACATCAGCCGCTCCCCCTTTGCCTGGGGCAGAGGCTTTGTTTCGGCGGGGAGCGCCGGGGCCCTGCCCAGAGACTGCTCCAGCCGCTCCAGTTCCTCCGGGCTGTTTTCCGGGGTGAACATCAGCACCAGATATTCCCTGTCGGCGTGCTCGCACTCTATGCCCTTCTCTCTCAGCCTCCCGGCCAGCTCCTGGCCGGTGCAGCCCCTGGGTGCCCTGAGGCTGAGCCTCAGAGGGTCGGAGGGCTCCGCTCCCCAGCCCCGGCTCCTGAGCCGGGCTTTCAGCTCTCCCAGCTTCTCCGCCGTCCCGGCCAGTTCCTGGCGAAAGTCCCCGGCCAGATAGGCGTTGCACATATCCAGGGAGGCCATAGTTAGATAGGAGGGGCTGGTGGAGCCGAACAGCGCCATGGCCTGCCGGGCATTTTCGGCAAAGGCCGCCGGGGCGCTTTTATTTATGTGCAGATAGGCAGCCCCGGTGAGCGCCGGCAGAGTCTTGTGGGCGGAGTCGCAGCAGATGTCTGCCCCCAGGTCCATGGGGTGCAGCGGGGATTCCAGGAAATGCAGATAGGCCCCGTGGGCATTGTCCACCGCCAGGATGCTCCCCCGCTCGTGGACAACTTGGGCGATGGCCCCTATATCCGCCAGATTCCCCAGATAGTCCGGACTGGTTATGTAAACCGCCGCCGGGGGCTCCGGCAGGGCGTCCATGGCCCGGGCCACACCTTCGGCGCTTATGGGGCAGCCCAGCAGGGAGCCGCTGTCCCCCTCCGGCCAGAGCCATTCCGGCTGAAAGTCCAGCAGGGCGGCGGCGTATATGAAGGCCTTGTGCACGTTCCTGGCCGCCAGGATGACCGGGGCGCTGCCCGGCTTCCGGTTTTGCAGTATCAGATGGAGCATGGCCCTTATGCACTGGCTGGAGCCCTCGGTGGAGTAGAGAGTGCGCCCGGCGCCGAAGAGGCGGCGGGCGTTCTCCTCGCTTTGGGCAATGATGCCGGCGGCCTCGTAGAGGGAGTCGGCCCCGGCTATCTCCGTGATGTCCAGGGCCTCGCAGCCCAGGGGGCCTTTGCCCTTGTGGCCGGGCATGTGGAAGCGTATGGCGCCGGAGGCGGCGTAGCTTCTCAAAAAGTCGGCAATGGGGGTATCCATCAGTCCTGCCCCTGGCTCTCCGCCACTTTCATCATGATGGCGCACTCTATGCGTTTTTTAAACAGCTCGCAGCCCGCCTCATATACGCCCTTTATGCTGCCGGTGGCGTGGTAGGCGTTGGCGGCACAGCCCCCGGAGCAGTAGAGCCGGGCCCAGCAGCCGTCGCACTCTTTGCGGGCATAGGCGTTGCAGGAGCGAAACTCCTCTCTGAGTTCGGTATTGGTGACCCCGTCCCAGATGTTGCCCAGCCTATACTTCTCCTCCCCCACGAACTGGTGGCAGGGGTAGAGGTCGCCCCAGGGGGTGACGGCCATGTACTCTGTGCCGGAGCCGCAGCCGGAGATGCGCTTATATATGCAGGGGCCGCCGGTGAGATCCAGCATGTAGTGATAGAAGGTTATGGGCTTGCCCTCCTTCTCCCGGCGGAGCATATCCACCGCCAGCAGTTCGTACTGCTGCTTTACAATTTCTATGTCCTCCGGGGTGAGGGCGGCGCTGTCCCCCGGGGCGCAGACCACCGGCTCCATGCTCAGCTCCGTAAAGCCCAGGTCCGCCATGTGGAACAGGTCCTTGGTGAAGTCCGGGTTTGCGTGGGTGAAGGTGCCCCGCATGTAGTAGTTCTTTCCGCCTCTGGCCTTCACCAGCTTCTGGAACTTGGGCACTATGCGCTCATAGCTGCCCTTGCCGGCATAGTCCACCCGCAGGGCGTCGTGTATCTCCTTGCGTCCGTCCAGGGACAAGACCACATTGCTCATCTCCCGGTTGGCAAAGTCTATCACCTCGTCGTCTATGAGCATACCGTTGGTGGTGAGGGTGAAGCGGAACTTCTTGTGGTGGGGTTCCTCCTGGGTGCGGGCATACTCCACCAGCCGCTTTACCACCTCCCAGTTCATCAGGGGCTCTCCGCCGAAGAAGTCCACCTCCAGGTTGGTGCGGCGGCCGGAGTTTTCGATGAGAAAGTCCAGGGCCCGCTTGCCCACCTCAAAACTCATGAGGGCCCGCTCCCCGTGGTACTTGCCCTGGCTGGCAAAGCAGTAGGAGCAGTTCAGGTTGCAGGTGTGGGCCACATGGAGGCACAGGGCCTTCACCACGTCCCCGGAGCGCTCCTTGAAGGTGCCGGCCATGGCGGCGAAATTGTCGGGGGTGTAGAGCTTGCCGGCCTTTTCCAGGGCCGCCACATCGGCAATGCAGGCGTAGAGCTCCTCCTCCGTAACGTCGCTGCGGTGGGCGTATTTTACCAGCAGCTCCCGGACTATGTCCTCCGGGCTCTTCTCCTTGTACATGGCTATTATATCATAGGCCACTTCGTCCACGGAGTGGATGGAGCCGGAGCAGCTGTCCAGGACTATATTGTAGCCGTTTAATTTATATTGGTGTACCATCGGGCACCCTCCCTGTATGTGTATTCAAAGATAAAAAGCGCCGCCCCGGGAGCGCTGTTGGATGGGGAAGCTCAGCTCCCCCTTCCGGCAGCCCCTGAACAGGCGGCAGCTTTTTATTTTTTCAGAGTCGGCCTCTTGCTCAGGCCTTCTCGTTCTCGCACTTCTGGTTGGCAACGCCGCAGCTGGTCTTGCAGGCGGACTGGCAGGAGGTCTGGCACTCGCCGCAGCCGCCGTTTTTGGCGCTCTGGCACAGGTCGCGGGTCTCAAGAGTCTTGATTCTTTCCATAGTTATATTCTCCATTCTGTGACATTAGTTTGGGCTGTCTCCTAATGCAGGAGCCGCTATACGTTTAGAAGTTTATCACAAGAAAGTGATAAAATCAAGTTTTTTAGTCAGAGCCGTCCGGCTTACTGTCCCAGTCGATAATGATGCTGTATCCGTAGATATTTTCCGTTATCTCTCCCTGAGCCCCCAGGTCGGCCAGTATCTGCTCCGGGCTGATATTTATCACCTTGGAAAGATAAATGCAGTCCGGCAGTTTTTCCGGGTTGAGCTGATAATAGCTCAGCAGTCTCTGCCACTCGCTGTTGTAATCATAATCGATAGCCAGCCAGGCAGAATAGGCGGCCATCTCCTTGTCATCCATGAGATAGAGATAGGTATCCCTGCTATAGTAGAGCACCTTCCCCTTTTGCTGACGTATAAGCTGAGTATCGTCATACAAAGTCTCATAAACCTGGTGTCTCTCTCCGGTGGTCCAGACTCCGGCGTTTGCTCCCCTGCCAATCCAATGGTCCAGCTTATCCACAGACTCGTCCCAGAAGGTGTCCCTGACCCGGCACACTGTGATACCCACGCAAGAAGCAGCGATCAGGGCTGCCGCCAGGACCCTGGTCATGACGCCCTTCTTGTTCTCGATCCCGGCAATGCGCCTGCACATCAGCAGTATCGCAGGGGCCGAGGCCACCGCAGAGGCGCCGGATATCACATAGAACTCCTGGTTGGAGCCGCAGTGTATGAGGAAGGTATAAAGCATTGCCGGGAGATAAAAAAGACCGAAAGTCTTCCAATCCTTATCTCCGCTGGTGATAAAGGCAAAGAGGCCTGAGCAGGCCAGGGGGAACAGATAGAAGTTGATAAAAATCAGGTCCCTGAAAAAGCCTGCCAGATACAGCCCCGACACAAGCAGGGCCGCAATGAAAATACCGTCCCGGTGCCTGGCTCCAAACAGACGGGCGTCTAACGCCCACCACAGGAGCAAAAGGGCGTAGGCTGCCATAGCGGCTTTCGATGTGGAGTTGGAGTCCAGCACTGCTGCGCTGTAGGAGCTCAGCTTTTCCCACAGAGAGCTCGTCTCATGCCGATGGTCGTTCATTATCTGCGGAATGGCCTTGATGATATCTCCGATGGGATTTTGGAATATCATTGCCAGGGTTATCGCCGCCAGCAGAGCGCAGCCGGCAGTAAAGGTCCAGAAGCTGCGGGGCGTGAAGGCGCACAAAAGCTGCTGTCCTTTTTTCTTTACTACTTTCCCCGCTACCGTCACAACAAGATATATCGGGTAGAGCAGAATAAGGAAGGGGCAGCACAAAACTGAAGCTGCATAGAACAGTCCTGCCAGGAACATCCATGCACCATTGAGCCTGCTGCGGTTCATGGTCACCAGGCTGGCTGTGAGGCACTGCACCCCCATGGAATTATATGACAGGGCCATGATGTTATGGGGAACAAATATCATGAAGGGCAGGACAGCCAGAGCCGACCACTTTCTGTCTCTAAGGCACAGGTAAATGTATATGCTGAAGGCCGCCTGCACCGCAATATAGAAATAGCGGAAGACCAGGATTATTCCCTCATTGTTGGGAAACACCGCCTTATATAAAGCCATGAGCGGCACCAGCAGTATTCCATAAGTTTGGGCCAGGTTCCACTCGTCCACCAGGAGCGTGTCCCCCTGTAGCAGACGCTGGGGTATGGTTAAGAAGAAAGACTCGTCAATGTTTCCAAAGCCTTTGGTCACCTTCCAGCGGGAAATAAGCAGGACGGCAAGCAGGCAAAATATAAAGAACAAATCTCTCTTTGTGATTTTCTTCATTAATTTTCTCTCCTTCCGCC
>DBFSDV010000102.1:0-20652 GCA_048417135.1 Candidatus Limivicinus sp. | reverse complement strand
TTTTTATTTAACTGTCCAATATGTATTGTTCTCCTACATTTTATTTTTAACTATGGCTGCCGCCGTATTTGCAAATATGGACAGGCTGTGCTAAAATATAATGCAAATATCAAGAAGCGCTCCGCTGCCTGGGAAATACAGTGTTTTTGGGGAAATGGGACAGGATGAAAAAAGAGAAGAAAGTAAGGCAGATAAAGACTCCGTACAAAAATAAGGCCACTATCATCGTATATCTGGTGCTGCGTGCCCTTATTATATTTGCGCTGGTCCGTGCAGTGCTGCTGGGGAATTATGAGAGCGTTTTCCTCTGCGTGCTGTCCTTGATACTGCTGATCATGCCCAGCATACTGCAGCGAAGGCTGGACATTACGCTGCCCAGCACAATGGAAGTCATTATACTGTTGTTCATATTTGCCGCCGAAATCCTGGGGGAACTGGCCAGCTTTTATGTGCGGGTGCCAAACTGGGATACCATGCTGCACACTGTGAACGGCTTTCTCTGCGCTGCCATAGGTTTTGCCCTGGTGGATATGCTCAACCGCAACGAGCGCTTTTCCTTTGAGCTCTCCCCGGTGTATCTGGCGCTGGTGGCATTTTGCTTTTCCATGACCGTAGGCGTGCTGTGGGAGTTTTTTGAATTTGCCGCCGACCGCTTCATCGGCCTGGATATGCAGAAGGACACGGTGATACGTGCCATAGGCTCCGTATCCCTGGACCCCAGCATGAGCAACAAGGTCATACATATAAGGGATATTTCCGACGTCATCATAGTCCACTCCGACGGCAGCACTCAGGCCCTGGGCCTGGGGGGATATCTGGACATAGGCCTTTTTGACACCATGAAGGACCTGTTCGTGAATTTCGTCGGTGCGGTGGTCTTCTCCTTTATCGGCTATTTCTATGTGAAGCACCAGGGAAAGGGGAAATTCGCCTCCAGCTTTATCCCCAAGGTGAATATGGACGGGGAAGGGGAAGAGGAAGGCGCTCCCCGGGAAGAGCAGATGCAGTAAGGGTATTAAAACGGATAAGGATGAAAAAACCAGGGAGGGCTGAGCCTCCCTGGTTTTTGCACGCTGGGGTATTTTATTTTGCCATCAGTTCACGGCACACATCGCCCAGGATGCGCATGCCCTTTTCGATGACCTCGTTGCTGCTGTTGGAGTAGTTGATGCGGAAGGTGCGCACGTTGCGCTGGTACTCATAGAAGGGGTCGCCGGGGCAGATAGCCACGCCCTTTTCCAGGGCAGCCCGGTAGAGCTCCACAGCGGTGATGCCCTCGGGCAGAGTGGCCCAGAGGAACATGCCGCCCTGGGTGGGGGTGAACTCCACGCCCTCAGGCAGGTACTTTCTCATGCAGTCCATCATATACTGGGCCTTCTGGTGGTAGAGCTCCTTGGTCTTTTCTATGTGCTTGTCAATGTCGTTGTCCGCCAGGTACTGGGCCAGGACCATCTGGCAGAAGATGTTGGTGTGCAGGTCGGCGGTGGCCTTGTAGTTCAGGAGCTTCTCCCGCAGCTCGTCGTTGCGGCAGCAGATCCAGCCTATACGCATACCGGGGGCGACGATCTTGGAGAAGGTGCCCAGCATGCAGCACTGCTCGCCCAGAGCGGCGCCGAAGCTCTCGTTGGACTTGCCCTCAAAGCGCAGCTCGCTGTAGGGGTTATCCTCCAGCACCAGCAGGTTCGTGTCTTTAAGTATCTGGGCAGCTCTGTCGTGGACCTCCTTGGAGTAGGTCAGGCCGGTGGGATTCTGGAAATTGGGGATGAGGTAGATGAGCTTGGCGTCGGGGTGCTCCTTCACGGTCTTCTCCAGCTCACCGCAGTCTATGCCGTCGCTGTTCATGGTGACGGTAAGGACCTTGGGATTGTACATATGGAAAGACTGGAGGGCCACCAGATAGGTGGGGTCCTCTACGATTATCTCGTCGCCGGCGTCTATCATGGCGGCGCCCACCATGGCCAGAGCCTGCTGGGAGCCGTTGGTGATGATTATGTCATCGGCCTTGACCCCGTACACGCCCATGGTCTCATAGCGCTTGGCCACCCACTCCCGAAGAGCGGGGTAGCCGGGGGTGGAGCTGTACTGCAGGGCGATAGCGCCCTTATCCTCCAGAACCTTCTTGGTGGCGGCTTCCATCTCCGGTATGGGGAAGGATACGGGGTTGGGCAGGCCGCCGGCAAAGGATATTATGTCAGGGGAGGCGGCAGCGGCAAGGATGCTGTTGGTGAACTCGCCCTGAAAGTCCGGTCTGGTGATGATGGATGACATTTTAAACTTCATAACTGTTGGCTCCTTTCATTCTGAGGGAAGGGTCGGCGCCGACGCTTTTGCGCCTTCCCTTGCTAATGAGCTACAGTATATACCATCGGCGGGAATATGTAAAACAAAATTTTTGAAAAAATGGCGGTGAAAGGGAATAAATATCCGAGGAAAATTATAATGACTCAAAAGTTAACAATAATTAACTTGAAGGCCGGGGGCATATTAGTATAAAATCAACATGTATAGCTACAGTACAGCGGAGAGGTAAATTCATGAAGAAGCTTTATATAACGGCAGCTTTCCTCCTATTGATAATGGTGACTGCCATATTCGTCAACAAGCTCAAGGACAGCCGCAGCAGCTTCAGCGACGCCGGGGCGGAGGCCCTGGGGACGCAGACTGTATACCGGGGCGAGAGCTCCGACTTTGCGCCGCTGGACTCCGCCGGGACGGAGAGCATGGCAGTGAGGGACAAGCCCATGGCCCTGGAGGCGGTGCTCTTTTTGGGAAGGAACAGGGAAGTGGCCCAGGAGATGCTGGAGCGCCAGGACATGGCCGGGCGCCTGGTGATACCCTCGGCGGGGATAGACGTGGCCCTGTTTATCGACAGCCAGGAGGAGAACGTGGCAAAGCTGCGCCAGGATATCTGCGACCGGGAGGATTCCGCCGCCTTCTTTACCGACGGCCTGGGCATGCTCATCGCCGACCACAATAACCAGAGCTTCTCCCGGCTGGGACAGGTCCAGACCGGAGACAAGGCGGTGATACTCCGGGGCCACAGTATACTGACCCTCCAGTGCAGCCTGGTGGACGACGGCTACAATTACGGCATGGGCATACTGGACGGCGACGGCTACTATTTTACCTCCTATGAGGACTACGTCTGCTACACCTGCAAGGAGGACTGGAACAACGTGCTGGTGGTCTGCTTCAGGGTGCTGGACGAGGACTATGTGATTTAAGTAGACATAACTATATTTACATAAGTTATATTACATAATCTTAATTACGTAATAATATTAACATAATCACATTTACATAAAGTTATAAACATAACTTAATTTACATAATATAATACGCCTCCGGAAAATTGGAAAAAACAGTATTGTAATTTCCGGGTATATGCGCTACAATATGGCCGACAATTTAATAATGGGAGAAGAAGTTATTTTGTTGTAACGCCGCAGACCATGCGGCGGAAGGAGAATGGCAATGATTAAGCGTATTCTTGCAGTTTTCCTGGCAACGGCGGTGACGGCGGGCCTACTCTGCGGCTGCGGAGAGGCTACGACCCAGAGCTCCGGAACCAGCGACGAAACCACAGATTCTTCCCGGGCGGACCACGCCAATGAGATTAGCGTGGGTATCGCCCAGGACCTGGATGATAGTCTTGACCCGAATCTTATGACGGCAGCAGGAACTAGAGAGGTCATGTTCAACGTCTTTGAAGGGCTGGTTAAGCCCAATTCCGACGGCGATTATGTATGCGCAGTCGCCTCAGACTACCAGAAGTCTGAGGACGGCCTCACGTATACCTTTACGCTCAGGGACGGTGTGGTTTTCCACAACGGCCAGAGCTGCACTGCGGAGGACGTTATATACTCTTTTGAGACCTGCGCCGCTACCTCGGTGACTTCCGCCGTGGTGACGGCGCTTTCCGCTATCACGGATATAAGCGCTCAGGACAATGTCATCACCATAACTCTGTCCGCGCCCAACCCGGACTTCCTCAGCTACGTGTCCAGCGTGTACATCATGCCCAAGGACTACACTGAGCAGTCCACCGCACCGGTGGGTACGGGGCCCTTCCGCTTTGTGTCCCGCAGTGTCCAGGAGAACTTTATCCTGGAGCGCAACGAGGATTATTACGGCGAAGGGGCCAAGCTGGACAGAGTCACCTACAAAATATATGAGGACAACAACGCCCTGTTCACCGCACTCAACAGCGGGGCTCTGGACCTGGTGGCCCACCTGACCATCGACCAGGTGAACAATCTCTCCAACGGCTACAATGTGCTGGAGGGGACCATGAACCTGGTGCAGGCCCTGTATCTGAACAATGCGGTGGCGCCTTTTGACAACGAGCTGGTGCGCCAGGCCCTGTGCTACGCGGTGGATGTGGACTCCCTCCTGGAGCTCACCGCCGAGGGCCACGGCACCAAGCTGGGCTCCTCCATGTACCCCGCCTTCGGCAAGTATTTTGACCCTGCCCTGGCGGAGGCCTATCCCTACGATATAGATAAGGCCAAGGAGCTGCTGGCGGAGGCCGGCTATGAAGACGGCTTTAGCTTCACCATCACCGTGCCCAGCAACTATCAGCCCCACGTGGACACTGCGGTGGTCCTGGTGGAACAGCTGAAGGCCGTGGGCATTGACGCAAAGATACAGCAGGTGGAGTGGAACACCTGGCTCACCGACGTCTACGGGAACAGGGACTTTGAGGCCACGGTCTGCGGCTTTGACGCCAGCACCCTGAACGCCAGCGCCCTGCTGGCCCGCTGGGTGAGCGACAACGCCAAGAACATGATAAACTACAATAACCCCCTGTATGACGAGACCTTTGCCCAGGCCCAGTCCGCCTCCGACGAGGCGGAGCAGACCGAGCTCTACAAGCAGTGCCTGGAGATACTCAGCGACACCGCCGCCAATGTCTACATCCAGGATCTGGCGGACTTCGTGGCCATAAATCCCCGGCTGCAGGGCTTTGAGTTCTATCCCCTGTACGTCATCGACATGTCCTGCCTGTATTTTGAGGACTAAATAAGAAATAGCGAGAGGAGGCGGGGAGAGTGAAATATTTTGCAAAAAAAAGCTGCGCTCTCATTATTACGTTGTTCATCGTTTCCCTCCTTGCCTTCCTGGCCTTTCAGATAATTCCCGGCGACCCCACCACGGAGCTGCTGGGCACCGAGGCCACCCAGGAGGCCCGGCAGGCCCTGCGCCAGGAGCTGGGCCTGGACCGGCCGGTGCTGGAGAGATACTGGGATTGGCTCAGCGGCTTTGTAAGGGGCGACATGGGGGAGAGCTACAGCTACCGCATGCCGGTTAGGGACATGCTGGCGGACAAGCTGCCGGTGACGGCGCTGCTGACCCTGCTGTCCTTTGCCTTTACCGTGGCCCTGTCCATACCACTGGGCATCTGGGCCGGCAGCAGCAAAAGCCGCATAATGGACCTGGGCATAAGCGCCCTGGACCAGATAATCATGAGCGTGCCGCCCTTCTTTCTGGGCATGCTGGCCTGCTATTTCCTGGGCAACGTGCTGAAGCTCTTCGTGCCCGGAAACTTCGTGTCCTACACGGAGAGCTGGTCCAAATGCCTGGGCTATATGATACTCCCGGCCCTGGCCATAGCCATACCCCGCATAGCCATGACGGTGAAGATGCTCCGCTCCTCCATCCGCAGCCAGCTGGAGCAGGACTATGTGCGCACCTCCCGCAGCCGGGGCAGCAGCCGGGGGAAGATACTCCGGCGCCATGTGCTGAAAAACGCCCTTATCCCGGTCATAAGCTTCCTGGCCGTCTCGGCGGCGGAGATAATGACCGGCAGCATCATTATTGAGCAGGTCTTTACCATACCCGGCGTCAGCCGCCTGCTCCTGGCCAGCATCTCCAACCGGGACTTCCCGGTGGTGCAGGCCATAGTGGTGGTGATGGCGGCCTGGATAGTTATAGTGAATTTTGTGGCCGACCTGCTGTATCAGCTGGCCGACCCCAGGATACGCAGGCTATGAGGAGGGGAGAGACATGAAAAAATCTGCCAATGCCTTCCTCTGGGCCGGCGGAATAATCAGCCTGATTATGATACTTGTTATCGTTATGGGCTGGTTCTGGACCCCCTATGACCCTACGGCCATGGATGCCTCCGCCAAGTTCTCTCCGCCCAGCCTTCAGCATCTTCTGGGTACCGACAACTTCGGCCGGGATATCTTCAGCCGTGTGGTGGACGGAGCCGGCACCAGCTTCGTTATTGCCCTGTGCGTGGTGGCTATCGGCTGTATCGCCGGCATAGTCATAGGCAGCCTCTGCGGCTATTACGGCGGACTGCCTGACCTGATACTCACCAGGGTATGCGATTCCATAACTGCGTTTCCGGCTTTCCTGCTGGCCCTTGTCATAGTTTCCGTAGCGGGTCCCGGGACGGAGAACATCATCCTGGCCCTGGGTATACTGTTCATCCCCAGCTTTGCCCGGATAGTGCGCAGCGAGTTTGCCCGCTGCCGGGAGCTGAACTACATCAAAAGCGCAAAGATAATGGGGGCGGGGGGCTTTCGGATAATGTTCAGGCACATCCTGCCAAACACCCTGCCGGTGCTCCTGAGCACCGTGACCATAGGCTTCAACAACGCCGTGCTCAGCGAGGCCAGCATGAGCTTTCTGGGTATAGGCATCCAGCCGCCCTACGCCAGTCTCGGCTCCATGCTCAGCGACAGCCAGAGCTTCCTCTACAGCGCGCCCTGGTATGCCCTGGGCACCGGGGGAGCCATAGTCCTGCTTATACTGGGCTTCAGCCTGCTGGGCGAGGGCCTGCAGCCAAAGAGGTGAGCCCATGGCAAAGGTATTGAACATCAAGGACCTGAGGGTCCATTTCAAGGACGCCGCGCCGGACCGCTTTGCCGTGGACGGCCTGAACCTCTCCATTGAGGAGGGGGAGATACTGGGCCTGGTGGGGGAGAGCGGCAGCGGCAAGACCGTCACCGCCATGTCCGTCAGCGGGCTGCTGCCCCGGGAAAAAGCTGAGTTCAGCGGCAGCATAACCCTGGACGGACAGGAGATCTTCAGCTGTACCGACAAAGAGATGCTGGATATCCTGGGGGATAAGCTGGGGGTAGTGTTCCAGGAGCCCATGACCAGCATGGACCCGGTTATGCCCATAGGCCCCCAGGTGGAGGAGTGCCTTAAAAACCACAGCAGCCTCGGCCGCCGGGAGCGGCGGCAGCGGGCCCTGGAGGCCCTGCGCCAGGCGGACCTGCCGGAGCCGGAGCGCATCTACCGCCAGTACCCCCACGAGCTGTCCGGAGGTATGCTCCAGCGGGTGATGATAGCCGCCGCCATAGTCAGCCGCCCCAGGCTGCTGCTGGCGGACGAGCCCACCACTGCCCTGGACGTGTCGGTGCAGGCGGAGATCCTGGCCCTGCTGAAGAAGCTGAACCGGGAGCAGGGCATGGCCATACTCCTGATAAGCCATGACCTGAGCGTGGTCCGCCGCCTGTGCAGTCGGGTCTGCGTTATGCAGCGGGGCAAACTGGTGGAGGACAGACCGGTGGAGGACATCTTTAGGGAGCCCCGGCACCCCTATACCAGGCAGCTCATCGCCGCCATCCCAGGCCGGGACAGGCGGCTGGTCTGAGGAGGCGCCCCATGGAGAGTATACTGGAAGTAAGAGATCTCAACAGCTACTATGAAGAAGGACGCAGCATCATCGGCGGGCGCAGTAAACGCCGCCAGGTGCTCCACGATGTCTCATTTACGGTGAATGCCGGGGAGACCGTGGGCCTGGTGGGGGAGAGCGGCAGCGGCAAGACCACTTTGTGCCGGGCGGTGCTGGGCCTGCTGAAGGACTACGACGGGGAGATCATCCACCATTCCAAGCGGCCGCAGATGGTTTTTCAGGACCCATTCAGCAGCCTGAATCCGGTGCGCTCCGTGGGCTGGATACTGGAGGAGGCCCTGAAGATACAGGGGGGCCACAGCCCGGAGGAGCGGAAGGCCCTGGTGGATGAGGTGCTCAGCCAGGTGGGCCTGGGGCCGGAGTACGCCCGGCGCCTGCCCAGGGAGCTCTCCGGAGGCCAGCGCCAGAGAGTGTCCATCGCTGCGGCAGTTATCACCCGGCCAAAGCTCATAGTGGCCGACGAGCCGGTGAGCGCTCTGGATGTGACCATCCAGGCCCAGATACTGAAGCTGCTCTACAGCCTGAAAAAGCAGTACGAGCTGAGCTACCTATTCATAAGCCATGACCTGAACGTCATATATCAGATATGCGACAGGGTGCTGGTGATGCAGCATGGAGTCATCGTGGAACAAAACACGGTGGAGGAACTGTTCGGCAATCCCCAACACCCCTACACAAAGCAGCTGCTGAAGGCAGTGGAATAGCCTCCGGCACGGCAGACCCGTGAGGGCCAGGGCGCTTCCCGAAAGGGGAGAGCCCCGGCCCTCTGCGCAGCTTCGCCGCAGGGAAAAAGGACTTTGGAGTATTTGAAGATATATGATTAATAATGTGTGAAAAACATTGTTATTTCCTTGACGTGCCCGGGGAAAGGTAATATAATCTTTTGCGGATAAAATCAAAGCCAGCTACAAAGGATACTTTTGAAAGGGGTATTTTTACTATGGCAAATAGAATCATGCTCAATCAGACTTCCTATCACGGCGCAGGCGCCATCAAGGAGATCCCCAATGAGGTGAAGGCCAACGGCTTCAAGAAGGGCCTCATCTGCTGCGGCCCCACTCTCCTCAAGCACGGCGTCATTGCAAAGATAAGCGACATTCTGGAGGCAGAGGGCCTGGACTATGCCATTTTCTCCGACATCAAGCCCAACCCCACCATTGAGAACGTGGTGGACGGCGTGAACGCCTTCAAAGCCGCCGGGGCCGACTATATCCTGGCCATAGGCGGCGGCTCCGCCATGGATACCGCCAAAGCCATCGGCATCATAATCAACAACCCGGAGTTTGCCGACGTGCGCTCCCTGGAGGGCGTGGCCCCCACCAAGAAACCCTGCGTGCCCATAATCGCCGTGCCCACCACCGCCGGCACCGCCGCCGAGGTCACCATCAACTACGTCATCACCGACGTGGAGCGGAAGCGGAAATTCGTCTGCGTCGACCCCCACGACATGCCCATAGTGGCCGTTGTGGACCCGGAGATGATGGACTCCATGCCCAAGAGCCTCACCGCCTCCACCGGTATGGACGCCCTCACCCACGCCATCGAGGGCTACACCACCCTGGCCGCCTGGGAGATGACCGACATGTTCCATCTGGAGGCCATAAAGCTCATTGCCGCCAACCTGCGCAATGCGGTGGACGGCACCAAGGAAGGCCGGGAGGGCATGGCCCTGGGCCAGTATATTGCCGGTATGGGCTTTTCCAACGTGGGCCTGGGCATAGCCCACTCCATGGCCCACACCCTGGGCGCAGTGTATGACACTCCCCACGGCGTGGCCTGCGCCATGATGCTGCCCATAGTCATGGAGTACAATGCGGAGTACACCGGCGAGAAGTACCGGGAGATCGCCAGGGCCATGGGCGTCAAGGGCGTGGACGAGATGAGCGTTGAGGAATACCGGGCCGCCGCCGTCAACGCCGTCAAGCAGCTCAGCGCCGACGTGGGCATCCCCGCAAAGCTGGAAGCCCTTAAGGAAGAGGACCTGCCCTTCCTGGCCCAGAGCGCCTATGACGACGCCTGCCGTCCCGGCAACCCCAGGGACACCAGCGTGGAAGACCTCACCGAGCTCTTCAGAAAGCTCATGTGAGGCAACAGGCATAGATAAACAGGCCTGGCCGGCTCGCAGAGTCTCGGCATTGCACTGCTGGTATTGCCCCCGGCTCTAAGTCATTTGACCGGAAAATATATCTTTTCAGCAGCATGGAAGCTCCCGCCTGACCGGCGGGAGCTTTTTTGGTATTTCCTTGCCTACTTTTTTACGGCTGCTCCGCCGGGTTTTTCCCGGCGGTATTCTTGAATTTTTGCCCTGAAAAGATTTTACAGTACCGCAAATACAAT
Organism: Candidatus Limivicinus sp.; assembly: GCA_048417135.1. Taxonomy (GTDB): domain Bacteria; phylum Bacillota; class Clostridia; order Oscillospirales; family Oscillospiraceae; genus Limivicinus. The sequence goes on along the minus strand of DBFSDV010000102.1, from coordinate 10,664 downwards.
GGAGCCTTTACAGGAAAAGAAAAATGTGGAATAATGGATCTACAATATACAAGGGAGGTATGCACTTTGCGCAAATTAATTTCCATTATTTTGGCATTGCTCCTGTGTCTGGCCCTGTTCGGCTGCAGCACCGCCGCCCCGGTAGAGACTGCGGCCCCCACTCAGAGCGCGGCTCCTGAGGAGACTTCCGCGCCTGCGGAGGATATCGTCATACTCTATACCAACGATGTCCACACCTATATTGACAAGCCCCTTAGCTACGACGTGCTGGCGGCCCTGAAGGAAGAGCTGGAGAGCGAGTACGGCAGCGTGCTGCTGGTGGACGCAGGCGACCACGTCCAGGGCACTGCCTACGGCTCCATGGACCAGGGGGAGAGCATCATAAAGATGATGAACTCCGCCGGCTATGACCTTGCCACCCTGGGCAACCACGAGTTCGACTACGGCATGGAGGGCACCATGAACGTGATATCCTGGGCGGATTTCCCCTATGTGTCCTGCAACTTCTATGAGGAGGACGGGGGAGTCCGGGGGAATAATGTGCTGGAGCCCTACAAACTTTTTGAGGCCGGAGGGCGCTGCATAGCCTTTGTGGGCATCACCACTCCCGAGTCCTTTACCAAATCCACCCCGGCCTATTTCCAGGATGAAAACGGCAACTACATCTACGGCATCTCCGGCGGTGAGGACGGACAGGCCCTGTATGCCGATGTCCAGTCCGCCATAGATGCCGCCAGGGCCGAGGGCGCAGACCTGGTCATAGCCCTGGGCCACCTGGGGGTAGACCCCTCCTCCAGCCCATGGACCAGCGAGGAGGTCATAGCCAATGTCTCCGGGCTGGACGCCTTCATAGACGGGCACTCCCACACGGTGATATATGACACCCAGGCCAGCGGCAAGGACGGAGAGAGCGTGGCCCTCACCCAGACCGGGGAATACTTTGGCAGCATAGGCATGATGCTCATCGATGGGGAGAGCGGCGAGATATCCACCGGCCCCATCGACTATGCCGAGATAACACAGACGGTGACCGACGAGACCGGGGCACCCGTGCTGGACGAGGACGGCCAGGAGACCACCGAAGTTGTTGGCTATGAGTTTGATTCCGCCATCTATGGCGGCAAGGACTGGCTCTCCGATGCGGACACCGCCGCCATCAAGGGGGCCTGGATAGGAGAGATAGACCAGCAGCTGGGCCAGGTCATAGGCAACACCCAGCTGGTTCTGGACAACTATGACTCCGCCGGAAACCGCCTGGTGCGCAGTCAGGAGACCAACACCGGCGACTTTACCGCGGACGCGCTGTACTATCTCTTTGACGACATGGGCCTGGAGGTGGATGTGGCCGTGATGAACGGCGGCGGCATCCGCAATGAAGCCGTCACCGGCGAGCTCACATACAAGACTGCCAAGAGCATACACACCTTCGGCAATGTGGCCTGCCTGCAGACCGTGAGCGGCCAGCAGCTGCTGGATGCCCTGGAGTGGGGCGCCCGCAGCGTGGGCAGCGGAGAGGAGAACGGCGGCTTTTTGCAGGTGGCTGGCTTCACCTACAAGGTGGACAGCCAGTGGCCCGACTCGGTGCAGATGGACGACAAGGGCGTGTGGATAGGCGGCCCCACCGGCGGCTACAGGGTGTTTGACGTGATGGTATACAATAAGGACACCGACGCCTATGAGCCTCTGGACCTGAATGCCAGCTACAACCTGGCGGGCTATAACTACACTCTCCGGGATTTGGGAGACGGCTTCAACATGTTCAGCAGCGCCGTGAACGTGCTGGACTATGTGATGGAGGACTATATGGTCCTGGCAAATTATATCCAGGCTTTTGAAAACGGCCAGGTGGGAGCCACCAATTCGCCTCTTGCGGAGAAGTATCCGGGCATGCTGCTGGACTACTCCGAGGTCAGCGGCAGCGGCCGCATCGTAATCCAGTAAAGGCGGATAGCGGCAGAACAGAAAGACGGCATTGAACGGCACCCTGCTTGCTGGAAGGTATGATGTACCGGAGGACAGGCGGGGTGCTTTGCTGCGGCGAAAAAGAGGGCAGACATGTGATGAACGCCAAGGCGGAGAAAAGCCCTGAGGTCAAAAACCAAGGCAAAGACGAGCTTTTTCGTATCATGGGAAATATATTTGACGAGAATTTACTTTTTTGTTGTCAATATATAGCCGTTATGCTAAAATAAAATGATTTAATATGCCGACATTTTTTGGACAGAGCTGGAAACAACAAAGGATTTTATGCGCAGAATGTGCAGCTTTAAGGAGCGGCATTCCGGTCAGATAAGATAGCATGCAGCAGGCCGGCATGAGCCGTGTGTTTTCGTTCTGTTTAGTGGGAGAGATAGAGATGTATCAGAGGTCGCGTTCAAGCTGGACCAACCACTTGGACTTCATGATGCTGGATGCCGTTTGCATGCAGCTGGCATTTCTCGCAGGGTATATTATCCGCTTTCCGGGCTATGGTCTGCCCTACACGGAGTTCATTTACCGAAGCCTGGCTCTTGTACTGCTGATTCTGCAGTTTCTTTTTTCCGTCGCGCTGAACAATCTCAGCGGGGTGCTGAAGAGGGGCTTTGTTCAGGAGGCCATATCCGTGGTGATACTGAGCTTCACCACCTTGGCATCCCTCACGCTGTATCTGTTTTCCATACAGTCTTCGGAGGCATTTTCCAGACTTGTTATCGGGTACACCTTCTGCGTTTATTTTGTCATAGACTTGAGCGGACGGCTGATACTGAAGAAAGTGGTACTGTACAGACTGCGCACCAACGGAGTGAGAAGCTTCCGGAACAGAAAGGCCCGCACTTTCTTTGTGGTCACCGAATCTCTGGAGAGTGCAGAAAAGGTCATTGAGACCATCGAAAAGGAGATCTTCTTCCCGGTAGAGATAAAGGGCTTCGTGCTGGCAAACGAGAGGGGAGCTGCGGAGATATCCGGAATTCCGGTGGTGTCAGACCTGGAAGCAGCCCCGGAGTTTATTTGCCGGGAGTGGATAGACGAGGTAGTCATGGACCTTCCTGAGAGATCGGAAAGGGCCGAGACCTTCCTCAGACGCTGCGCGGAAATGGGTGTGGCCGTCCATGTGATAATGGACCAGTACAACTTTAACCGCAGCAAGCAGTTCGTTGAGTCCCTGGGCGGATACACGGTGGTCACCATAGCTTACAACTATGTGGAGCTGTACCAGGCTGTCATTAAGAGAATTATGGATATCATTGGCGGCATCATAGGCAGCCTCTTTGCAATTATTATCGGCATCGTGATCGGCCCGATAATCTACATCAGTTCTCCGGGGCCCATCATTTTTAAGCAGAAACGTATAGGCCGCAACGGCAAACCCTTTTGGGTGTATAAGTTCAGGTCCATGTACATGGATGCGGAGGAGAGGAAGCAGGCTCTTATGTCTAAAAACCGTGTGGCCGACGGCATGATGTTCAAAATGGACTTTGACCCCAGAATCATCGGCAACCGCATACTGCCCGACGGTACGAAAAAGACCGGAATAGGGGAGTTCATAAGAAAGACCAGCCTGGACGAGTTTCCCCAGTTCTTCAACGTTCTCCGGGGGGACATGTCCCTGGTGGGCACGCGCCCGCCCACTATGGATGAGTGGGCCAAATACAAGTACCATCACCGGGCCCGCATGGCCATTAAGCCTGGCATCACCGGCATGTGGCAGGTCTCCGGCCGCAGCGAGATAACCGACTTTGAGGAAGTGGTCCGGCTGGACACGGAGTATATCCTCAACTACAGGCTGCTGCTGGACCTGAAAATACTGGCAAAAACCATAGTGGTCATGCTCCAGAGAAAGGGCGCAATGTAAAACTTCCGGCCATGGGCTGCTTTAAAGGCAGCCCATGTGTTTTTTGACCGCTTTCAAAACTTGATACGGCTCTATTTGCAAAGCGCCTTTTCTGCGGGAAATTTAATTTGGTTTCAAAGCTACATATAGTGCAAAATACATTATTTGGTTGCATATTTGTACTATTTGGGTTATAATGCAAAGAGTTATAATGAGAGTATTATGGGAGTCGACAGATCCTCCTATTTTACTTTGACAGGAGTATATGGATGAAAGTAATTGTTACAGGGGTAAACGGGCAGCTTGGCCACGACGTGATGAGGGAACTTGTACGGCGGGGACATGAGGGGATAGGCTCCGGCTCCTCGCCGGCGTATTCCGGCTGCTGCGATACGCCGGTCTCGTCGATGCCCTATGTTCAGATGGATATCACTGACGGAGCGGCTGTTGACAGGACGCTCTGTGAAGTGAAGCCTGATGCCCTTGTCCATTGTGCGGCCTGGACTGCGGTGGACCTGGCAGAGGATGCGGACAAGCTGGACACCGTCAGAGCGGTAAATGTGCGGGGCACGGAGAATATTGCCAAAGCCTGCGGCAAGCTTGGCTGCAAAATGCTCTACCTCAGCACCGATTATGTTTTTGACGGCAAGGGGGAGACGCCCTGGGAGCCGGACTGTACTGACTTTAAGCCCCTGAATGTATATGGCAGAACCAAGCTCGAAGGGGAGCGGGCGGTAGCGGCAAATTTAGATAAGTTCTTTATTGTGCGGATAGCCTGGGTCTTTGGCCTGAACGGAAAGAATTTTGTAAAGACTATGTTGACTCTGGGGAAAAACCATGAGGTGCTCAGGGTGGTGGACGACCAGATAGGCACACCTACATATACTCGCGATTTGGCCCGACTTCTGGTAGATATGATAGAGAGCAGCAAGTACGGCTATTATCACGCTACTAATGAAGGCGGCTATATAAGCTGGTACGACTTTGCCTGTGAGATCTTCCGCCAAGCCGGGTATCACACAAAGGTGCTGCCGGTCTCCACTGCGGAGTATGGTGCCGGCAAAGCTGCCAGGCCATTCAACAGCAGGCTGGACAAGAGCAAGCTTGTAAAGTGCGGCTTTACACCACTGCCCCCGTGGCAGGACGCTCTCTCCAGATACCTTAAAGAAATACAAAATGTAATGTGAGAAGGAATTGAAATGAGTCAGATCAAGGTTACAAAGTGCCCTATAGAAGGACTGTATATTGTAGAGCCTACGGTGCATGGAGACAACAGAGGCTACTTTATGGAGACGTATAACCGGCGGGATTTTGCCGAAGCCGGACTGGACATGCTATTTGTCCAGGACAATCAGTCGCTCAGCTCCAAAGGAGTGCTGCGCGGCCTGCACTTTCAGAAGCGGCATCCTCAGGGCAAGCTGGTAAGAGTTGTTAAAGGAACCGTATTCGATGTGGCTGTAGATGTCCGCTCCGGCTCCCCAACCTTTGGCCGGTGGTTTGGGCAGATACTTTCCGAGGAAAACAAGAGACAGTTCTATATCTCGGAGGGCTTTGCCCACGGCTTTTTGGTACTCAGTGATGTGGCGGAGTTCTGCTATAAGACCACTGATTTCTATCAGCCTGACGATGAAGGCGGGATCGCATGGAATGACCCGGATATCGGCATAAATTGGCCCGGGGTCCTGGGGGAATACAGGAACAGTGCCAGCCCGGAAGGCTACACGCTGGAAGACGGCACAACTTTGAACATGTCCGAAAAAGATAAGATTCTGCCGGGACTGAAGGACTGCTTCAAATTCTGATTTATTGGCCGGATACCTTGCCGGCCTTTTCCGCTGTATATATGGAAGGAGCGCAAACTTTGAAGATCGCCATGTTCGGCCAAAAGAAAATACCCTCCCGGGAGGGCGGCGTTGAGATAGTGGTGGCAGAGCTCAGCAGGCGCATGGCGCAGCTGGGTCATCAGGTCTGCTGCTATAACCGCAAGGGCCACCACGTGAGCGGGGCGGAATTTGACGAAGCCAAAACCAGATGCTATGAGGGCGTCAGGCTGAAATATGTGCCCACTATAGAGAGAAAGGGACTGGCTGCCGCGTCTTCGTCGTTCTTTGCCGCCCTTTGCTGCGCCTTCGGCAGCTACGATGTGGTGCACATACACGCAGAGGGCCCGGCAGCCTTCTGCTTTATTCCCAAGCTTTTCGGAAAGCGTGTGCTTGTTACGGTCCACGGCCTGGATTGGCAGAGAGCCAAATGGCAGGGCGGTTTCGGAGAAAAGTATATCCATCTGGGCGAGAAAATGGCCGTAAAATATGCCGACGAGCTGATAGTTCTGAGCAGAGCCGTCCAGGGCTACTTCATGCAAACCTATGGGCGCAGCACCAGGTTCGTGCCCAACGGTATTGCCCGGCCGGAAAAAGAACCGCCGCTGCTTATAGAGGATGAGCTGGGCATTGGGGCCGGGGAATATATCCTTTACCTGGGCCGGCTGGTGCCGGAAAAAGGAGTGCACTATCTCATAGAGGCTTTTCGGGGCCTTGATACGGATAAGAAGCTCGTCATTGCTGGCGGCTCCTCCGATACGGAAGAGTACATGCTGCAGCTGAAACAGCTGGCGGAAGGGGACGGACGCATAGTCTTCACGGGCTTTGTGCAGGGAAAGCTGCTCAGAGAGCTTTACAGCAACGCATACCTGTATGTTCTTCCTACGGACCTGGAAGGCATGCCACTCAGCCTGCTGGAGGCCATGAGCTACGGCAACTGCTGTGTGGTGAGCGACATTCCGGAGTGCACCGAGGTGGTGGAGGACAAAGCTCTCTGCTTCCCCAAAGGGGATGTAGGCAAGCTTGGAGACCTGCTTCAGAGGCTGCTTGACGAGCCGGAGACCGTTGACAAGTACAGACGTGAGGCATCCGACTTCATCTGTGGGAAATACAGCTGGGACGAAGTGGTGAAAGAGACGCTGGAACTATACTCAAAGCAATGATATAAACTGAAGAGCTGTATTTGCCGGGATTTATCTGCGCTATAAAAGTGAGCTGCCGTGGTTTTCTTGAAGCCTGAAATAATACATGTATTTACTGAGGACTAGATAATGAAGGTTTTAATGATAAACAAGTTCCTGTATCCAAACGGGGGCTCGGAGACCTATATTTTCAAGCTGGGAGAAGAGCTTCAAAAGCTGGGGCATGAGGTTCAGTATTTTGGCATGGAGCATCAGGGCCGCTGTGTGGGCAACGCTGTGGGTGCTTATACGACGGATATGGACTTCCACGGCGGGTCCAAGCTGGCCAAGCTGAGCTATCCGCTGAAGACCATCTACTCAAGCGAAGCCAGGAAAAAACTGCGCCTGGTCCTGGAGGACTTCAGGCCGGACGTGTGTCATCTGAATAACTTCAACTATCAGCTCACACCCAGCATCATTTTGGAGATTGAAAAGTGGCGCAGGGAAGGAAACAAATGCCGAGTAGTTTTTACTGCACATGATTATCAACTGGTGTGCCCGAATCATATGTGCAGCAATCCCAACACCGGGGAGAACTGCGAGAAATGTCTGGGCGGCCATTTTCTCAACTGCCTGAAAGGGAAGTGCATACACGGCAGCGCTGTCAAGTCGGCCATAGGAATGATGGAGGCCGAGTTCTGGAAGCTGAAGGGCGCTTACCGCTATATAGATTACATGATTTGCTGTTCCGAGTTTCTTAAAACCAAGATGGACAGCAATCCGCTGTTTTCAGACAAGACGACAGCAATGCATAACTTTGTGGACAGGGTGGAGTGGAAGGACACGGATAAGAAAAACTATGTGCTCTATTTCGGCCGCTTTTCCAGGGAAAAGGGGATCGGGACCCTGCTGAAGGTGTGCAGGGAGCTTCCGGATGTGCAGTTTGTTTTTGCCGGCACAGGTCCTTTGGAAGGCGAGATAAGCGAAATAGCCAACATCAAAAATGTTGGATTCCAAAGGGGAGATAGCCTGGAGACACTGATCCGCGAGGCCAGGTTCAGCGTTTATCCCTCGGAATGGTACGAGAACTGCCCCTTCTCAGTGATGGAGAGTCAGATGTACGGAACGCCGGTCCTGGGAGCAAATATAGGCGGTGTCCCGGAGCTCATACAGGACGGAAAGACAGGAGAGCTGTTTGAGAGCGGAAATGCTGAAGAACTCTCCGGGAAGATACGGAAACTGTGGGGGAACAGAGAGCTTACGGATGAATACAGCAGAAACTGCAAAGATGTTCGATTTGACACTGTGGAAGAATACTGCAAAAAGCTGATGCCCATATATGAGGGCAGAGTATAGGCATAAAAGGAGAGAAAAGAGTAATGAAAAAGATCCTGGGAGGTAAGCCAAAAGCAGATATGCTGCTTATGACTATCTTGATTTGGATTCTTGTATTTCAGAATGCTTTGGAGAGAATCTGGGCCCCTTTTTCTTATATTGATGAGCTTGTTGCCATGATAGGATGTATATGGGGCGTTTATCGTATAGCAGTGGTACAGCGGTGCAGAGCCACTAAAGAACAGCTCTTGATAATAATTCCGCTGCTGGCCTTTGCGGCCATAGGGTTGACCGGGAATCTGCTCTACAAATACCAGCCAATGAAGTCGGTAATCATTGATTTGTATACCAACCTGAAATTTTTCTTTGCCATCGGCACAGGATACTTCCTGTTTGAAAATTCCGACTGGGATGAGCTGAAAAAAGCGGCGGTCCTCAGCGCAAGATCTATAACGATTATTTTATTTGCAGCTTTCCTGGCAGACAGGATCTTTGCTATATGGCCGTCAGAAATAAGACACGGGATAAGCAGTGCAGTTTTGTTTTTTCAGCACCCTTCATATCTGGCAGGTGCAGTGGCCTTCTTATTAGTTATTCTGACTGCTTTCTATGAGAAAAGGAATATTCCGTTTATAGTAGCTGCAATTATAATAATGGTGTTTACTATGCGGGGCAAGGCCCTGGCTAGTGCCGCAGTATATGTTATTGTGTTTGTGGCATTTGGCATCTTTAAGTGGAAATTGAAGCTGTGGCACATACTTGTTGGGGCAGCTGCCTTCATAGCTATTGCATGGCCGCAGATCCAGTTTTATTTTATAGATTTGGCAGGTCACTCAGCCCGATCTGTGATGCTGATCACGTCCTTTGCAATTATGAAGGACTACTTTCCTATTGGTACAGGGTTTGGCACTTACGCCTCAGCTGAAGCAGCCAAAAACTATTCCCCTGTGTATTTGAAATATGAGTTCAATAATTATTTTGAGCTTAGAGATATTAATGATGTGGAGAACTCCCTCAGACTAATAGCTGAAAATAGATGGTACACAGAACAGTATTTGTTGGATCCGAATTTCGTAAATAGTTCACCTTTTTTATCAGACAGCTTCTGGCCCATTATTTTTGGACAAACCGGAGTGCTGGGAACTATATTCTATGTTTTTTTACTGGGCGTGGTTTTTGCTTTTTGCCTGAAGACAGAAAAGCTGGACCGCCATATATATGCCGGAATTATTTTTTCCTTTGCATATTTGCTTATTGCATCTGCGGCGGAACCGGCATTCAATAATTCGATAGCTATCCCGCTTGCTCTTGTTATAGGTGTAGTGTTTACCAGATTGAATAAAGAGAACGCATAAATAGGAGATTTACAATGCCCGAAAAGAAATTAAACGGTACTGTAATAGTCACATATCGCTGCAATGCCCGCTGCAACATGTGCAACAGATACAAGGCCCCCTCTAGACCGGAGGAGGAGCTGTCTCTGGAGACCATAGCCAAGCTGCCTAAAATGTATTTCACCAATATAACAGGCGGAGAGCCCTTTATCCGTACGGATCTTAAGGACATTGTGCGGGAGCTATATAAAAAGAGTGACCGAATAGTCATTTCAACTAATGGGTATTTCACAGACAGGATTCTGGATCTGTGCAGAGAGTTTCCGCAGATAGGCATACGCATCTCCATAGAGGGCCTGGAAAAAACCAACAATGAGATAAGAGGCCTTGAAAATGGTTTCCAGCGGGGCTACGGGACCTTGAAGAAGCTCAGAGAAATGGGCATGAAAGATGTGGGCTTCGGCATGACGGTCCAGGACAGGAACGCCCCTGACCTTGTGCCCCTGTACCGGCTCTCGGATGAGATGGGCATGGAGTTTGCCACTGCCTCTCTCCACAACAGTTTCTACTTTGTGGAAGCCAAGAACATTATCCATGACCGGCCAATGGTCGCAAAAAACTTTGAGGATTTGATTAATGAGCTGCTGCGTTCCAACAGCCCTAAGAAGTGGTTCAGAGCCTACTTTAACCATGGGCTCATCAATTACATATACGGACAGAAGCGGCTGCTGCCCTGCGATATGAGCTTTGATACCTTCTTTATCGACCCTTACGGAGACGTCATGCCCTGCAACGGGACGAAGAACAAGGAGGTCATGGGTAACCTGAATACCCAGAGCTGGGACGAGCTGTGGAACAGCCCGGAGGCGGAGACAGTCAGAAAGAAAGTTCGTTGCTGCGACAGGGAGTGCTGGATGATAGGCAGCGTTAGCCCGGCAATGCACAAGTATATCTGGGTGCCCACCGCCTGGGTGCTTTGGCATAAGTTCAAGGCGCTGTTTACAAAGCATCCTTACAGTATGTATGAGCAGAAGATAGTCCGGGATTACAGGGACGGCCTGGTCACAAAGGAGGAGCTGGACAAATGCTCCACCTGTGATATGAACTGCGAAGTCAATAACGGGCTGAGCCAGGCCAGCATGGAGCAGCTGGCCAATAAAACCGGAGAAGAAATAGTTGATGCGGATATTGCGGCCCAGATGAAGGAATAGGCGGGATTAAAATGTTGATTTCTTATTTAAGA
>DBFSDV010000101.1:0-8289 GCA_048417135.1 Candidatus Limivicinus sp. | reverse complement strand
TACGGCCTCATCAAGACCGGAGGCAGCGACTACCACGGCAGCAACAAGCCCAGGATATGCCTGGGCAGCGGCATAGAGGGGAATCTCCACGTGCCCTATGAGTGGCTGGAAAGGCTGAGGGAAGCGGCGGGGAAGTGAATAGGCCGGCGAAAGCCCGGAGCTTGGCAGTGTGCCGCTCCGGGCTTTTCTTAATTTTTCTTAAGTTTTTCAGCTTTATTGCAGCCGTCTCCCCCAGTATGCTATAGTTAAAGAAATTAGCGGAGGAAGTCCCTTGAGAGAGGATGGGTATAATGAAAAGAAAAATTGCTTTGTTTTTGACTCCGCTGCTCGTTGCCGCGCTGCTGCTGGCAGGCTGCGGAGGCAAGGAGCCGGGAGAAAGCCCGGCAGAGCCTGCCGCCACGGAGGCTCCGGCAGCGGAGGCAGGAGACGATACCCGGGAGGTTTCCGCTGCGAAAGCTCCGACAGAGGATGCGGCGGCGGAAGAGGAAGAGCCGCAGCTCCGCCCGGGTGAGTTTTCCGGCAGCACCTACACCAGCAGCTATGCGGGCTTCGGCTGCACTTTCGGCGAGGGCTGGACCTTTGCCGACGCCAAAGAGCTGCAGGACCTCCTCGGCCAGAGCTATCAGATGCTGGAGGAGGCCGACACGGAAGACGCTCTGGACCTGGAGAGCCTCGACACCGTTACCGATATGCTTGCCCTCAGCCCCGACGGGCTTACAAACGTCAGCGTGGCCTACAGCAAAATATCCCTTGCCGAAAAGCTGATATATCTCTCCGATGGTGAGGAAGGCATCATAGACACTATTTTGTCTCAGTCCGAGCAGCTTATTCCTCTATATGAAGCCTCGGGACTTGCCGTCGGCAGTATTGAAAAGGTGAAAGCAAACTTTCTCGGGGAGGAGCACTACGCCATGAAATCCGTCTTTGATGCAGACGGTGTGCCCTGCTACATACTGCAGCTCTTCGGTCCCTTCCAAGGCTCATACATGGTAACTACCACCGTCACCTCCTACGTTGAGGACAACACTCAGGCGGTGGCCGAGCTGTTCTTCCTCCTGGAGGAATGATGGCTCCGGCAGATGTGTCGGGACAGCATAAGGCCCCGGGCGTAATTTTTCGCCCGGGGCTTTCTGCGTCCGTATTTTTTTCAGTTCAGCACCAGGTTCAGCTTCCTGGCCCAGCGGCCGTGGTAATAGTAGATGAGCAGCAGGGCGCTGCACATCATCCAGCCCATGGGGTAGCCCAGGGCTATGACCCCGGCGGTGGCACCCAGGCGGGAGACGATGAACAGGTAGAGCTGCCGGAAGGCCACAAAGGAGAAGAGCATGATAAGCATGGTGGCCCTGGTATCCCCGGCGCCCCGGAGCGCCCCGGAATACACCTGGTTTATAACAAAGGCGATATAGAAGGGGGAGCAGAGGCGCACAAAAAGGGTGCCGAACTCGATGACCTCTTTGTCGTCGTTGAAGAGGGCGGTGAGCTGGGGGGCAAATATCATCATGGGCACCAGGATGATGACCGTGACGATGAGCCCCATTATCATGCCGTAGCGGGGCCCGGCCTTGGCCCGCTTCAGATCCCCCGCCCCCAGGTTCTGGCCCACGAAGGTGGTCAGGGCCAGGGACAGGCTCTGCATGGGCAGCATGGCCAGGGCGTCCAGCTTGTTATAGGCCGTCCAGCCCGCCATGCATGAGCTCTCAAAGTGGTTGATGTAGCCCATGACGAAGATGTTGGAAAAGGCGGTTATGCCCATCTGCAGGGAGGAGGGTATGCCTATATTGCAGATGCGCCGGAGCATGCCCTTGTGCATCCTCAGCCGGGACAGCTCCAGGCGGTAGGGCTCCTTGGAGCGCATAAGCAGCAGCATAACCAGTATTGCAGACACGAACTGGGAGATTATGGTGGCGATGGCGGCGCCGGCTATGCCCTGCTTCAAAACCGCCACAAAGAACAGGTCCAGCACCGTGTTCATCACGGCGGAGAATATGAGAAAGTACAGGGGCCTGGTGGAGTCCCCCACAGCCCTCAATATGCCGGAGCCGATATTATACAGCAGCAGTCCCGCCACTCCGCCAAAGTAAATGCGCAGGTAGAGCTCCGCCTCGCCGATGACGTCCGGGGGAGTGTCCATGAGCATGAGCATATAGGGCGTGGCCCAGACACCCACCACCGTGAGCACCACGCAGGTAATGAGGGTTATCATCACCGTGGTATGTACCGCCTTGCCCAGCTTCTCCTCGTCCTTGGCCCCGTAGTACTGGGAGATGACCACGGAGGCCCCGGCGGCAAGGCCGCTGAACAGGCCGATGAGGGTGTTGATTATTGGCCCCGTGCAGCCCACCGCCGCCAGAGCCTGCTTGCTGACAAAGTTGCCCACTATCAGGGAGTCCACGGTATTGTACAGCTGCTGGAAAAGATTCCCCAGCATCAACGGCACGGCAAAGGCAAAGAGCAGACGGGATATGCTGCCCTGGGTCATGTCCGTGTCATGCCTGGCTTTATGCAGGATAGACAATTTAACCCCTCCTTATACATAAAAAGTATATGCCCGTTTCGACAGCTCTGTCAAGGCCGCATTAAATTTCTGTAAAGATTTTCCTGCTTTGCTGCCGGTATTTGTGATTTGCCTTTCCTCCGGGTCTAAAGTAAAATGAAATTGAAAAAATTTTTCGGAAAAGCTGTGACCCGGAGGGGCAGTTTCCTGAGTATATAGGTGAAAGGCCTTTAACACCGAAGGATGGAGGGAAGCCCATGGAAGACAGAGAGATAGTGGAGCTGTACTGGCAGCGCTCGGAGTCCGCCATTGCGGAGACGGAAAACAAATACGGCGCCTACTGCCGCTACATAGCCCGGAACATTCTCCGGGACAGGGAGGACAGCGAGGAGTGCGTCAACGACGCCTACCTGGGCGTCTGGAACAGCATACCCACCAAGCGCCCCCAAATGCTGAAAAGCTACATAGGCCGCATCACCAGAAACATCGCCCTGAACAGATTCAGCCGCCTCTCCGCCGCCAAGAGGAACTTCGGCCAGGTGCCTCTGGCCCTGGAGGAGCTGGGGGACTGCGTCCCCGCCCGGGAGAGCTCCGACAGGCTGGTGGACGACCTGGGTCTGGCAGAGCTTCTGAACCATTTTCTCTCCAATCTGCCGGTGGGTCAGCGGAAAATCTTTGTACGCCGTTACTGGTATTTGAGCCCGGTGAAGGAGATAGCCGCCGACCTGAACATCAGCGAGAGCAATGTAAAGATGTCCCTGCTGCGCTCCAGGGACAAGCTGAGACTGCTTTTGGAAAAGGAGGGGATCTCCCTGTGAAGCAGCAGCGAATTTTGGATATGCTGGAGCATATCGACGAAAGATACATTCTGGAGGCCGCCCCGGCCCTGAGGGCCCGCCGCTCCTCCATGCCCCGGAAGGCCGGGCGCACGCTCCTAATTGCGGCGGTGATAGTATGCCTCTTTGCCGCCCTCTGCGCCGTGGCCTACGCCGCCGGCTGGTTCGGCCTGGCCCAGCGCATAACGGAGCCGGCAGAGCCCACCAGTGTGTCCCTTTTCATAGGCGGGGAGACGCCTGTAGAGGGCTACATCAGCATGAACGGCATTGCCGGCAGCCCGGAGGCCCTGGCCCACGCAGAATGGGTGGCTTTCCGGAATGAGTATGTGGCTCAGCACAGCTTCCCCAACTACGACGACCTGAGCTGGCTGGACGGGGACGAGCTGCTGGAGAACTACAGCCTGATATACGGGGCTTACGACCAAGCCATGCTGGACAGGCTCCTGGAGATAAGTGAGAAATATGATGTGAAGCTCCACAGCCGGATGTATGCGCCGCCCACCGACGCCAAGTTCTACAAGGTCAGCGGCTGCGAGCCCTTTGTGCTCTCGGACAACAGTCTCAGCGCCATGTATCTCTATGAGGACGGCTCCTATAAGTTTGAGGGCTATGTCAGCGCCGGGGAGCAGGAGCAGGTGCTCAGCTTCATCCGGGGCCGGAAGGGATTGCTGGACCCCAGCCTGACTACGGTGTACGACAGCGGCGATTATGAGGAATGGCAATATGTGAATGCCTCCGGGGACGAGCTGAACCTGGCGAGGAACACCGTGCCCAGCCAGGCTACCGGGGACTGCGGGCTGTTCATATTCTGTGAGAAGGGAGACTATATCTTTACCGTATCTGCTTCCGCCGAATCAAAGGAACAGGCGGAGCTGCTGGCGGACCAGTTCGACTTTGACGCCGCCGCCCAGGGCGGTGATGATCTGGATCTGGACAGCGTCCTTAAGGTGGAGGCCGCCCAGGCCAAACCCAAGGAGGGGCTGATGACCATGACGGACTGGCTGGCCACCGACGAGTACAAGGCGTCCTCCGAGTTTCGCAGTTTGGTCTGTGAGTACGCAGGCGCCCTGCCGGAAAACGAGCTCACTGTGGAGGGCACCATGATGTACAACTATTTCAACGGCTTTACCAAAGCGGCCGACGAGAATATTCTGTCCTTCCGGGACCGGGTTGCAGAGGAATATCCCGACCTGGTATATCCTATAAACAACACCATCGTCATAATAAATAGGGAGATCGCCGACGGGTGCGTATCTTATATGGGGGGATTTCGCATAGGCGGAGAGACAGGCCGGGAGTATACCGACGAGGAGATGTATGAGCTCTTCGGCACCGGCAGCTTCAGCTCCGAGGGCAGAATAACCGATTCCATCGCCTATGACAACGGCGCCGCCTATGCCATGGTCGCCGCCTTCCACGGTGGCTATTATGTCCATTACATCCCCAAGGGCGCCTTCTATCCCCTCATCCAGCCGGTAGTGAACCCGGAGTTGGAGGGCTGGGCCTACGACAGCGCCTGCGGAGAACAGGTGTACATCGTCCCCGGCGGGCCCATTGACTACCCTGTCCTCTCCTACAGCAGCATACTCTATGAGACGGACAAGGCCTATGTGATAGTGGAAGTGGGCGGAGAGGGCGACACCGACTTCTTGCAGCTGGTGGCCGACGATATAGATTTTACAATGTTTGAATAAGGCAGGGACAGACTTATATTCCCCCGGCCTCATAAGTCAATGCGGAATGGAGGTACCCATGAAAAAAGCGATAACTGTGGTGTTGATTTTCTGTCTTGCTCTGGCTATTACTGCTTGCTCCACGGAAAATGAAGAAACAAAGTATAGCGGCGGAGAGATAGTAGGAAAAGACTTGACAGGCAGCGGAGGCGCACGCATTTTCAGTGCCAGTCCCATTGCAATGCCGGGAGGAGAAGGAAGAATAGTAGACACAGTAAAAGCTGGGGACCGTTTTTTTATCTGCTCTAAAGAGAACAGCAAAAACTCTTTCTATTTCATGGGTGCTGATTTGAATGTAACAAAGGCCGACATAACACTGGAATCTACAGTTGTTTCCATAGATGCCGATTATGATGGAAACATATACATCCTGTCCATGGAGCCGGACGGCACCTATGTACTCACACAAGTAAGTCAAGACATGGAGATTAGCAGCAGAGAGCTTGAATTCCTGAGCGGTTTGGAAGACGCTGTATGGGATATGACCGTCGGGCCTCAGGGTTATTATATTGAGACCTTCAATAATGTTCTGTGTTACGATTTTGCGGGCAAATACGTGGGAGAGCTAGGACCCTTTCAGGGTGCCTTTAACATCATTAGAAACAGCTCGGAGCTGATACTGACAGTGTACGGAGAAGATCACACGCAGTTCAGTGTAATGAACGGATTTGAAATTCAGGATACATATAAAGTCTTGATGATGCTCAGCGGCATTTCGACGGGCGCACAAGATGGACATGTTTTTGCAGTTAATTCCGGAATAGTCTACGATCTGGACTTTACCACCGGAAACTATACAGGCTATTCAAGCAGCTATGCCAGCGGGGAAGTTGGCAAGTTTATATACTTGACCGAAGATTCCTACCTGTCTATCGTCAACGGAGAACTGATGTATTACACCTTGGCTGAGCAGCAGGAGAACAATAAACTCCAGACCCTTGTCCTTGCCACCTACGCCCACGAGGACTATGAGATTTCCGATCTCCTGAATGCTGTAAGCCTGTTCAATGAAGCCAATGCGGATGTTAGGATTGACATAGTAAACTACGGCATATACGACGCCGGGAACGCCGAGGGCACCGGTCTGCAAAAGCTGTACAGTGATATCAGTGCGGGAAATACCCCCGACATCTACGACCTGTCTCTCATGCCCTACAGAACATTTTTTGACAAAGGTCTGTTGGAAAATCTGTATCCATATTTTGATAACTCCGAGAATATAAAGGCTGAGGAACTGACGGCCAGTGTGCTGGAGGCAATGGAGTATAAAGGCTCCCTCTACAATCTTGTACCTACATACACCATAATTACAATGTTTGGGCCGAAAGATGTATGTGACAGGGAAAGCTGGAGCACCGGCTCCTTCCTCCAAACAGCCGAAAGTACGGAGCTTAGCCTCTTTGGGCCTCAGGTCACCAGATACGAATTTTTAAAGTACCTGCTGATGTTCACCGGAAACGAATATATAAACGAAGAGGCTGTAAGCTGCAATTTCACTGACTCCACCTTCCCGGCCATGCTCTCTGTGGCTAAAAACCTGCCGGAGACTTACGACAGTGCAAACGCCGCTTCAGATGATCTTGGCCTGGTATATGTGGGACGGCAGATGTTCATATTAAACACCAATGCAAATATAATTTCCGCTGTCCACACGGCCGATGCTGTATATAGAGGCAAATGTGTACATCTGGGTTTTCCATCGGAAAATAACGGGGTCATGGTAAATCCATATATTAACCTGGGGATGTCGGCAAACAGCAGGGCCAAAGAGGGAGTTTGGCGCTTCTTTGAATACATGCTCAGCGATGGCTATCAGAACGCAATAAGAAAGACCATCCCGGCAAAGAACTCGGCGCTGGATGCCCGGCTGGATTCGCTCTTATCCAAATATCTGGAAGTAAATAATGTTGTGGTTTTTGCCGACAACAACATGACAAAGGTCCCCCTAGCGCCAATAAGCGAGGATGTGAAAACAGAGGCAATGGACATTATAAACAGCATAGACTGCGTGAATTATTGCGACAGCTCCCTGTATGAGCTGGTGGTCAGAGAGGCTGAGCCTTATTTCAGCGGAGCTATTAGCGCCCAAGCGGCGGCGGAAAACATTCAGTCCAAAGTGGACATTTACCTGGCGGAACAGTACGGCTAAGAAGCCATAATGTTGGACGGTAGGGATACCAAAAAATCCGTGGGCGGAAACCCACGGATTTTTTTGGTTTTGTTCTTTTTTACTCCTGGCAGTTGATGACTATCTTGCAGATATTCTCGCCGTTGAGCATCATCTGGAGAGCCTTCTCGATGTCGCTGAGGGGCAGGCGGTCGGTGACCATGCGGTCCAGGCCCAGCTCGCGCCAGTGGTCGGCCACGAACTTGGTGCCAAGCTCGAACTCCTCCTGGGTGTACAGGCGGTTGCCGATGAGGGTCTGCTCCTTGAAGCTGACCTTGCCGATGACGAACTTATATTCGTCGCCGGAGAGGTTCAGGCTCATCATCTTGCCGCCGCAGCGGCAAAGGTCCGGCATCATGAGAGTGGGGCCGGGAGCTCCGGAGGTGTCGAACACCACGTCGAAGCCACCGCCGCCGGTGACCTCACGCATCAGGTCCATGGCGTCGGTCTGGGCGGGATTGATGGTCTCGATGCCCATGGACTCCACGAACTGACGGCGGGGCTCGTTTATCTCGGAGACTATGACCCGGCTGGCGCCCCAGGCCCGGGCAAAGATGGCGATATACAGACCAACGGCGGCGCCGCCGGAGATGAACACTGTGTCGCCCTTCTGGATCTTGCTGGTCATCATCACGTGGTAACCCACGGCAAAGGGCTCGGAGAGGATGGCCACATCGTCCGGCATATCGTCGGGCACGGCTACCAGCTTCTCAACGCCCACCTTGGTGTACTCGGCAAAGCCGCCGTCCACATGGATGCCCAGCAGCTTCAGGTTCTCGCACACGTGGCCCAGGCCCCGCTTGCAGGCGGAGCAGTGGCCGCAGGAGATGATGGGGTTCATAAGCACACGCTGACCCACCTGGAAGGGGCCGGTATAGCCCACAGGCAGGGACTCCACGGTGCCAAGTATCTCATGGCTGAGGACGGTGGGCACGGTGGCGGTCATGTGCTTGCCCCGGTAGACAACGATATCGGAGCCGCAGACGCCGGCCAGCCTCACCTTGATGAGGGCCTCGTTCTCGCCGGGCACGGGCATGGGGATGTCACAAAGCTCCAGGT
>DBFSDV010000100.1:0-4830 GCA_048417135.1 Candidatus Limivicinus sp. | reverse complement strand
ATGTCCTGTGTTATACTCTTACTCATGAAGGATATGGCCCCCTTTCGTTACGTTGTTGTCTGCAACTCCAACTATAACCGATAAGGCCTTATCCTTCATCCTTTTTTATTTAACTGTCCAATATGTATTGTACTCCTACACAGCAGGTATCCAGGGGAAATATTATTGCACTTGCGAAAATCGGCGCAATAGCGTATAATATCTTGTCCGGCCTGAATCTGTGGCCGACTCATCTGAACCTGAAGAGAGGTCTGGAATGAAAGCCAAAAAGAATTCAAACGCAGGCCATGAGCTGCGGGTACTGGGAATCATCCTGATAGACATACTGATAATCAATATCGCCGCCTTTATGTCCATTATGCTGCGCATGGACTTTTCCTGGGAGGACGTGGCTATCCACGGTTTCCTGCGCACTCTGCGCATGGGGGCAATACCCGGCACTGTCAGCGCCCTGCTGATGTTCAAGATTTTCGGGCTATACAGCAGCGCCTGGGAGTATGCGGGGGAGCGAGAGCTCATATCCATAGGCCTTGCCAGCGTCTGCGCCTCGGCCCTGTACTACATGGCGGTAAAGCTCATGGGCTGCCTTTTCCCCAGGAGCTTCCCCTTCATATATGCTGTGGTGCTCTTTATAGCCATATCCGCCTCCCGGGTGGCTTACCGGCAGGTGCGCCGGAACATCATTGCCCACAATGCCGCCAGGGACGGCAAGCTCCGCCGCACCATGCTCATAGGCGCCGGGGACGGGGCCGTGCTGGTCATCCGTGAGCTGGAGAACAACCCCCACGCCAGGAACCGGGTCCTCTGCCTGATAGACGACGACCCGGCCAAACGTGGCACCAGGGTCAGGGGCATAAGAGTTGTTGGCGGCCGGGACAGGATTGTGGAAGCGGCCAAGCGCTATGACATTGAGGACATCATCTTCTGCATCCCCTCCGCTCCGGACAAGACCAGGAACGAGATACTGGAGATATGCAGCCGCACCGGGGCCCAGCTGAAGACCCTGCCCTCCCTGGACAAGCTGATAAACGGTGAGCTCACCCTCACCCAGATAAAGAACGTGAGCATTGAGGACCTGCTGGGCAGGACCCAGGTGCACACGGACAATGCGGCCATAAGGGACAAGATACAGGGCAGGACCGTTCTGGTCACCGGGGGCGGCGGCTCCATAGGCAGCGAGCTCTGCCGCCAGATGGCCGCCCTCTCTCCCAAGCGCCTGATAATCTTTGATATCTACGAGAACAACGCCTACGACATCCAGATGGAGCTGCGCCGCCGCTATCCCCAGCTGGACCTGGTGACCCTGATAGGCTCGGTGCGGGATGAGCGCCGGGTGCGCTACGTGTTTGACACCTACCGGCCCGACGTGGTCTGCCACGCCGCCGCCCACAAGCATGTGCCCCTGATGGAGGACAGCCCTGCCGAGGCCATAAAGAACAACATCTTCGGCACCTACAATGTGGCCAAGGCCGCCGGGGACTACGGCACCGGGCTCTTCATCCTCATTTCCACCGACAAGGCCGTGAACCCCACCAACGTGATGGGGGCCTCCAAGCGCATGTGTGAGATGGTCATCCAGTCCATGAACGGCCAGCACAACACCAAGTACATAGCCGTGCGCTTCGGCAACGTCCTGGGCAGCAACGGCAGCGTTATCCCCCTGTTCAAAAAGCAGATAGCCGAGGGCGGCCCCGTCACCGTGACGGACAAGCGGGTGACCCGCTTCTTCATGACCATCCCCGAGGCCGTCTCCCTTATCCTCCAGGCCGGGGCCTACGCCGAGGGCGGCGAGGTCTTTGTGTTGGATATGGGCGAGCCGGTGCGCATAGACGACATGGCCCGGAAGATGATACGCCTCAGCGGCTTTGAGCCGGATGTGGATATTGAGATAAAGTACATCGGCCTGCGCCCCGGGGAGAAGCTCTATGAGGAGCTGCTGCTGAAGTCCGAAGGCCTGCAGAAGACGGACAACAAGCTCATCTACATAGGCCACCAGGTGATGTACACGCCCCAGGAGATAGAGGAAAAGCTGGAGACTCTGAGGGGAGTGCTGTACGCCTCCAATGCCCAGGTGAGAGACTGCATGCTGGGCATAATAAAGGAGCCTGCGGATTTGATGTACGAGCCCATACCCGGGGCGGTGAATCCGGCGGACACCATAGAGGTCTGAGCCGGCCTGACAATATAATAAGGTATACGCATCCCCGCCGTAGCTTTGCCGCCGGCGGGGATAGTTATATAGGGCATGAAAAACCGGCACGGGATCCCCGTGCCGGTAAGAGACAATATCAAATTTGAAAGACTCAGCCGCCGATTATATCTCTGGTGTCCCTGGCGATGACCAGTTCCTCGTTGGTGGGGATGACGAAAACCTTGACCTTGGAGTCGGGGGTGGAGATCATGACGTCCTCGCCCCGCTTGGAGTTGGCCTCGTCGTCAATGGTGACGCCCAGGTAGCCAAAGTACTCGCAGATGGCCTTACGGGTCTCACGGCTGTTCTCGCCCACGCCGGCGGTGAAGATGATGGCGTCCACGCCGTTCATGGCAGCGGCATAGGAGCCGGCCACCTTGGCCACCCAGTAGTGGAACATATCCAGAGCCAGCTGGGCCCGCTCGTTGCCCTCTTCGGCGGCGGCATCCAGGTCACGGAAGTCGGAGGAGACGCCGGAGACGCCCAGCACGCCGGATTTCTTGTTGAGAATGTTCAGCATCTCGTCGATGCTGAAGCCGTACTTATTCATAAGGAACTGGATAACACCGGCATCCAGGTCGCCGCAGCGGGTGCCCATGGGCAGGCCAACCAGAGGAGTAAAGCCCATGGAGGTATCCACGCTCTTGCCGCCGTCGATGGCGCAGATGGAGGAGCCGTTGCCCATGTGGCAGGAGATGAGCTTAAGCTCTTCAATGGGCCTGCCCATAAGCTCGGCGCAGCGGGCGGAGACATAGCGGTGGGAGGTGCCGTGGAAGCCGTAGCGGCGGATGCCGTCATTCTTGTAATACTCATAGGGAATGGCGTAGGTGAAGGCCTTGCCGGGCATGGTCTGGTGGAAGGCGGTGTCAAACACGGCCACCATGGGCACGTCGCCCATTACCGCCTTGCAGGCGTTGATGCCGGTGATATTTGCGGGATTGTGCAGGGGGGCGAAGGGGGTGCACTCCTCCAGAGCGGCCATGACGGAATCGTCTATCTTCACGGAAGAGGCGAACTTCTCGCCGCCGTGGACCACACGGTGGCCGACGGCGTCGATCTCCTTCATGGAGCTGACCACGCCGTACTCCTCGCTGGTGAGCTTGTCGATAACGGCGGCAATGGCCTCGGCATGGGTGGGCATGGCCACGTCCTCATTGAAGACGCTCTTGCCGCCTATCATGGGAGTGTGCTTCAGGTGGCCGTCGATGCCGATACGCTCGCAGAGGCCCTTGGCTATGACCTGCTCGGTCTCCATATCTATGAGCTGGTATTTGAGGGAGGAGCTGCCGGCGTTGATTACAAGAATTTTCATTATTTTGTTCCTTTCTATTGTAAATATTCTTTCCCTTGAGTAAAATCATATTTGAGTTCTATCTTATTTTATTTTAATACAAATAGGGAAAATTGCAAGTCCTTTTTGCCCACGGAGGAGCATACATGAACATAATCGGTATAGTCTGTGAATATAATCCCTTTCACAAGGGCCACGCCTGGCAGATAGCCGCCGGCAGGGAGTCCCTGGGGGAGGACTCGGTGACGGTCTGCGCCATGTCCGGGGACTATGTGCAGCGGGGAGAGCCGGCAGCCTTCTCCAAGTTCGCCAGGGCCGAGGCCGCCTGCCGCTGCGGAGCGGACCTGGTTTTTGAGTTGCCTCTGCCCTGGGCACTGTCCTCCGCCGAGGGATTTGCCCGGGGGGCAGTCTCCCTGCTGGCAGGCTTGGGCTGCACCCACCTCAGCTTCGGCAGTGAACATGGCTCCCTGGATGCCCTGGAGCGCCTGGCCCAGGAGCTGAGCAGGACGGATATTATAGAAGAGATAAAGCAGCTAATGGCCCGGGAGCCCAGGCTGTCCTTTGCCGCCGCCCGTCAGCAGCTGCTGACTGAATACCTGGGGGAGACTGCCGCCATTCTGGAAAAGCCCAACAATATCCTGGCCGTGGAATACCTGAAAGCACTCAGGCAGTTGGAGCTGCCGCTGCAGCCCTTCACCCTGGAGCGCCGGGGCAGCGGCCACGACCAGGCGGGGGAGGGGGAGCTGCGCTCCGCCTCGGAGCTGAGAGCCATGCTGCGCCGGGGAGAGGACCCGGGGGAGCACATACCCCCGGCGGCCATGGAGGTCTTCCGCCGGGAAATGGAGCAGGGGAGAGCCGCCCTGGACGGGGATAGGCTTGAACTTGCCCTCCTGTCCCGGCTGCGTATGCTGGATGAAAACAGCTATCTCTCCCTGCCGGACGGAGGGGACGGGGCGGGACAGCGCCTGTATGCCGCCGTGAGGACCGGGTCAAATCTGGAGGAGATATGGGAGGCGGCGGCCGCCCGGCGCATCCCCATGGCCAGGGTGCGGCGCATGTGCCTGTGCGCCGCCCTGGGGGTCAAAAAGGGCATGTCCGGGGGCCTGCCGCCCTATGCCCGGCTCCTGGCCGCAAACAACAGAGGCAGGGAATATCTGCGCAATATTGACAATAAAACCACAATATCTGTGGTCACCAAGCCCGCCCATGTCAAACATCTTGGGCCGGAGGCCCGGGAGCTGTTCGCCCTGGGCGCATCTGCCCACGACCTGTTTACCCTGCTCTATTCGTCACAGAAAGACAGACTTGCCGGTCAGGATTGGAAAACCGGGCCAAAAATTGTATGATT
>DBFSDV010000099.1:0-9961 GCA_048417135.1 Candidatus Limivicinus sp. | reverse complement strand
CGGCGGAGCCTGGCACACATCACGACAGTTCTCTTTGCCACTTCATTCTCTTGTCGTTCCCTGTGTTTTGCCCTTAATTTTTCCCTCACGAGCGTCCGTGAGGCCATAAAAATGCGGTAATGTTCGATAACAGCCTATAACACCTTTGCATAGATAAATTGGCGTATTTTCAAGGGTTTTCGGGGGTTTAATAACACCCGATAACGCCTCTCGGAAGGTGGTGAAAGTTCAAGGGGCTAATTAAGATTCAAAAAATAATACACAAACGCAGTTCCAATTTCCAGCTTTGGGACAACCGATTTGAAGCCCTGATTTGTTGTTACATTGCCAACAGCAATCGCAATATACCCGATGGGAGCACGAGAAGAAAATAAAACTGTGCCTTCAGGCATAATCGTTGCGCTGCTGTTTTTCAGTCCAAGCTCGGTAATATCATTTTCTCCATGAGAGATAAATTTTGATTTATTTACTGAGAGATCTTTGGGCGTTATCCAAGCAATTCCGTTCTCCGTATAATATTCCGGCTTTGATTTTGATGGCGTACTACCGCCAACTACCATGCCAAGGTCACTAATCGTTCCTTGTAGCCATTTAGAATCAGCGTTATTAA
The DNA here is from genome assembly GCA_048417135.1 of Candidatus Limivicinus sp. GTDB lineage: Bacteria > Bacillota > Clostridia > Oscillospirales > Oscillospiraceae > Limivicinus. The sequence continues at coordinate 9,351 of DBFSDV010000099.1, read as the reverse complement.
TGAACAACTCTTGGTAAAATGCCTGCGCTTGCTGCTCCAAATTCTCGTTGATTTTGTTGTTCAGTTCGATTTTGCCATCCAATGCGCCAAGAATCGCTACTATCTTCTTTTGTTCACCAACAGATGGGAGTTGTAGTGCGACTGCGTTCAAATTAGCCTGGCTGAGCTTAGGCTGGGCCGAACCTGTAATATATCCTGATAAATCCATGCTATTAATGAGATAGTAAAGATACTGCAAATCACAGCGCTCATTCGTTTGCACAATATGCGCATGATTATTTACCCAAAACCTTCCCTTGACTAGTTGAGCTATATTTTGCTTTTGAGATTTCAGGTTCTCACCATCTTCTGCAATCAGTAAATATGTGCCGTCAAAAATATAATTATCTATAAAATCAATGACACCTTGAGCACCATAGTATCGATAATTTCCTTGCCGTTCTGAGCGCTGTTTTGCAGATAAAGGAATTCTTTTGCGGTCAAAGTTAATGGTGACTTCATCAAATCGGAATGTTTCACACTTCATACCCAATCGCCCCCAGTCGCTCCTTGATCTGCGCCTCCAGCTCATGGGACTTTTGGAACAGCTCCGACAGCTCCTTGGTCAGCCGCTCCATCTTTTCCTCAAAAGGCTCCCCGTCGTCCTCCTGTTCCTCTATGCCCACATAGCGGCCAGGGGTGAGGATGTAATCCTGCTTGGCGATCTCCTCTGTAGTGGCCACGGCACAGAAGCCCTTGACCTCCTCCAGACTGCCGTCCGCAAAGGCCTTGTAGGTGTCGGCCAGCTTCTGGATGTCCTCGTCGGTCAGCTCCCGCAGCTTGCGACTGACCATGGTGCCCATCTTCCGGGCGTCGATAAACAGGGTCTTACCCTTCTGCTTTTTGTTCTTGGCCAAAAACCACAGGGAGACTGGTATCTGCGTAGTGTAGAACAGCTGGGATGGCATGGCCACTATGCAGTCCACCAGGTCTGCGTTTATTATATTCTTGCGTATCTCTCCCTCCCCGCCGCTCTGGGAGGACAGGGAGCCGTTGGCCAGCACCATGCCGATGCGGCCATTGGGCGCTAGGTGCCATATCATATGCTGCAGCCAAGCGAAGTTGGCGTTGCCGGCGGGCGGCGTGCCGTACTTCCAGCGCACGTCGTTCTTCAGTTTGTCCTGTCCCCAGCCGGACAGGTTAAAGGGCGGATTTGCCATGATGAAGTCCGCTTTCAGCTGAGGGTGGCAGTCGTTAAAGAAGGTGTCTGCACTGAATTCGCCCAGGTCCGCCTCAATGCCCCTGATGGCCAGATTCATCTGGGCCATCTTCCAGGTGGTGGGGTTGGAGTCCTGGCCGAAGACGGAAATTCTGTTTATGTTGCCGCCGTGATTCTCTATGAACTTGGCCGACTGGACGAACATACCGCCGCTGCCGCAGCAGGGGTCGTAGACCCGTCCATCATAGGGCTGCAATATCTCCACCAGAGTTCGCACCACACAGGACGGGGTATAGAATTCCCCGGCCAGCTTGCCCTCCTGCTCGGCAAATTTGGACAGGCAGTATTCATAGGTGCGGCCCAGGATGTCCTTGCTGTTTCCCTGCTCCACCATCTGAATATTGGTGAACAGGTCCACCACATCCCCCAGACGGCGCTTGTCCAGCTCCTGGCGGGAGAAGTTCTTGGGCAGGATATTTTTCAGCCGCTTGTTCTCCTTTTCAATACTGCGCATTGCATCGTCAATGACAGTGCCGATTTGCGGAGTGTGGGCCGCAGCGGCAATCACGCTCCACCGGGCGTTCTCCGGCACAAAGAAGATATTCTCGGCGGTGTATTCGTCCTTGTCCTCCTCGAAGCCGTCGCCCTCGGCCACCAGCTCCTGATACTTGGCCTCAAAACGGTCGGAAATATATTTTAAGAAAATCAGGCCCAGGACAACGGATTTATACTCCGAGGCATCCAGATTGCCCCGCAGCACGCAGGCCGCATCCCATATCTGTTTTTCAAAGCCGATATTGCTTGTGTTGGTCTCAGCCATGGAAAGTTCCTCCCAAAATATTCCTCTGTATACCATATTTGAATAGCTGCCGGGTGCATAGAGGATCTGCCTTTTCAATAGCTCTCAATTTGTAAAATCCGGCATATTCCTTTGTGATTCAAATATAATCAGTCGATGATATTATACTAGTTGAAGCAAATATAATCAATATTTTCGCTGCCCATAAGCCCCTGATCTGTGGTCTTTCAGCTGCATGAAAAAACCGTTTTCTCTTTGTTGAAATTTAAAAAGCATAAATAATGAGAGCCGAGGTGTCCCCGGCTCTCTGCGATTATAAGCTGATATTTACTTTACTGTGCAGAGGATGAACAGCAGAATGTTTTCACTCTGGTTTCTCAACAAGCATAAAAAATCGTGGCCGCAAGCAAGCTTGCGACCACGTGGTTGCGGGGGAAGGATTTGAACCAACGACCTCCGGGTTATGAGCCCGACGAGCTACCAGCTGCTCTACCCCGCGATATTTATTTAGCTTATATAGAATAGCACAGCAACCGGCCATTGTCAAGCCCGGGGCTGGAATTTTTTGTTCTTTTCTTGAATCTTCCATTTTCCGCCGTATTCCTCCCGGGTACGGCGTCCGTTTAACGCTTTTATACCGGGGCCCCTCTCCATCCACTGCCAAAGTCCCTGCCTGGGAGCGCTCAGCGCTCCCAGGCAGGGAAAGCTATGTCTCATCAGCCCTGGCTGCTAGGTTTGTCTCCGTCGCTTTTGGCCTTGCCGTGGTAGTAACGGCGGCGGTTGGAGCTGCGGCGGCTCTGGCCCTCCTTGGGCGCAGCCTCGCCCTGAGCAGGCTTCTGCCCCGCCTCGGCGGCGGAAGTGTGGAGCTTGGCCTCCACCTTCACTACCTTGGCTCCGGGCTTGTTCTTATTGGGCTTGCGGCTCTTGTTGGCCTTGGGCTGGGCCTTGACTTCCTGGGCGGCCTCCGCCGGGGCGGCGGCGGGCTGGACTTTGGGCTGCTTCTTCTGGCGGCTGCGGCGGCGGCTCCTGCTCTCCTTCTTCTCGCTCTCAGGCTGCTTCTCCGCCACCGGCTCCACCAGGGGGATGAGCCAGCGGTTCTCCGGCTCCTCCTTTTCCTCCTCCGGCTCCGGCACGTAGTTGAGCACGTGGGGCGGCGTCTCCCCGTCCTTGGGCCGGCCGCCGGGCACGGCAGCCAGCTCGTTGGCCTTGTACTGGCGCAGGGAATCGTCGCTGTCGCTGTCCAGCTTTACCTTAACGGTCTGACGCAGGAGGTTGACCTGCACCGCCGTGCCGTAGCCGTCCTTGGTCTCCACGAAAGCGCCCTGCTTTGGCACCTTTTTGATGAGCTCCTCGTAGGCCTCCTGCTCGTAGCGCAGGCAGCACATGAGTCTGCCGCAGCTGCCGGATATCTTTGCCGGGTTCAACGACAGGGACTGGACCTTGGCCATCTTGGTGGACACGGGCTGGAACTCGTCCAAAAACTGGCTGCAGCAGTAAGGGCGGCCGCAGATGCCGATACCGCCCAGCATTTTGGCCTCGTCCCTGACCCCTATCTGCCTGAGCTCGATGCGGTTGCGGAAGATGCCCGCCAGGTCCTTCACCAGCTCCCGGAAATCCACCCGGCCGTCGGAGGTAAAGAAGAACATGGTCTTGTTCCCCTCGAAGTTGCACTCCACATCCACCAGGCGCATGTCCAGGCCGTGCTCGGCTATCTTCTGCTGGCAGATCTCAAAGGCCTCTTTTTCCCGGCGCTTGTTTATCTCCTCCACTCTCAGGTCGTCCTGGGTGGCTATGCGCACCACCGGGCGCAGGGGCTGGATGACGGAAGTGTCCATCACCGCATGGTTGCCCCGGCAGCAGTCCACTATCTCCAGGCCCTTGGAGGTCTCCACTATCACCTTTGTGCCGGCCTCCACCTGGAAGCCGTTGGGGGCAAAGTAATAGCTTTTGCCCCGGTTTTTGAATCTGACGCTTATAACTTCTATCAATGACTTATCCTCTGTTTCCGCCGCCGGAGATGGAGTCCACCGCCAGCAGTCCAAATATATGTTTGCCGCCCACGTTCAGGCGGAGATATGCAGCGCAGCGCTGCAGCAGAGCGCAGATATCCAGCATCTGCTTTTGGCTCAGGCCCAGGTCCTTTTTCCTGCCGCAGAGCATGTCCCCCAGCAGTTCCAGGGCGCAGTCCACGAACTGGGCGGCTCTGCGTCCATCCATAGCCTCGTTGGCGCTGCACCAGCCGAAGAGCTTGGCCCGGCTGCCCGAGGCCACGGCTTTGATATAGGCCTCCGCCAGGGCTTCCAGTTCCTCGTCCCGCTCCCCGGACTCAGTGCCGCAGATTATCTGGGTGCAGCGGGAGCGCACCGTGGGCAGCAGCCGGCCGGGGTTGGTGGTGCACAGCAGGAAGAGGGCCCCCAGGGGCGGCTCCTCCAGCAGCTTCAGCGCCGCGTTCTGGGCGGCGGTGTTCATGGTCTCCGCCTCCCGGATGATGTACACCTTGCGCCGGGCCTCGTTGGGCAGGATGCAGGCGTCGGCGGAGAGGGCGCGTATCTGGTCCACGCTTATCTCCCGCTTGGGCCTGCCCTTGTCGTCCTCCGGCCGGGCCAGGGTGATGACGTCCGGGTGGATGCCCTGGGCCACCTTACGGCAGTGAGGGCACCGGCGGCAGGGCCGGGGCTCCGGGCCGGTGCAGACTGCGGCGGCGGCGATATCCGCCGCTGCGGCCAGGGCCTGCTCTATGGAGGCGGCGCATATGAGACTGGACTGGGAGACGCCCCCGGCATACTGTTCTCTGCTCTTGTCCACCGGCGGCACCCCCTCCTGAGATTTCGGCTCTACAAATGTTTATTTTACCTTTTTATTTCCCCTGAGTCAACTATATTTAGAGTTTAAAATGCTTATTCAGAATTATTAATAAATTTCCACTTTACCTTAAATTTCCCCGGTGTTATAATATAATGAATTATTTGAGAGGGGGCGGCGTCAATGGCAGCCACAAAAAAGCGCCTCATTACGGTTCTGATATTAATTTGTCTCTGTCTGTCCTTCTGCGCGCTTTCGCCTGCGCAGGCCAGTGCCGATGAGGAGATAAGCAAGGTCCTGGTCACCTTGTCCAAGGAGCCGGTGCTCATGGACGGAGTGTACAGCGCCACCGCCGCCACCAGCACTGAGGGCTGCAGCATCGTGAGCTACGGCTGGTATGACTCCAATGGCAACGTGGTGGACGGCGGCACCTTCGGCACCGGCAGCTACCGGGTGGAGATAACGGTGAACGCCGTGGACCCCTACCACTTTGCCGATACCATGGAGGTCTATCTGAACAACACCGCCGTGAGCTACAGCATGAACGGCAGCTCCAGCCTGACCCTTTACCGGGATTACAATGCTCAGGTCTGGGCCCCCACCATCACCAAGCACCCCACCAGCGAATACGTGGAGGAGGGTGAGCTGGCCTCCTTCGTGGCCATGGCCACCTACACTGAGACCTATGAGTGGACCGCCGTCAGCCCCGACGGTAAGACCAGCTGCAATTGCAACGAACTGCCCGACCTGTTTTCCGGCGTCTCCATCGGGGGCGACGGGAAGGAAAAGATGAACATCCGCAACGTGCCCAAGGAGATGGACGGCTGGAAAGTCCGCTGCACCTTCACCGGCCCCGGGGGCAGCGTCTCCTCCAACTGGGCCACGGTGAACGTGAAGGTGGCGGCCACCCCCAGTCCCTCACCCTCGCCCAGCCCTTCTCCCAGTCCCAGCCCTTCCCCTTCCGCCTCCCCCAGCCCCTCGCCTACCGCCAGCCCCAACCCCGCCGACGACCCCAACCACATACATACCTACTCCGGCACCTGGTCCTATGACGACAGCAAGCACTGGCGGGAGTGCGAATGCGGCGCAAAGACCGACGAGGCCGAGCACGACATGGAGTGGACGGAGATAACCGCGGCCACCAAGGAGGCCCCCGGCAGCGAGGAGGGCGTCTGCAAGGTCTGCGGCTACACCACCCAGAGGGAGACTGAATATAAGGGCATGTCTCTTATAGTGAAGATACTCCTGTGGCTTGTCATCATTGCCGCCCTTCTGGGCGCCGCCTGGTTCATCCTCAACACCATTGCCAATAACAAGCGCCGCAAGCGGCGCAAAAAGAGCAGCCGCAGCTCCGGCAGCTACAGCAGCCGCAGCGAGAGCAGCCGGCGCAGCAGCGACTACAACCGCAGCGAGAGCAGCCGGCGCAGCAGCAGCTATGACGACTACGGCAGCGGCGACTACGGCGGACGGAGCGGCGGAGCCCACGGCGGCAGCCACAGCTCCGGCGGCCGCAGCTCCGGCAGTCACGAGCGCTATGACGGCCGCCACGGCCGCCATGACGGCAGCAGCTCCTACGACCAGTGGGACGACTCCCGCTGGGGCGACAGATAAATCCCGGAGCGCAAATAAACAGTAAACCCAAAACAGCAGGCAGCTAAAAACTGCCTGCTGTTTTTTCGTGCTCTTTCTTTACATCAGCCCTGGCCGATGAGGCTGTAGTTCAGGGTATCGGCGATGTAGTCCATATCCTCCTCCGTCACGCCCTCCTCGCTGTGAACATGCATTGCAAAAAAGGAGTTTTCCAGATACACATATATGTAGGCGTCCCGGCCGTTGGATAGGATGCTCAGCTCCGTGCCGTCGGGGGCGGTATGGCTGCGTTGGGTAAAGAAGTCTAAATTCCTCTCCCAGTTTATTACTTCCTTTCCGCTGGACAGGGTGGAATACATGGAGTTATATCCGTAGCAGGTGACCCGCTCCCCGCTGGAGGGCAGATCCACATAGTAGCTGACGCAGAAGGTACCCTCATCAAACCAGTATACCTTGTCAAAGCCCACCGGAGTCTCATAGAAAATATTCCCGGCACAGCCAATCTCCGCCGTCTTTTCCGCCAGCTGCCGGTTGGTGAGGAACTGTTCCCCGCTCATGCCGGTGGTCTCGCTGCTCCACATCAGCTGATGACCCTTCCGCAGTTTCAGACCGTACTTTGCGGCTATCTCCTCCAGCTTGTCCGCATCCTCCTGGGAATATACCTGATAATTGAAGTCGTAGTCCCCGTAGGAATCGCCCGATTGCCTATTGGCCCAGGCTTCAAACTGTTCAAATTCCTCAGCGCTCACAGTCACAAACTCGCTCTCGCCATTATCGATTATTTCCACCGTGACGCTACCGTCGTCATTTTCCGTCACTATCAGGCCACAGCTCTTCTCTTTCACAAAGCTGAAGGCCTCCGGTAGAGCTATCCCATTGTAACGGTAGTCCTGCCACTCCGCCCAGGCGGCCTTGGAGGCGGCCAGCTTTTCCTCCAGCCCTTCCGTATCCTTCAGGGCGTTCTCCTGGGCACCGGCGCTTTCCGTCTCCTCCGGGACGGCCTGGGGCTGGGTGAGCGATATTTTTGAGAGCTCCTGTCCACCTATCGTCACCGTGTCCTCCAGCAGCAGGGCACGGAAATCCAGCAGCCCGGCAGCGTAGGCGGCGGTGACCATGAAGGAGGCGATGATGGCCGCTATCAGCAGGGTCCTGTATACCCTCTTCCCGGAGCCGCCCTTGGCCTTCCTGCCCGCCGCCGGGGCCAGGGCCTGGGCCAGCATATCCTCGTCCATGTATTGGAGTATATTGTCCCAGTCATAGTGCTTCATACTGCGATGCCCTCCTTTTTCAGATAGTCCCTCAGCCCCCGGCGTATACGGTACAGCCGGGAGGACAGCACTTTTTTCGTTTCGCCAAAATCCCTTGCCAGACTGTCCATATCCTCCATGAGGAAATAGCGGCGCAGAAACAGCCGCCGGTTCTCCCCGCTGAGAGTACGCAGATAGCCGTTTATCAGCTCCGCCAGCTCCCTTGCCTCCATGTGCTCGGTGATGCTCCCTGAGGCGGCCAGGCACTCGTCCAGCTCGGAGTACAGCACATCCCCCCTGTCGTCCCGCTTCTGCCGGTGCTTTTGCCGCAGGGCCATGAGGGCGGCGTTGCGGTTTATCTTGGCTGCATAGGCCAGCAGCTGCCGGGGCCGCTGGGGCGGTATGCTGTCCCACAGCTTCATGTAGGTGTCCGCCACCACTTCCTCCGCATCCCTGGAGTCTTTCAGGATGTTCAGGGCGGCGGAGCGGAGGATGCGCCCGTATTTCCTGTCCACCAGCTCCAGGGCCTCCTGGGAGCGCTCCCAGAACAGGGCCGTTATCTTTTCGTCGTCCATAGCCTGCTCCCTTCTTTCTTGACTTTCACCCATAAAGATGCCGAAAGCCCGGGGATATCACGCCGCCGGAAATTTTTTCTCAGAGGGCTAGCCTCCATATATTGAAAAAGTCCCGCCCAGCGGGCGGGACTTTTGAGCCTTGTCTGTTTATTTGCTTATCACCTTGCCCAGCACCCGCAGGGGCAGCTCCGGGGAGATGACAATATCCTCATACTTGGGGTTCAGGGAGTGGAGGGCCAGGGCCTCCCCCTTTACCGCCAGCTGCTTCAGATAGGCGCTGCCGTCATAGAGGAAGATGCCTATCTCCCCGGTCATGAGGCTGCGCTGCTGGCGCACCCAGATGGTCTGGCCGTCGTGGAATTTGGGCTCCATACTGTCCCCCGCCACGCGGACGCCGAAGTTTGCCCCCTCGGGCACCTCCCGGCCCACCTCTACCATCTCGTAATCCTCCCCGTCCAGAAACTGGCCGGTGCCGGCGGAGACCGCCAGGGAATAGAGGGGCAGGCTGCGCAGCTCCTCCTGCTCCTGCCGGTCGCTGAAGCGGCCGGTGTCCCTCAAAAGCTGCACATAGTCCATGGCCTTTTTCCGGCCCTCCCGGTTCAGGCCCGCCAGCAGGCCCTCACCCCGGCCGGAGAAGACGCCCCGTATATCGTCAATGCCCAGGGCGTCGCACAGGGTCAAAAACTGCCGGGCGTTGGGCAGGGTGGAGCCGTTCTCCCACTTGGACACCGCCTGGTTGGATATCTGGAAGCCCAGCATGTTCATGCAGGCGGCCAGCTGGGCCTGGTTCATCCCCAGCTGCTTCCTGCGCCGGTATATAAGTTCTCCTATATTTTTATACATCCTATCACCTTTTTTCTCTGTGTGCCCATTATATCCCGGATTCAGGAGAATTGCAACTGTAATTTTATCCATATGAGACAAGTTTCTCCCGCCCGGCCTTTTTGCCTCCGCCCCCTTCCCTGGCCCGTTCCCGGCGGAAAGACCTTAAATTCTCCCTCTCCCGCCCCGCTCAGGGAGGGAACATCCTGTTACGCAATTAGGGCGCTTTATGTGTATAAATAGTATTTTTAAATTATTTTTTGAACATTTTGGGAATATATGGTAATGTTAAATTATTGTGAAGTGGGTCTTAGTTAT
>DBFSDV010000098.1:0-14236 GCA_048417135.1 Candidatus Limivicinus sp. | reverse complement strand
GGTGAAATTACATGTCAAGCTCCCAATCTGACTCATCTTTTGAAAAAAAAGCTCTGCTTATCATCAATCCGGTGTCCGGCAAAAAGCAGGTTTTAAAGCACATCCCCTACATTATCCGCCGTCTTATGGACAGCGGATATCTTGTGACCAGCTGCATCACCTCCCGCCGTGGCGAGGCTACGGAGCTCTCCGCCGCCCTGAGCCGGAACTATGACTTGGTCTGCTGCGCCGGCGGCGACGGCACCCTCAACGAGACTCTCACCGGCATTGCCCGGGAAAATATCCACGTGCCCATAGGCTACATCCCCTGCGGCAGCACCAACGACTTTGCCGTGTTCCACGGCCTGGCTACGGACATTACCAAGGCCGCCGACAACGTGGCCATGGGGCAGCGCCGCCGCTTTGATATCGGCCTTTTTGACCGGGCCTACTTCAGTTATGTGGCAGCTTTCGGCGCCTTCTCCTGGCTGTCCTACACCACGGACCAGAACCTGAAAAACATGCTGGGCCACACCGCCTATATCCTGGACGGCATCAAGGACGCCTATAAGATACGCCCCGTCCATCTCAGCATTAACGCCAGCGGCAAGGTCTATGAGGACGACTATATCTTCGGCGCCGTGTGCAACTCCACCAACATCGCCGGCACCATAGAGCTGCCCAAGGCCATAGTGGACCCCTGCGACGGCATATTCGAGGTCATGCTCATCAAAATGCCCAAGTCCATCAGCGACCTGGACGTGGCTATCCGGGGCCTTAAGAACCAGGATTACAGCTGCTCCATGATAGAGTTCTTCCAGGCCAGCAAGCTGTCCATCTCCAATGAGCCGGGGCTGGAGTGGTCTCTGGACGGGGAGTGCATAGTCCCCAGGGAAAATTTCGAGTTCTCCGTTATGCCCAAATTCCTGGAGCTCCAGGGCTGAATCCCTACCGGCCGCCCCGGTGGCTGGGGGACTTTGAAATGCTCTCCGCCGCGGCGGGGGGCATTTTCCCTGCCGCCGGACCATTAGAGATTTACAAAAGGCCGCCGTGATGCTATACTTTCCTTACTGGAAAGGGTAATACTATGAAAAATAAAAACTTCCCCACAAGCCTGGCCTATTACGTCATCCAGGGCAGCTACTGGATGAGCATATGCGTGGCCAGCAATTACGCCGCCTTCTACCTGCAGAGCCGGGGCTACACCAATTCCCAGCTGGGCCTTATCCTGGCCCTGGGGAACATCGCCGGCTTCCTGCTTTCCCCCGGCCTTGCCTCCCTTATCGACCGCTCCAAGCGGGTGGGCATTTTCCACTGCCTGTGGCTGCTGCTGGGGGCCCAGGCTCTGCTGCTTATGCTCTTTGCCCTGGTCCCGGGAAAATCCCTTTTGATATCCCTGGCCTACGGTCTCTATATGGCCGTGGTGGTGGCCGTGAATCCCCTGAACACCGAGCTGTGCTTTCAGCTCACCCGCTGGGGCTACCCCGTGAGCTACAGCCCCGCCCGGGGCATCGGCTCCCTGTGCTATGCCCTTATGGCCCTCATCCTGGGCCAGCTCAGCCTGCGCCTGGGTGCGGGCATGCTGCCCTATGCCGGGCTCATCTGCCTGCTGTGCCAGGCCCTGCCCCTACTGTACATATGCCGTCTGAAGGCGGGCAGCGAGCAGCGGGAGGGCTCCGGCCAGAGCAAGCAGGCCCAGGGCCTGAGCCTGGGCGCCTTCATAAAAAGCAACCCCCGCTTCAGCATACTGATGCTGGGTCTGGCCCTCACCTTTTTCTCCTATAATATCTACGACTATTTCCTCATAAACATAGCCCGTTCCGTGGGGGGCGACACCGGGGACCTGGGGGGCATCAGCGCCTTCAAGGCCATGATGGAGATACCGGTGATGCTGATGTATGTGCGCCTCACCCGGCGCTACCGCTGCTCCAGCGTCATCTGCCTCTCCTCCCTGGCCTTTGTGGCCAAGAGCGGAGCCCTGGCCCTGGCCGGGAGCGTGGGCGGCCTCTATGCCGCAAACCTGCTCCAGACCCTGTCCTTTGCCCTCATGATACCCGCCATGGTCCAGTATGTGAATCTGGTCATCGACCCCAAGGACTCCGCCAAGGGCCAGGCCATCGCCAACGGCATGATGACTCTGGGCGCGGTGTTTGCCAGCCTCATTGGCGGCTCCCTCTACGACACCCTCAGCGTGCGCAGCACCCTGGCCATCGGCACCCTCATAGCCCTGGCCGGCTTTGTGATCACCCTGCTGTCCATAGAGAGGAAAAAGGCCTGAGGCCCGGGCCCATACAGGAACCGGCCCACAAAAGAATTAAGGCTGCGGATTTTTATCCGCAGCCTTTTTTGTATTCAATATGCTTATTTCTTTTCCGCAAAGACCCATTCCCGCTGGATGGTATAGCTGACAAAGAAGAGTACCGTATCCACCACCAGCTTTATCAATGTGGCGATGAAGGGGGCGGTGTTCCCCAATAGCCCGTTTATGAGGGTCACCAGGCCGGCGGACACCAGCATCTGGGGTATGCACAGGCAGTAGTACTTCAGCAGAGAGCGCCTGTAGCTGCCGCCGTTGTGGAACACCACGCTGTTGTTGGCGTTGAAGTTCATGAAGGAGGAGCAGGCCCTGGCCACCACGGTGGACACCAGCTCGGCATAGGGGCCCAGCCTGGCGGCAAAGAACTTCATCACCAGGTAGAACAATCCCATGTCCACCAGCAGGGAGCCGAAGGAGCTCATCAGGAATTTGAACATAATCTTGAATATGCGCCAGGAGTCCTTCAGGGCGTTGTAGTGGGAGCCGTAATCCTCCGGGTCGTAGACCGTCTCTATGGGCTGCTCGGCAAAGCCTATGCCCAAGCGCTTCATCTGGAGGAGCATGTTGGTCTCATACTCGAAGCGCTCCCCTTCTATCTTGCTCAAGCACTCCAGGAACTGTCTGGGTATGGCCCGCAGTCCCGTCTGGGTGTCCGAGAGCTTAATGCCGTAGCAGACCCGGAAGAGCCTGGAGGTGGTCTTGTTCCCCGCCACGCTCCTGGGAGGGATGCCCGGCTTGTTGAAGTCCCGGCAGCCCAGCACCACCTTGTCCTCCAGCTCCAGCATTTTCTCGCCGCAGGCGATGATGTCCGGCAGCAGGTGCTGGCCGTCCCCGTCTATGGTTATTACGCCCTTTGCCTCCGGAAGCTCCTTCAGCACATAGGAAAAGGCGTCCTTCAGGGCTCTGCCCTTGCCCAGGTTCACCTCATGGGTGAGGATGCGGCACTGGGGGTGCTCCGCCGCTTCCCTGAAAAATTTCTTGTTCTCGGCATCACTGCCGTCATCCACGATGACTATCTCTTCAAAGCCCGCCCCCAGCAGTCCGTCCACCACTCCGGCGAACTTCCTGTCAGGGTTGAGGGAGGGCAGAACAATGGCAAGTTCTCTCAGGCAAAGCTTATCCTCATTCATAAAGTTACCTTTCGGCTCCTTTTTTCCTCTATAATTGATCAGGCATATTTATCCAGAGACAGGGCCCTGATCTCGTCGGCAGTCTCCTTGACGATTATCTTCATGCTCTGGTCGTTGCTGACTTCGCCGGTGTCGCTCTTGCCGGGGTAGGTGACGGTGGTGGAAGCGGAAACGTCCACCAGATAGTAGCCGTCGCCCAGGAAGACGGCACCGTTGAGAGTGGTGGAATCCACCCGCACGGAGGTGGTGTGGGACCAGCTCAGACCGTCCATATTGACCTTGCAGCGCTCATCCAGCTCGCTGCCCAGCTCCATATACTGGGCCAGCTGTTCATAGGAATAGGTGGCGTCGCCCACGCCGGTGATGAAGCGGAAGTAGCGGTCCAGGAAGTTGGCCATGAAGTCGCTGAGCTTGTTCAGTTCCTCCTGAGAGCAATCCTTGATGAACTGGGAGTCGTCCTGGGTCTCATCCACCACAAAGACGTCCCCGTTGTCGTCCAGGATCTTGGTGTCCACGGTGCCGATGATATTGTCGAACTCATAAGTCACCTTGGTGGGCAGGCCTTCAAACTGGTCGTAGTAATCGGCAAGCACATCGTACTTGATGCCCTCTTCCACGATATACTCCGGCCCCAGCTTCACGTCGTTGAGATACACCTCATAGGAGGAGGGCACGGTGACCCTTATGGAGGTATAGAGGGCGTTGAAATCGAACTCCTCGCTGACCACCTTCCAGGGCAGCATGCCGAAGCGCACCTGGTCGGCATAGCTCTGGTCCTCGGTGAGGCCCAGCTTGCCGAAGACATTGCCGTTGCAGATCAGCTCATAGTTTACCACGGTGCCCGCTTCGCTGCTGGTGCTGCGCCTGTAGGTTATGCCGCTGCTGAGCATCTCCTTCACGTATTCGGCGCACTCCTCATCGGTCTGCACCTCATGGGGCATATTGGCTATGGTCTCGGCTATGCTGTCATCCCAGAGGTTCTCGCTGAGATTGTTCACATAGTCCTCCACCACGTTCTGCACTCTGGAGTTCTCGTATTCGTCGGCGTACTGCCACACCAGGTTCAGCCCGAAGCACGAAGCGGCTATCAGCAGCACCACATATATACCCAGGCAGATAAAGTAAGTCTTTCTGCCGCTGTTCTTTTTCTTTTTGGCCATTTTTTGACCCCCCGCTTACTTGAACATGAATGCGTTAGGCAGTGCCCGGCACTGGCCGTTGGAGGAGGAAATGCTGTTTATATACTCGCCGTTGTAATACATTGCAGTGGAGGAGCCGCCGTCCATGTTGCAGGCGTTCACTGCGCCGTAGTCCATCATGATATCCACAAGATCCTGATAGGTGACGCCCATGCTGTGTATCTGACGGCCGTCCATGACCAGCATTATAACCGCGCCGTCGGCCCTCTGGCCGATAGCGGTCCTGGGATTGGTGCCGCTGACCAGGTACTCTTCGGGGGTGGGCACGCCGTTGGAGATAAGAATGGGGCCGAAGGAGACCACGTTGACTATGTCGTTCTTCTGGCAGTCCTCATAGGTATAGTAACCCACGTGGAGTATGCCGTTGCTGTCAAAGCCGGCGGAACCCTCGGTGACGCCGAACTCGTCGTTATAGCAGTGGCCGTCCACTATGGTGAGGCCCTCGGGGAAGCCGCCGCTGCCGCCGCCCAGGTCGTCCTTGAAGCCGCCGGCATTGATGCCGCCCAAAGCGTCGTACTTCTCGGCAAACTGCTCCAGGGTCATGCCGCTGCCGCCGTAGACGTCGGGCATGGCCACAAAGACTCTGGTGGGGTCAAGGATGAGGAGTATGTAGCCTTCGGAGTTTCCGTACTGTATCTCTTTCAATATGACGCCGTCCCCGTCATCGTCCACAAGGCCCATCTCTTCCAGAGAAGAGGCGGACTCGGCCGCTTCCTCGGAGTCGCTTGCCGCGATATTGATAAGGGAGGTATCGGTGACTATCTCCTGGTCCATCTTTGCCGCGATACGTATTTCCTCCAGCTCAGAGTCCGTGAGGAAGATGGAGGGGACGAACTTGAAGCGGCGGGTCTCATCCATGGTGTTCACAAAGGTATCCCGCAGGGAGGGAGAGGGCCCCTTCTCTATCACATACAGAAGGCCCAGCAGTGCGCAGCCCACCACCACCACGGTGGCGATTATAAAGCCCGCAATACGGTCAAAGACCCGGGCGGTCTTCCTGCGCTTGGCGCGCTTGGCCTTCTTCTCGGCCGCAGCCTCCTTTTCCTCAGGGCTCATTTCGTATTCAATGACAGTGTTACTCACATTAGCACCTTCACAATCAGATTTTTGCTGTATTCGCCGGACACAATGCCCCAAAATACTGAGCTATTCTATCATAATTGTTATTTAAACACAAGGGAGATTTTAATTTGTTTAGAAAAATATAATAAAATCCGGCAACTTATCTTGTTGATTATGACAGGGCCCCTATTTCCGGCAGGCAGAGCGCACAGCTTGATCATATTGACGAAGGCCGGGGAAATATGTTTCAGGATAAGCTTCACAGAAAAAGCGCTGCGGAGACCGCAGCGCTTTTAATGCTTTGATTTTATAAGGGAAAATTACTCGTTGATGGCGATAACAACACCGGAACCAACGGTACGGCCGCCCTCACGGATAGCGAAACGCAGGCCCACTTCGATGGCGATGGGGGTGATCAGCTCAACATCCATGTCCACGTTGTCGCCGGGCATGCACATCTCAACGCCTTCGGGAAGGGTGATGACGCCGGTAACGTCGGTGGTACGGAAGTAGAACTGGGGACGGTAGTTGTTAAAGAAGGGGGTGTGACGGCCGCCCTCGTCCTTGGACAGGACGTAGACCTGGCCCTTGAACTTGGTGTGGGGGTGGATGGACTTGGGAGCAGCCAGAACCTGGCCACGCTCAACGGCCTTCTTGTCGATACCGCGGAGCAGGCAGCCCACGTTGTCGCCGGCCTCGGCGTACTCCAGGGTCTTGTGGAACATCTCGGTGCCGGTAACGGTGGTCTCGGTGGACTCGTCCTTCAGACCGACGATCTCAACCTTGTCGCCGACCTTGACGCGGCCACGCTCAACACGGCCGGTAACGACGGTGCCACGGCCGGAGATGGTGAACACGTCCTCGATGGGCATAAGGAAGGGCAGGTCGGCCTTGCGGTCGGGAGTGGGGATCCAGGTGTCAACGGCGTCCATGAGCTCCTTGATGCAGGCGTACTCGGGGGCGTTGGGGTCGTTGGACTCGCAGACCAGAGCGTTCAGAGCGCTGCCGCGGATGATGGGGGTCTCATCGCCGGGGAAGCCGTAGAAGTCAAGCAGCTCGCGGACTTCCATCTCAACCAGCTCCAGCAGCTCCTCGTCGTCAACCTGGTCGCACTTGTTCAGGAAGACCAGAACGGAAGGCACGTTCACCTGACGGGCCAGCAGCAGGTGCTCGCGGGTCTGGGCCATGGGGCCGTCGGAGGCGGCGATGACCAGGATAGCGCCGTCCATCTGAGCGGCACCGGTGATCATGTTCTTGATATAGTCGGCGTGGCCCGGGCAGTCAACGTGAGCGTAGTGACGGTTCTCGGTCTCGTACTCCACGTGAGCGGTGTTGATGGTGATGCCGCGCTCTCTCTCTTCGGGAGCCTTGTCGATGGAAGAGTAGTCGGTGTACTCAGCCTTGCCCTGGAGAGCCAGATACTTGGTGATGGCAGCGGTCAGGGTGGTCTTGCCGTGGTCGATGTGACCAATGGTGCCGATGTTTACATGGGGCTTGCTTCTGTTGTACATCTGTTTTGCCATTAGAATATCCTCCTAATAATTAGTGTGAATAATATTAAACTTATCTATTGGAACCCGAGCGATTGTTCACCAGGGCTTCCTGCAGATTCTTCGGCAGCTCCACAAAGTGGCTGGGCTCCATGGAATAGGTCGCCCTGCCCTGAGTCTTGCTGCGCAGGTCGGTGGCGTAACCGAACATGGTGGAAAGGGGTACGTTGCTCTCGATGATGGCGGTACCGTTTCTGATATCGGTCCCCACTATCTGGCCGCGGCGTGCGTTTATATCGCCCATAACGTCGCCCATGTAATCGTCGGGCGCGGTGACGACCACCTTCATTATAGGCTCAAGCAGCACCGGGTCGGCCTTCTGGCAGGCCTCCTTGAAGGCCATGGAACCGCAGATCTTAAAGGACATCTCGGAGGAGTCCACCTCGTGGAAGGAGCCGTCCAGCAGTGTGGCCTTGATGTCCACCACCTGATAGCCGGCCAGGACGCCGGAGAGCATGGCTCCCTGGATACCCTGGTCCACGCAGGGGATAAACTCCTTGGGTATGGCCCCGCCGGTCACCTTGTTGATGAACTCATAGCCCTTGCCGGGCTCGTTGGGCTCAATGGTGAGCTTGACGTGGGCAAACTGTCCCTTGCCGCCGGTCTGGCGGGAGTACCTGGTATCCACGGTGGCGGCGCGCCGCACGGTCTCCTTGTAGGAAACCTGGGGCTTGCCCACGTTGGCTTCAACCTTGAACTCACGGAGCAGGCGGTCAACTATGATCTCCAGATGGAGCTCGCCCATACCGGCTATAATGGTCTGACCCGTCTCCTCGTCCGTGTAGGTCTTGAAGGTGGGGTCTTCCTCGGCCAGCTTTGCCAGGGCAATTGCCATCTTCTCCTGGCCGGCCTTGGTCTTGGGCTCAATGGCCACACGGATGACCGGCTCGGGGAATTCCATGGACTCCAGGATTATCTGGTTCTTCTCGTCACAGAGGGTGTCGCCGGTGGTGGTGTTTTTAAGTCCCACGGCGGCGGCAATGTCGCCGGACCAGACCTGGGTCAGGTCCTCTCTGTGGTTTGCGTGCATCTGCAGGATACGTCCCACACGCTCTCTGGTCCCCTTGGTGGAGTTCATCACGGTCTTGCCGGTCTCGAGAGTACCGGAATAGACGCGGAAGAAAGCCAGCTTGCCCACATAGGGGTCGGTCATTATCTTGAAGGCCAGAGCGGAGAAAGGCGCCTCGTCGTCGGCGGCCCGGGTCTCCACCTCGTCGGTCTTGGGATTGGTGCCATCCACAGGGGGCACATCCAGGGGAGAGGGCATATAGTCCACTATTGCATCCAGCAGCTTCTGCACACCCTTGTTCTTATAGGAGGTACCGCAGACCACGGGCACCATCTTCACGGCCACGGTGGCCTTTCTGATGGCGGCTTTTATCTTGTCGGCGGGGACTTCCTCGCCCTCAAGATACAGCTCCATGATCTCCTCGTCGAAATCGGAAACTGCCTCCAGCAGCTTGTCCCGATATTCGGCGGCCAGCTCACGCATGTCCTCGGGTATCTCCTCGGTGCGCATGTCCTTGCCCAGGTCGTCATAGAACACGCGGGCGTTCATCTCCACCAGGTCCACCATGCCCCGGAAGTTTTCTTCCTTGCCTATGGGCAGCTGGATGGGGACGGCGTTGCACTTGAGCCTCTCATGCACCATGTTCAGCACATTGTAGAAGTCCGCGCCCATGATATCCATCTTGTTGATGTATATCATGCGGGGGACATGGTAGTGGTCGGCCTGTCTCCAAACGGTCTCGGACTGGGGCTCCACGCCGCCCTTGGCGCACAGGACGGTCACGCTGCCGTCCAGCACACGCAGGGAACGCTCCACCTCAACGGTGAAGTCCACGTGGCCCGGGGTGTCTATGATGTTTATACGGGTATCACGCCAGAAACAGGTGGTGGCAGCGGAGGTGATGGTGATGCCTCTCTCCTGCTCCTGCTCCATCCAGTCCATGGTGGCGGTACCCTCGTGGGTCTCACCTATCTTGTAATTGACGCCGGTATAGAACAGAATACGCTCGGTAGTGGTGGTCTTTCCGGCATCAATGTGAGCCATGATACCAATATTTCTGGTTTTTTCAAGTGAATATTTTCTAGGCATCTGATACTCCTGACAGGATTACCAACGGAAGTGTGCAAAGGCCTTGTTGGCCTCGGCGTTCTTGTGCATATCCTCGCGCTTCTTCACGGCAGCGCCGAGGTTGTTGCAGGCATCCATGATCTCGCCTGCAAGGCGTTCTTTCATGGTCTTCTCGCTGCGCTTGCGGGAGTAGTCCACCAGCCAGCGCAGGGCCAGGGTCTGGCGGCGGGCAGGCCGGACTTCGATGGGCACCTGATAAGTGGCGCCACCCACACGGCGAGCCTTCACCTCCAGAGCGGGCATGATGTTGTTCATGGCTTCGGTGAAGGCCTCAAGGGGCTCCTTGCCGGACTTCTCCTTGATGATGTCAAAGGCATCATATACCACCTTCTGAGCAACACCCTTCTTGCCGTCCAGCATAACACCGTTGATGAGCTTGGTCACCAGGACGCTGTTGTACATAGGATCAGGCAAAATTTCTCTTTTGGGAACATTACCTCTTCTGGGCACGTTCTTCCCTCCTTCATTAAAAAATGGTATCACAGGTACTCGAACGCATATTGCATCCGCAGCGCCCCGAGGTCTATCCACACATATTATATAGATAAACGACAGGGCAGAAATTTGCCGCTGAAGTTGAGTTTACTTCTTCTTTGCAGCCTTGGGCTTCTTGGCGCCGTACTTGGAACGAGCCTGCATACGGCCGTTGACGCCCTGAGCATCCAGAGTTCCACGGATAATGTGGTAACGGACACCAGGAAGGTCCTTGACACGACCGCCGCGGATCATAACCACAGAGTGCTCCTGCAGGTTGTGGCCGATACCGGGGATGTAAGCAGTGACTTCGTAACCGTTGGTCAGACGCACACGGGCGATCTTACGCAGAGCGGAGTTGGGCTTCTTAGGAGTGGAAGTACGCACTGCGGTGCAGACGCCTCTCTTCTGGGGAGCGGACAGGTCGGTCTCCTTATTCTTCAGGGTGTTCAGGCCCTTCTGCATTGCGGGAGACGTGGACTTGTAGGTCACCTTCTCTCTGCCTTTCCTTACCAGCTGGTTAAAAGTGGGCATTGTTTTCCTCCTTTCCCGAATATTATTTTTCCCGAAAAAGCCTGTAAAATCAAGGCTTTGCCGGAAGTCTTGTGTCGGGCCGGCGGCCTTGGCGCGCTCTTGGCCCACACAAGGTGAAATTTTAGCATAATTAACAAAAATAGTCAAGAATTTTTGTCAGAGAAATTTTAATTAATTTCCCCCGCCGGGGGCGAAAAAGGATACCGCCGGGCATGGCGGTATCCTTTTTTGCTTTGTATCAAAGTGCGTTGGTCTTGCTCACCAGAGCGGACAGGTCCACGTACTCCTCGGCGGACTCGGCAATGGACTCGTCGGTGTGCTCCTCAAAGTCCCTGTACATGCTCAGGCCGGTGCCGGCGGGGATGAGCTTGCCGATGATGACGTTCTCCTTCAGGCCCACCAGGTGGTCCACCTTGCCCTTGATGGCGGCGTCGGTGAGGACCTTGGTGGTCTCCTGGAAGGAGGCGGCGGACAGGAAGCTCTCGGTGGCCAGGGAGGCCTTGGTAATACCCATGAGCAGCTGGGTGTAGGTGGCATGGCTCAGCCCCTCTTCCCCGGCGGCTATGCGCAGGTCCACCTGGTGGTTGGCTTCCTTCACGGCGGAGATGTCCACGGTGGCGCCGGAGAGCAGGTCGGTGCTGCCGGGCTCCTCCACCCGGACCTTCCTCATCATCTGGCGGACTATGACCTCGATGTGCTTGTCGTTGATGTCAACGCCCTGCTGACGGTACACCTTCTGCACCTCGCTGGTGATATAGCTGCGCACGCCCTGGCGGCCGAACTCGTCGTCGTTCACGCCGCGGATGCGGAGCACGTCGTGGGGATTGAGGGCGCCGGAGGTGAGCTCCTGGCCCTTGTCCACATGGTCGCCGTTGTGCACCAGTATGCCGGCGGAGTGGGGCACGGTGTAGACCACGGTCTCCCCTTCCGCCTCGTTGGTGACGGTGAGGGAGTACATGACACCCTTCTTGGCCTCGTCGATGTTGACGGTGCCGGAGATCTCCGACAGCACGGCCATCTTCTTGGGCTTGCGGGCCTCGAACAGCTCTTCCACACGGGGAAGACCCTGGGTGATATCGTCGCCGGCCACGCCGCCGGTGTGGAAGGTACGCATGGTCAGCTGGGTGCCGGGTTCACCGATGGACTGGGCGGCGATGACGCCCACGGCCTCGCCGGCGTTCACCGGGCGGCCTATGGCCAGGTTGATGCCGTAGCACTTGGCGCAGACGCCGGAGCGGGCCTCGCAGGTGAGGACGCTGCGGATATACACCCGGTTAATGCCGTGGGCCTCCAGGACGGCGGCGTCCTCGGGCATGAGCATGTGCTCGGTGTCGAAGAGCAGCTCCCCGGTCTGGGGGTCGGTGATGGGTGCTGCGGGGAAGCGGCCGTGGATGGCGGTGCCGAAGGTCTCCACCAGCTGGCCCCTGTCGTACACGGCGCTGGCCCACACGCCCTCGGTGGTGCCGCAGTCGTTCTCCCGGATGATGACCTCCTGGCACACGTCCACCATACGGCGGGTCAGGTAACCGGAGTCTGCGGTACGCAGGGCGGTATCGGCCATGCCCTTACGGGCGCCTCTGGTGGAGATGAAGTACTCCAGGACGGACAGGCCTTCACGGAAGTTGGACTTGATGGGTATTTCTATGGTCTTGCCGGCAGTATTGGCCATCAGGCCGCGCATACCGGCCAGCTGACGGATCTGGTTCATGGAGCCGCGGGCGCCGGAGTTTGCCATCATGTAGATGGGGTTGTACTCGTCCAGGCAGTCCTGCAGGGCGTCGGTGACGTCCTTGGTGGTCTTCTCCCACTCGGAGACCACCAGGCGGTAGCGCTCGTCGTCGGTGATGAAGCCCCGCTTGTACTGCCGCTCGATGTTCACCACTTCCTGCTCGGTGGCCTTGATGAGCTCATACTTGGCGTTGGGCACGGTCATATCCGCAACGGATATGGTGATGGCGCCCTTGGTGGAGTACTTGTAGCCCAGGGCCTTGATGCTGTCCAGCACCTCGGCGGAGATGGTGAAGCCGTACTTCTGGATGCAGCGGTCGATAATATCTCCCAGCTGCTTCTTGCCCACCTGGAAGCTTATCTCGTGGTCGAAGGTGTGCTCCGGGTCGCTGCGGTCCACATAGCCCAGGTCCTGGGGGATGGGCTCGTTGAAGATGATGCGGCCCACGGTGGTGGTGATTATCTTCTTCTTTTCCACGCCGTCTATGGTCTTGGTGACTCTCAGGCGGATGGGGGCGTGCAGTCCCACATCTCCCTCGTTGTAGGCCATGATGGCCTCGTTGGAGTCCCGGTACATGAGGGTGGGCTTGAAGGTGGCGGGGCGGCTGCCCTCCTGCTTTGCCTTCTGGTTTGCGCTGTAGAGCTCGTCGCCGTCCACGATGGAGCCGGCCTCAAAGCCGGTGTCGCCGGGGTCGTCCACCACCAGGCGCTCGGCGCCCTTTTCGGCGGAGCCTATGCGCATCATGGTCAGGTAGTAGGAGCCCAGTATCATGTCCTGAGTGGGCACGGTGACGGGGTGGCCGTCCTGGGGACGCAGCAGGTTGTTGGCGGAGAGCATCAGAATGCGGGCCTCGGCCTGGGCCTCGGCGGACAGGGGCACGTGGATGGCCATCTGGTCGCCGTCGAAGTCGGCGTTGTAGGCGGTGCACACCAGGGGGTGCAGGCGCAGGGCGCGGCCTTCCACCAGGATGGGCTCAAAGGCCTGGATGCCCAGGCGGTGCAGGGTAGGCGCACGGTTGAGCAGCACGGGGTGCTCCTTGATGACATCCTCCAGGGCGTCCCACACCTCGGTGCGCTGCTTATCCACCATCTTCTTGGCGGACTTGATGTTGTTGGCCACGCCGTCCTCCACCAGCTTCTTCATGACGAAGGGGCGGAAGAGCTCAATGGCCATCTCCTTGGGCACGCCGCACTGATATATCTTCAGGTCGGGGCCCACAACGATAACGCTTCGGCCGGAGTAGTCCACGCGCTTGCCCAGCAGGTTCTGGCGGAAGCGGCCCTGCTTGCCCTTGAGCATGTCGCTGAGGGACTTGAGGGCTCTGGAGTTTGCGCCGGTGACGGCGCGGCCCCGGCGGCCGTTGTCGATAAGGGCGTCCACAGCCTCCTGGAGCATACGCTTTTCGTTGCGCACGATGATGTCGGGAGCGTTCAGCTGCTGGAGCCTCTTGAGGCGGTTATTGCGGTTTATGACTCTGCGGTACAGGTCGTTCAGATCGGAGGTGGCGAAGCGGCCGCCGTCCAGCTGGACCATGGGGCGTATCTCGGGGGGAATGACGGGGAGGATGTCTATTATCATCCACTCGGGGCGGTTGCCGCTCTGGCGGAAGGCCTCCACCACTTCCAGGCGCTTGACTATCTTGGCTTTCTTCTGGCCGCTGGCGGTCTTCAGCTCCTCCCGGAGCTCGGCGGCCAGCTTGTCGCAGTCTATCTGCTTGAGCAGTTCCTTGATGGCCTCGGCGCCGATACCGGCCTTGAAGTCGTCCTCGTACTTTTCCCGCATGTCCCTATACTCCCGCTCGGAGAGTATCTGGCACTTCTCCAGGGGGGTGAAGCCCGGGTCGATAACTATATAGTTTGCAAAGTACAGCACCTTCTCCAGCATCCTGGGGGTCAGGTCCAGCATCAGGCCCATGCGGCTGGGTATGCCCTTGAAATACCAGATATGGGACACGGGGGCGGCCAGCTCGATGTGGCCCATGCGCTCCCGGCGCACCTTGCTCTTGGTGACTTCCACGCCGCAGCGGTCGCATATCTTGCCCTTGTAGCGGATCTTCTTGTACTTGCCGCAGTGGCACTCCCAGTCCTTGGTGGGCCCGAAAATGCGCTCGCAGAACAGGCCGTCC
>DBFSDV010000097.1:0-31083 GCA_048417135.1 Candidatus Limivicinus sp. | reverse complement strand
TGCACGGAGATTACATGTTATGTAAATCAATATTACAATAAATGTAATAAGAGGAATTTTTTTACAGAACGGGCTGCGCGGCAAAGCCCGGCAGGGGGGGGAGAAAAATCCCATATCGACGAATGGAGAAGGCTGTGATACAATAAGTAAGTTAAGGCTTTTGCCGGGAGGTATGGGAAGACATGGGGGAAGGGCTGACAAGGGAAAAAAGGAATATATGTGCCGGCCTGCTGGCCCATGTGGATGCGGGGAAGACCACCCTCAGCGAGGCCATGCTCTACCTCTCCGGGGAGATAAAGAAGCTGGGCCGGGTGGACCACCGGGACTGTTTCCTGGATACCCACAGTCTGGAGCGGGAGCGGGGAATAACCATCTTTTCAAAGCAGGCCCGGCTGGAGCTGGAGCACAGCCTGGTGACTTTGATGGACACCCCGGGCCATGCGGACTTTGCCGCCGAGGCGGAGCGGAGCATACAGGTGCTGGACCTGGGGCTGCTGGTGCTCAGCGCCTCGGAGCCGGTGCAGAGCCACACGGAGACCCTGTGGCGTCTGGGGGAGAGCTATAAGCTGCCCTGCTTCATATTCGTCACCAAGATGGACCTGCCCAACGCCGGGCGGGAGGAGATAATGAAACTGCTTCGGAGCCGCCTGACGGGAAACTGTGTGGACTTCGGCCAGGAGCGGGAGCAGTTCATGGAGCAGATCGCCCTCTGCGGCGAGGGGGCTATGGAGGAATATCTGGAGACCGGCTCCGTCAGGGACGAGACGATAAAAAAGCTCATAGGCGCAAGGCAGCTCTTCCCGGTGTTCTTCGGCTCCGGATTGAAGACCCAGGGGGTGGAGGAGCTGCTGAGAGCCCTGGACAGCTATGCCCCGGAAAAGGAATACGGGGAGGACTTTGCCGCCAGGGTCTACAAGATAGGCAGCGACCCCCAGGGCAAGCGCCTGACATACATGAAGATAAGCGGGGGCAGCCTGAAGGTGCGCAGCCCCATAAAGTATAAGGATGAAAAAGGAAACGAGCTGGAGGAGAAGGTGAGCCAGATACGCCTCTACTCCGGCAGCAGATACGAGACGGCGGAGGAGGTCTCCGCCGGGCAGGTCTGCGCCGTGCTGGGTCTCAGCGCCTGCCGCAGCGGCCAGGGCCTGGGGGCGGAGGGAGACGCAGCTCCCGCCCTGCTGGAGCCGGTGCTCAGCTACCGGGTGATACCGCCCAAGGGCATGGATGCCGCCCTGCTGCTGCCAAAGCTCCGGCAGCTGGGCCAGGAGGATCCACAGCTCCATGTGAGCTGGAACGAGAGCCTGGGGGAGATAAGCCTCCAGCTCATGGGCAAGGTGCAGACGGAAGTGCTGAAAAGCCTGGTGAAGGAGCGCTTTGACATTGACATTGGGCTGGACACCGGGCGGATTATGTACAGGGAGACAATTAAAAATACCGTAGAGGGCGTGGGGCACTTCGAGCCCCTGCGCCACTATGCGGAGGTGCACCTGATAATGGAGCCCCTGCCCCTGGGCAGCGGCATACAGGTGGAGAGCATTTGCAGCGAGGACAGCCTGGACAGGAACTGGCAGCGGCTCATCCTCAGCCACCTTTTGGAAAAGCAGCATCTGGGGGTGCTCACCGGCTCCCCCATAACGGATATAAAAATAAGCCTTGCCGCCGGCAAGGCCCACGACAAGCACACCGAGGGCGGGGACTTCCGCCAGGCCACCTACCGGGCGGTGCGCCAGGGCCTGATGCAGGCGGAGAGCCTGCTGCTGGAGCCCTGGTACGCCTTTGAGCTGGAGCTGCCGCCGGAGCAGATAGGCCGAGCCATCAGCGACGTGCGGGCCATGGACGGGGATTTTGAATCCCCGGAGGAGGCGGGAGAGCTGACACGCCTCCGGGGCACGGCTCCGGTGTCCGCCATGAACGGCTACGCCCAGGAGCTGGCGGCCTACACCCGGGGCCGGGGCAGGCTGAGCCTGCGCAGCGCCGGCTACCGGCCCTGTCCCGATCCCCGGCCGGTGATAGAGGAGATAGGCTATGAGCCGGAGCGGGACCTGGAGAACACCGCCGACTCGGTGTTCTGCTCCCACGGGGCCGGGGTGAACATAGCCTGGGACAAGGTGAAGGACTACATGCACCTGCCCTCCTGCCTGGAGGGAGAGAAGGAGGCGGAGCCTGCGCCCGCCCCCAGGTACAGGAGCCTGAGCATAGACGACAGGGAGTTGGAGGCCATAATGGAGCGGGAGTTCGGCCCCATACGCCGTAAAGAGTACAGGGCGGCCCAGCGCAACGAGGCCCCGGCCAAATCCGCCGCAGCTGAAAACAAAAAGGAATACCTGATAGTGGACGGCTACAACCTTATCTTTGCCTCTCCGGAGCTGAAGGCCCTGGCCAAAGACAGGCTGGACCTGGCCCGCTCCCGGCTCATGGACATGCTCTCCAACTATGCAGGCTTTACAAAATCAGAGTTGGTGCTGGTGTTTGACGGCTTCCGCACCCCGGGGAACCCCGGCTCCCGCAGCGATTACCACAACATCCACGTGGCTTTCACCAAGGACGGGGAGACCGGGGACGCCTACATTGAGAAGATAGCCGACGAGATAGGGAAGAACTACTCCGTGCGGGTGGTCACCAGCGATAACCTTATCCGTCTCTCCGCCCTGCGCTCGGGAGTGCTGCGCTGCTCCGCCGGGGAATTCATAAACGAGCTGGACTGGGTGCTGGGCCAGATGGAGCAGGTGCTGAAGAAAAGCAACGAGGACGCCCACAAGACGAGATTGAAAGATGGAAAACAGTGAACTTTTAAAGCGGGCCGAGGACCTGGCCCGGCGCTGCCGGCGCAGCGGAAAGGTCTGCGCCACCGGCTTTCTCAGCCCGGCGGAGCAATACGAGATACAGAGCCATCTGGGACTTCTGGACTGCGAGCCCGTATTCAGCGGCGGGACGGAGGGCCGGGAGCGCAGGGCCGCCTTCTTCCTGCCGGACTACATGCCGGAGGAGGAGCTGGAGGTGTCCGAGTATATCTGTGCCATGGAGCTGAGGGCCTACTTCGGCAGCCCGGGCCACCGGGACTATATGGGTGCTCTGCTGGGCATGGGCATAGGCCGGGAGTGGCTGGGGGACATCCAGGTGGAGGAGGACCGGGCCTACGTGTTCTGCATGAAGAGCGTGCTGGGCCACCTCCTGTCCATAGAAAAGGCCGGGCGCTACACGGTGAAGGCCCGGCAGATAGAGCTCGGCCAGGTGCCGCAGCGCCATGTGGAGACAAAGGAGATAAGCTTCTCCGTTATGAGCCTGAGGCTGGACGCCGTGGCGGCGGGGCTGTTCAATCTCTCCCGCACCGAGGCGGCAAAGCAGATCGCTGCCGGGAACCTGAGTTTGAACTATGCCCAGTGCCTGAAAACCGACTGCACAGTGAAGGAAGGGGATATAATATCCCTGAAAGGCCGGGGCAAGGGCAAGATAAGCGGCACCGGCGGCACTTCCCGGAAAGGGCGGCTCTTCGTCTACGGGGAAATCTATAAATGAGGTAAGGGACAAATGCAAGCTTACGAGAGACTGCTGAAATATGTGCAGATAAACACCATGAGCGACGAGGACAAGGCGGCATCCACCCCCAGCACTGCCTGCCAGCATGAGCTGGCAAAGCTGCTGGAGACTGAGATGAGGGAGCTGGGCATGGAGGATGTGTACCGGGACGGACACTGCTATGTCTATGGAAAGCTCCCCGCCGGCCCCGGCTTCGAGGACGGGCCCACGATAGGGCTCATCGCCCATATGGACACGGCCCCGGACTTCTCCGGGGAGAAGGTGAGGCCACGGATAGTGGAAAACTATCAGGGCGGGGACATCGAGCTGGGCCAGGGGAGGACCATCACAGAGGAGAAGTTCCCGGACCTTAAAGAGCACATCGGCCAGGACATCATAGTCACCGACGGCAGCACTCTCCTGGGGGCCGACGACAAGGCGGGCATAGCCGAGATACTCACCGCCTGTGAGAGAATCATAAAAGAGAAACTGCCCCACTGCGCCGTCGCCGTGTGCTTCTGCCCCGACGAGGAGATAGGCCACGGGGCGGAGCTTATGGACCTGCAGCGCCTGGGCGCAGACTTCGCCTACACCCTGGACGGGGGAGCGGTGGAGGAGCTGAGCTGGGAGACCTTCAACGCCTGCTCCGCAGTCTGGGAGATACGGGGGGTGAACGTCCACCCCGGCAGTGCCAAGGACATCATGGTAAATGCAAACCTGGTGGCCATGGAGATAAATTCCCTGCTGCCGCCGGAGGAGATACCGGCAAAGACCGAGGGCTACCAGGGCTTCTTCCACCTGACGGATATGAAAGGCAGCTGCGAAAAGGCGGAGCTGAAATACATCATCCGGGACCACGACGGCGAAAGGTTTGAAGCCCGGCAGGAGCTCCTGGGCAAAATAGAAAAGCAGATGCAGGAGAAGTACGGCCGGGACAGCGTGAAGCTGAGCATCACCCGGCAGTATCGGAACATGGCCGAGGTGCTGAGGGACAAGAGGGACGTCGTCCTGCGGGCAGAGCGGGCATTGGAAAAGCAGGGCCTCACTCCGGACATCCGGCCCATAAGGGGCGGCACCGACGGCTCCCAGCTCTCCTTCCGGGGCCTGCCCTGCCCCAACCTGGGCACCGGGGGCTACGGCTTCCACGGCCCCTATGAACACATTAGCACCGCCGACATGGACACCATGGTGGAAGTGGTGCTGAATTTGCTGGGCGAGAAGTAAAATATACAGAGACAATAGAGAGAAAGAAAAATCTTCCGACAGGGGGAACAGGAGCATGACTAAAAAGATAGGCGGCCTGAAATGGCTGGGCATAGTGCTGGTGGGGCTCTTCGGCCAGTTCGCCTGGACCATAGAGAACATGTATTTCAACGTGTTTTTATACAACACCATCTCCACCGACCCGGGCTACATCGCCGCAATGGTGGGCTGGTCCGCAGCGGCGGCCACGGTGACCACCCTGCTCATGGGCGCCCTCTCCGACAGAGTGGGCAGACGGAAAATTTTTATAGTCCTGGGCTATGTGCTCTGGGGCTTCAGCACCGGCATCTTCGGCTTTATCAGCGTTGAAAATGTCCACGGCCTGTTCCCGACTCTAAACGCCGTCTCCGCCGCAGCCGTGGCCGTTGTGGTGATGGACTGCGTCATGACATTCTTCGGCAGCACCGCCAACGACGCCGCCTTCAACGCCTACATCACCGACATCACCGTTAAGGAGAACCGGGGCCGGGTGGAGAGCGTGCTGGCCATACTGCCTCTCATATCCATGCTGGTTATCTTCGGGGCCTTCGACCCTCTCACCCAGCAGGGGAGATGGAAGGAGTTCTTCGGCATCTTCGGCATAGCAGTGAGCCTGGTGGGCCTGGCGGCCATATTCCTCATTAAGGACGACCCGGAGCTGAGGCCCCGGCGGGACGGCTACATCAGAAACCTGCTTTACGGCCTGCGGCCCTCGGTGGTAAAGGAGAACCCGGAGCTGTACCTGTCCTTTGCCGCCTTCTGCCTGTTTTCCGTGGCGGTGCAGGTGTTCTTCCCCTTCCTCATAATTTATATCCAGAACTTCCTGGGCATCACCGACTACGCCCTCATCCTGGGGGTGGTGCTTATTCTGGCCTCCCTGGTGAGTCTGGTCTCCGGCCGCTTCATAGACAGGATGGGCAAGCTGGTCTTCGTCTTCCCGGCGGCCCTTGTCATGCTGCTGGGCCTGGGCGGGATGTACTTTGTTCGGGGAGCTGTGGGTGTGATGGTAGCCGGAACGGTGATGATGGGGGGCTACATGATGGTCTCCGCCGCCCTCAGCGCCAATATCAGGGACTGGACGCCGGCAGACAAGGCGGGCCACTTCCAGGGTATACGCATGATATTTGCGGTGCTGCTGCCTATGGTCATCGGCCCTGCCATAGGCGCCGCAGTCATTCGGGGCAGCGACAGCACCTATGTGGAGCTGGGCCAGGTGAAGACCGTGCCCACCCCGGAGATATACCTGGCGGCTGCCGCCGTGCTGATACTTACAGTGATACCCGTTATCCTGCTGCGCCGGCGGGAGGAGAGGAAACTACCGCCCCAGGCGGAGATAGCCGAGAAATTCCCCATAGACGGCAGGGCCGTGTCCGTCAGCCGGATAAAGAGCGGCCACATTAACGAGACCTATCTGGTCACCACCGACAAGGGCAGCCGCTACATACTCCAGTGGATAAACCGCTATGTCTTCCCCAACGTGGAGGCCATCATGCAGAACATGAGCGCCATCAGCGCCTTCCTCCGGCAAAACAGCCAGGGACAGATGGCCATGATAAGCTACATAGATACCCTGGAGGGCCAAAGCTACTATGACGACGGGAAGGGCGGGGCCTGGCGGCTGTACCGCTTCGTGCCGGACAGCATCTGCCTGCAGCGGGCGGAGACGGCGGAGGACTTCTACCAGAGCGCCCGGGGCTTCGGCAGCTTCCAGTACGCCCTGAGGGACTTCCCGGCGGAGCAGCTGGTGGAGACCATAGAGAAATTCCACGACACCCCGGACCGCTACAAAAAGCTGCGGGAGGCCGTGGAGGCCGACGACTGCGGACGGCTCCGGGAGGTGCAGGGCGAGGTGGACTTTGCCCTGGAGCGGGAAGAGCGGGCCTGCCGCCTTCAGGAACTGAGGCAGGAGGGGAAGCTGCCGGTGCGCCCCACCCACAACGACACCAAGATAAACAATGTCCTGCTGGACGAGAACACCCGCAAGGCCCTCTGCGTCATCGACCTGGACACGGTGATGCCCGGCCTCTCCGCCCACGACTTCGGGGACGCCATACGCTTCGGGGCCTCCACCGCCGCCGAGGACGAGACAGACCTGAACAGGGTCAGGCTGAACCTGGACTACTTCCGGGCCTTTACCCGGGGCTTCCTGGAGGCCTGCCCCAGCCTCACGGAGACGGAGGTCTCCGCCCTGGTCCAGGGCGCCTACGCCATGACCATGGAGTGCGGCATCCGCTTCCTCACCGACTACCTGATGGGGGACAAATATTTTGCCATAGACCGGGAGAAGCACAATCTTGACCGCTGCCGCACTCAGTTCAAGCTGGCGGAGGACATGGAGCGCAAGTGGGAGGAGATGGAGAGCATAGTTGCGGAGGAATATGAGAAAGTAAAAGCCGCAGCTATGGTCTGAGATCAACAGAAAAATCAACATTAAAAAAACTGCCCCGGAGGATTTGAAAATCCTCCGGGGAAAAATCTTATGTACTGATTTTTACTTCTCTATCCAGACCTTGTCTCTGGTGATGTCCTTGAGGCTGGCGGCGCCGCACATGGTCATGGTGGACTTCAGCTCGCCGATTATCTTGTCCATATAGACCTTGAAGCCCTCCTCGCCGGCGGCATAGATCATGGGCAGCAGGGGGCGGCCGATGAGCACGCCGTCGGCCCCCAGGGCAAGGGCGCGGAACACGTCTACGCCGGAGCGGATGCCGCCGTCCACCAATATGGTGATCTTGCCCTTTACGGCATCTGCTATGGCGGGCAGCACCTCGGCGGTGGAGGGCACGCCGCCCTGGACACGGCCGCCGTGGTTAGAGACCACGATGGCGGCGGCGCCGGACTCGACGGCCTTCTCGGCCCCAGCCACGGTCATTATGCCTTTTATAATGAAGGGCATCTTGGCGTAAGCAACGATCTCCTTCATCTCATCCACGGACTTGCTGCCGGCGTTGGGGTTCATGGCCTTCAGGAAGGGCAGGCCCGCCCCGTCCACGTCCATGGCGGCGGCAAAGATGCCCGCTTCGTTGAGGATGTCCAGCTTGGCAAAAACGGCCTCCTTGTTCCAGGGCTTGGTGGTGGGGCAGCCCATGCCGCCCACCTTCTTCATGTCCTCCACGGCGGAGATCATGATGTCCGGGTCAACGCCGTCCCCGGTGAGGGCCATGAGGCCATACTCCGCGGCCACCTTCACCAGAATGGAGTTATACTGCTGGTCCTTGTACTTGGGGCCGTAGTGCAGGTCGATGGAGCCCAGAGGGGCGGCAAAGATGGGGGCCACGAACTTGTGGCCGAAAAGCTCAAAGGAGACGTCCGGCTCCGCATTGGGGCAGAGCGTGTCCATGTTCACGCATATCTCCTGCCATTTGTCAAAGTTCCGGGCAGCCACATTGCCGGGGTATTTGCAGCCGGGGCCGGGCATGGCATTGCCGCAGGCCCTGCCGTTGCACACGGGGCAGGCCTTGCAGTAGGGGCCGACACAGTCCTTGGCGGCGGCCAGTATCTCGTTGTAGTTCATGTTGATCCTCTCCTTATATATTTTTCAAATTTAAGTGTTTCCCATATGCTCTTACCATTATCCGCCAAATCAGGCGGCTTGTCAAGAATTACAGTCCGGTGAGGTCGAAGTCCGGTATCATATCCTCCGTGGCGGAGCCGGTCTCCTGCCAATAGCCGGACAGGCCCAGGCGCTGCATATAGCTTATGAGCCGCCGGTTCAGCTCCGGCTCTATGGGGCTTTGCAGCTCCGGGAACTTCTCCAGCCCGGGCATGGGAGTGTACTGGCTCATGAGGGAGAAGAGCAGCGAGTCCGGCGGGAATTCCTCGGCGGCAAAGTCCATCACGTCCATGGCGTTCAGGTCCTGGCCGGGGAGTATCAGGTGCCGGATAAGAAGGCCCCGGCGCATAAGCCCCTCGCCGTCCAGCTCATAGGGCCCCACCTGGCGGTACATCTCCTTTATGGCCGCCTTTGCCACCTGGGGGTAGTCCTCCGCCCCGGAGTAGCGCCGGGCAAGCTCTCCCTTCCAATATTTAAAGTCCGGCATGTACACCTGCACCAGACCCTCCAGCTGCCTTAAGCTCTCCACGCTCTCATAGCCGGAGCTGTTCCACACCACGGGGATACCCAGCTCCAGGCCGCTGAGGGCCTCGGCTATCCAGGGAGTGTAGTGGGCGCCGGTGACCAGGTCCAGGGAGGAGACCCCCATATCCCGCAGCTTCAAAAACAGCTCCCGCAGCTGGGGCACCGTGAGCACCCGGCCGCCCTGGCCCCGGCTTATCTCCCGGTTCTGGCAGAACACGCAGCGGAGATTGCAGCCGGTGAAGAACACAGCTCCGGTGCCACGGCTGCCGCCGATGCAGGGCTCCTCCCCATAGTGAGGGGCCGCCCGGGCCACCTTGGGCAGGGCCGGACTGAGACAAAATCCGCCGCCCTTTTCACCCCGCAGAAGGCCGCAGTTTCTGGGACATAAATTACATACTATTTCCATGTCATAGTTCCTTTAAAAACGCATTTTGATAATTAAATAACATATGCAAATTGACAATAATTGCCCCTCTGACACTGCTGATTATAGCCCCTATTTGTCTAATATGCAAGAATCGCAAAAAAACGAAAAAAAGTACATGATTTTTCTGATTTTTGTGCTAATATGTAGATGAAAAAGATACAGAGATTACTTTTTCATCTGAGCAAAGGAAGGGCTGCCATGCTTGATATTGTCCTTGTGGAGCCGGAGATACCCCACAACACCGGAGCCATCGCCAGGACCTGCGCCGCCACCGGCGCAAGGCTGCACCTCATCCATCCCCTGGGCTTCGATATCTCCGATAAAATGGTAAAACGCTGCGGGCTGGACTACTGGTATCTGGTGAGCATCTTTGAATATCAAAGCATTGAGGAGTACTTTTCAAAAAACGGTGATAATAACATATACCTGGCCACCACCAAAGCGCCCCACTCTTACCACCAGGTGGATATGAGCGGGGACATTGCCCTGCTCTTCGGCAAGGAGACCGCCGGGCTGCCCCAGTGGCTGAGAGAAAAGTACCGGGACAGATGTATCCGCATCCCCATGATTAGTGAGGCCCGGAGCTTGAATCTTTCAAACTCCGTTGCTATACTGGCATATGAGGCGCTGAGGCAGCAAGGCTTCCCGGGCCTGCTGCGCACCGGCTCAATGTCGGAGTAAACCAAAACCGCGAACAATTATTTTAGGAGGATATATCATGAACTACAACAAGAAGACAATTTATGATGTTGACGTCAAGGGCAAGAAGGTCCTTCTCCGCTGCGATTTCAACGTTCCTCAGAACAAGGAGACCGGCGAGATCACCAGCGACAAGCGCATCGTCGCCGCTCTGCCCACCATCAGGTACCTGCTGGACAACGGCGCCGCCGTCATCGCCTGCTCCCACCTGGGCAAGCCCAAAGGGGAGTGGAAGACCAAGCTGACCCTCGCCCCCGTTGCAAAGCACCTCAGCGAGCTGCTGGGCCAGGAAGTCATCTTTGCCAAGGACATCATCGGTGAGGACGCCCAGGCCAAGGCCGCAGCTCTCCAGCCCGGCCAGATAATGCTTCTTGAGAACCTCCGCTTCGATATCCGCGAGGAGAAGAACGGCGCAGACTTCGCCAAGGCCCTGGCCGACATGGCCGAGATCTTCGTCTCCGACGCCTTCGGCACCGTGCACCGGGCCCACGCCTCCACCGCCGGCGTCGCCGCTTACCTGCCCGCCTACTCCGGATTGCTGGTGAACAAGGAGCTGAGCATCATGGGCAAGGCCCTGGACGACCCCAAGCGCCCCTTCGTGGCAGTGCTGGGCGGCGCCAAGGTCTCCGATAAGATAAACGTCATCAACAACCTCCTGGAGAAGGCCGACACCATCATCATCGGCGGCGGCATGTCCTACACCTTCCTGAAGGCCCAGGGCCACGAGATAGGCAAGAGCCTGCTGGAGGCCGACCGTCTGGACTATGCCAAGGATATGATAGAGAAGGCCAAGGCCAAGGGCGTCAAGTTCCTGCTGCCCGTTGACCACCTCTGCGCCGCCGAGTTCAGCGCCGAGGCCGAGGCCGTCACCGCCGAGGGCGATATCCCCGCCGACATGATGGGCATGGACATCGGCCCCAAGACCATCGAGCTCTACACCGCCGCCGTCAAGGGCGCCGGCACAATCGTCTGGAACGGGCCCATGGGCGTGTTCGAGTTCGACAAGTTCGCCGTGGGCACCAAGGCCATGGCCAAGGCCCTGGCCGAGTCCGGCGCAGTGACCATCGTGGGAGGCGGCGACAGCGCGGCTGCCGTTGAGAAGCTGGGCTTCGCCGACAAGATTACCCACATCTCCACCGGCGGCGGCGCCAGCCTGGAGTTTCTGGAAGGCAAAGAGCTGCCCGGCGTGGCCTGCCTGTTGGACAAGTAAGTCAATGTTTCCCCGCCGTCTCAGCGGCGGCGGGGCGGCAATATTATTCAGCTTAAACTTTTGATGGAGAAAAAGGAATGAACAGAAAGTACCGCAAGACCGTAATTGCCGGCAACTGGAAAATGAACATGCTGGCATCCGAGATCAAACCCTTCATGGAAGAACTGAAGGCAAACCTCCCCAAGGCCCGCACCTGCGAGATGGTGCTGTGCGTCCCCGGCGTCATGGTCCCCGCCATGGTCAAGGCCGGCAAGGACTGCAAGGTGGCAGCCGGCGGCCAGGACGTGAGCTGCTTTGAAAAGGGCGCTTACACCGGCGAAGTCTCCGCCAGCCAGCTCTCCGACGTGGGAGCCAAGTACTGCATCGTGGGCCACTCCGAGCGCCGCCAGTACCACGGCGAGGACGACATGCTGGTAAACGCCAAGGCCAAGGCCCTGCTGGACAAGGGCATCATTCCCATCATCTGCGTGGGCGAGAGCCTGGAGCAGCGGGAGTGCGACCTGACCATGGAGTATGTGGCCTATCAGGTGAAGGCCGCCCTCAGCGGCATCGACGCCAGCCAGCTGCGCCGCTGCGTCATCGCCTATGAGCCCATCTGGGCCATCGGCACCGGCAAGACCGCCACCGCAGAGCAGGCCCAGGAAGTCTGCGAAGGCATCCGCGCCGTCATCCGGGGCATCTACGGCGCCCGCCCCGCCCGCGCCGTCAGCATACTCTACGGCGGCAGCATGAACGCCAAGAACGCCCAGGAGCTCCTGGCCCAGCCCGACATCGACGGCGGCCTCATCGGCGGCGCTTCCCTCAAGCCCGTGGACTTCGCCACCATCATCAAGGCCACCGACCAGGGCTGAGCCCGGCCTATAAACTTTTTTGACAAGAAGGAACTTCAATGACTAACAAAGCAGTTCTTATCATTCTTGACGGCTACGGCCTGGCCGCCCCCACTGCCGGCAACGCCATCGCCCAGGCCAAGAAGCCCAATCTGGACAGGCTCTTCTCTCAGAACCCCTGCTGCAAGCTCTCCGCCTCCGGGCTGGATGTGGGCCTGCCCCAGGGCCAGATGGGCAACTCCGAGGTGGGACACACCAACATCGGCGCCGGCCGGGTGGTCTTCCAGATCCTGCCCAAGATGAGCCAGGAGATTGAAAACGGCAAGTTCTTTGAAAACCCCGTGTATATCAAGGCCATGGAGGACGCCAAGGCCAACAACAAGGCCCTGCACATCCTGGGCCTCATGTCCACCGGCGGAGTCCACAGCCACCTGAGCCATATCTTCGGCATCCTGGATATGGCAAAGCAGCGGGGCGTGGAGAAGGTCTATGTCCACTGCTTCCTGGACGGCCGCGACGTGGCCCCCAAGAGCGGAGCGGGCTTCATCAAGCAGCTGAAGGAAAAGTGCGAAGAGCTGGGCAACGCCCGCATTGCCACCGTCCAGGGCCGCTTCTACGGCATGGACAGGGACAAGCGCTGGGACCGTGTGGAGCAGGGCTACAACGCCATAGTCTGCGGCGAGGGCATTGCCGACGCCGACCCCGTCCACGCCATTGAGGCCAGCTACGCCCAGGACATCACCGACGAGTTTGTAAAGCCCGTTGTCTGCTGCCCTGAAGGCGTAATCAACCAGGGAGACAGCGTCATCTTCATGAACTTCCGCCCCGACCGGGCCAGGGAGATGACCTGGGCCCTGAACCTGCCCGACTTCGACGGCTTCAACAGAAAGAAGACCGTCTATCCTCTCAGCTATGTGTGCACCGCCCAGTACGACGAGACCCTGCCCCTGCCCATAGCTTACCCCCCCGAGGTCATCGAGAACACCCTGGGCGACTATATCAGCGCCTGCGGCCTCAAGCAGTTCCGTGTGGCCGAGACGGAGAAGTACGCCCATGTGACCTTCTTCTTCAACGGCGGCGTGGAGAAGCAGACCGAGGGCGAGGAGCGCTGCCTGGTGCCCTCCCCCAAGGAGTACGCCACCTATGACCTGGTGCCGGAGATGAGCGCCAGGAAAGTGGCGGACAAGTGCGTGGAGGCCATCGCTTCCGACAAGTACGCCCTGGTGGTCTGCAACTTCGCCAACTGCGACATGGTGGGCCACACCGGCGTCATGGAGGCGGCTGTCAAGGCCGTTGAGACCGTGGACGAGTGCATGGGCAAGATCATGGAGGAAGTGGCAAAGCACCCGGACACCGTGCTCATCGTCACCGCCGACCACGGCAATGCCGACTGCATGTTCGACGAAAACGGCAAGGTGAACACCGCCCATACCACCAACCCCGTGCCCTTTACCGTGTGCATGGCCGGCATCGGCCTGAAGGACGGCAAGCTGGCGGACATCGCTCCCACCATCCTGGACGTGATGGGCCTGGAGCAGCCCAGGGAAATGACCGGCGAATCCCTTATCCTGAAGTAAGGACCCCGGCAGACCAAATCCGTTTATCATTTTTTGAATAGAAGGGAAATTGCTATGATCTATACTACCGAAGTAAAGCATATGTGCCCCGTTGCCAAGGGCGCATACCATGGCCCCGCCCCCATCCCCGAGGAGGGCAAGTGGGTCCAGGCCAAGGAAATCTCCGACATCTCCGGCTTCACCCACGGCATCGGCTGGTGCGCTCCCCAGCAGGGCGCCTGCAAGCTTACCCTGAACATCAAAAACGGCATCATCGAAGAGGCTCTGGTGGAGACTCTGGGCTGCTCCGGCATGACCCACTCCGCCGCCATGGCTTCCGAGATACTCATCGGCAAGACCATCCTTGAGGCTCTCAACACCGACCTGGTGTGCGACGCCATCAACACCGCCATGCGGGAGCTGTTCCTGCAGATAGTTTACGGTCGCTCCCAGTCCGCTTTCTCCGAGGACGGCCTGGCCATCGGCGCTTCCCTGGAAGACCTGGGCAAGGGCCTGCGCTCCCAGGTGGGCACCATGTTCGCCACCAAGGAGAAGGGACCCCGCTACCTGGAGCTCACCGAGGGCTATGTCACCAAGATCGCTCTCAACAAGGAAGACGAGATCATCGGCTATGAGTTCGTGAGCCTTGGCAAGATGATGGACTTCATAAAGAAGGGCGACGACGCCAATGAGGCAATGAAGAAGGCTACCGGTCACTACGGTCAGTGGGATGCCGCTGCCAAGTACATAGACCCCCGTCAGGAATAATAAAGGAGGACAAGATAATGGCTCTGTTTGAGAACTACGACAGAAGAATAAACAAGATCAACGGCGTCCTCTCCCAGTACGGCATCGGTTCTGTGGAAGAGTGCAGAGAGATCTGCAAGGCCAAAGGCTTCGACCCCTACGAGATAGTCAAGGGCATCCAGCCCATCTGCTTTGAGAACGCCTGCTGGGCTTACTGCGTTGGCGCCGCCATTGCCATCAAGTCCGGCGTGAAGACCGCCGCCGAGGCCGCAAAGCTCATCGGCGTGGGCCTCCAGAGCTTCTGCCTGGACGGCTCCGTGGCTGAGGACCGCAAGGTGGGTCTGGGCCACGGCAACCTGGGCGCCATGCTCCTCAGCGACGACACCAAGTGCTTCGCCTTCCTGGCCGGCCACGAGTCCTTCGCCGCCGCCGAGGGCGCCATCGGTATCGTGAAGAACGCCAACAAGGCCCGCAAGGAGCCTCTGCGCGTCATCCTCAACGGTCTCGGCAAGGACGCCGCCCAGATAATCTCCCGTATCAATGGCTTCACCTATGTCCAGACCCAGTTCGACTACTTCACCGGCGAGCTGAAGATCGTCCGTGAGATCCGCTACTCCGAGGGCGAGCGGGCCAACGTCCGCTGCTACGGCGCAGACGACGTCCGTGAGGGCGTGGCCATCATGCACTCCGAGGGCGTGGACGTGTCCATCACCGGCAACTCCACCAACCCCACCCGCTTCCAGCACCCCGTTGCAGGCACCTACAAGAAGGAATGCATCGAGCAGGGTAAGAAGTACTTCTCCGTGGCCTCCGGCGGCGGCACCGGCCGTACCCTCCACCCGGACAACATGGCCGCCGGCCCTGCCTCCTACGGCATGACCGATACCATGGGCCGTATGCACTCCGACGCTCAGTTTGCAGGTTCCTCCTCCGTCCCCGCTCACGTGGAGATGATGGGCTTCCTGGGCATGGGCAACAACCCCATGGTGGGCGCTACCGTGGCTGTGGCCGTGGCTACCGCCGAGGCTATGAAGTAAGCCCACAGGCTGAATATGGCAATATAAAAATCCCGCAGACGGGGAAAATCCGTCTGCGGGATTTTTTGAATGCTTCGGGCTTGGCAGGGCGCAGGGCAAAGCCGCAGGTGGACAGTGCTCAATCTTTTGCGCCCCGGGCAGCGGGGGAGAGGATGCGGCCGTTGACGGTGAAATAGGCCACTTCTGTGCCCAGCTCATCCTTCACATCCACGGTGTAGAAGCAGCTTCTGCGGCCCTGCCTCATGCAGCGGGCCTCGGCAATGAGGGAGCTGCCCCTGGCGGCGGAGAGGAACTCCGCCGAAATCTGCTGGGTGACGGTGACCCTGTCGCTATATGCGTTGGAGGCCACGGCAAAGGCAAAGTCCGCCAGGGTGAAGATGGCCCCGCCCATGGGGGCAGAATCGGAGTTTAAGTGGATGGGCCTGAGCTCCATGAAGCATACTGCATGGCCCGGCTCCGCCAGGTCTATATGCGCCCCGGCTGCCTCGACGGCAAAGCGGTCTGAGGAAAAGCGCTCTCGGATCTCATCTATATCGGGCATATATCGGCCTCCTTTAGGGAATTGATGCAGAGGGGATGGCGTTTTTTATTTACCATAGGAAAATAAAAAAACGTCGGAGCAAAGCGGACTTTGTTCCGACGTGGAGGCGCCACCCAGATTTGAACTGGGGAATCGCGGATTTGCAGTCCGCTGCCTTACCACTTGGCTATGGCGCCATATAGCAGTTATGCGGGCGGAAGGCCCGCATAACGATTGACTTGGAGCGGGCAACGAGGCTCGAACTCGCTACCTCCACCTTGGCAAGGTGGCGCTCTACCGGATGAGCTATGCCCGCAGATACCTGCAAGATAGCTTGCAGGTGGTGCCTCCGGTCGGAATTGAACCAACGACACGCGGATTTTCAGTCCGCTGCTCTACCGACTGAGCTACAGAGGCATACTATAGGTGGTGGGAACAACTGGACTCGAACCAGTGACCCCCTGCTTGTAAGGCAGGTGCTCTAACCAGCTGAGCTATGCTCCCGCGTGACAGCTAGGTAATAATACTAAATAATTCCCGATTTGTCAACACCTATTTCAATTTTTTATAAATTTTATTTCAGCCCTTTATATCCCCTGAGAGGGGGCTCATTCCCCCCTCTGAAACGCTGCCGGCCTCGCCGCTTTTCCGCTCCGCTATACCGTGCAGCTGGTCAACGCTGAAGCTGTACACTTTGTCGCAGAACTGGCAGCTGACCGTTATCTCCCGGCCCTGGGCTATCATATCCTCCAGCTCGGAGAGCTCTATGCAGCTGAGGGCCTCCTCCACCCGCTCCCGACTGCAATAGCAGCGGTATTCCACCGGCACCTCAGCCACCACATGGTACTCAAAGCCTTTGAGCACCTGGCGGAACAGCTCCTCCTCCCCGTCCTCGCTGAGGATGGTGGTGAGCTGGTCCATGGTGAAGATGTTCTCCTCCAGCCGGTCTATGAGCCCCTCGTCGGCCCCGGGCATCAGCTGGACAATAAAGCCGCCGGCGGCCTTTATGCTCAGGTCGGTGTCTACCAGCACGCCCAGGGCGCAGGCGGAGGGCACCTGCTCGCTCTCCAGCAGGTAGGCGGTGACGTCCTCGGCTATCTCGCCGCTGACCAGTTCCGTGGAGCCGATGTAGGGCTCCTTCAGCCCGATGTCCCGGCTGACGGTGAGCATGCCCTCCCGGCCCACGGCGCCGCCCACATCCAGCTTCCCGTCGGAGCGGAGAGGCAGCTCCACGGAGGGGTCGCCCACGTAGCCCCGGACGTTGCCGCCGGAGTCGGACACGGCCACGATGCTGCCTATGGGCCCGCCGCCGTTTATGCGCAGGGTGAGGGTGGCCTCATCCTCCTTCATCATCTCCCCCATCAGGGAGGCGGCGCAGAGACTGCGCCCCAGGGCCGCGGAGGCCGTGGGGGATGTGCCGTGTATATCCCTGGCCCGCTGCACCATGTCCCTGGCGGTGATGACCGCCATCTTTATAAAACCGTCACCGGCGGTGGCTCTGATTATCTTATCCATAAATCGCTCCTATTGCTGTCTCACTGCTGTAATGAAAAGCCGGCCCTGGTTTCCCTGGGGGCAGTCGCTGCGGAGAGCCACGCCGCAAAAGCCCGCCTGCTCCAGAAGCTCTTTCAGCTCCCGGGGCTCATGGGCGTACTCCACGTGCTCCTCGCTCTCCCGCTCCCAGAGCCTGCCCCGGCGGGAAAAGATGTCCATGCCGTAGATAACGGCCGGCAGCTCCTCCTCAAAGTCCGCCCGCCAAAGGCAGAGCAGGTCTTCCTTCTCGTCCACGAATATCTCCCCATCCAGGCTTCTGAGAAAGTCCGGGGTGCGGATATCGAAGATGAGCAGCCCGCCGGGACGGATGAACAGATGCAGGCGGTGAAAGACCTCCGGCAGCTGCTCGGGGGGAATGTAGTTCATCCCGTCCAGGGAGCAGACTGCGGCGTCCACCGTGCCGTACAGGTCCAGTCCGGCGGCATCCTGGCACAAGAACAGGGGAGGGGGCTCCAGCCCGGCGGCCTTGGCCTGGGCCTCCATGAGCATGTCCGTGGAGGAGTCCACGGCTATCATGTCATAGCCCCGGCGGGCCAGCAGGCAGCTGAGGGTGCCGGTGCCGCAGCACAGATCCAGCAGCAGGCGGAACTCACCCTCCTGCTGCCGGAACTCCTTTTCATAAAAATCCGCAAACTCCCCATAGGGCACGTCGCCGGTGAGCCTGTCATACCAGGGGGCGAGAGAGCCGTAGCAGCTCACTTCTCCTGCTCCTTCATGCGGTCGAACACTATGGAATAGCCGCCGCTGCCGTATTGCAGGGAGCGGTTGACCCGGCTGATGGTGGCGCTGGAAGCGCCGGTCTCCGCCAGAATGTCGTTGTAGATCATGCCCTCGTTGAGGCAGCTGGCCACCTGGTAGCGCTGCTCCATGGCCATGAGCTCGGACACGGTGCACAGGTCGTCAAAAAAGCGCATGCACTCATCCACATCCCGCAGGCTGAGTATGGCCTTGTACATGTTCTCGTTGCGGGGCTTCTTGGGAAGCTTGTTCATAATTACCTCCATAAGCGTTTTTCATTCACCATTTAATATGTTACATCAATAAATCCAAAAAGTAAAGAAGCTTTTTTCAGGCCGGGGGAGGCGAGGCGGCAAATGTAAAGATTACTTAAAATTTGATTTATGACAGTAAAAGCTCTTGCGTAAAATTGAATGACAAGATATAATCAAATGCATAGAAATACGTTTTTCATTTTCCGGTGAGCCGGAAATGGGGAAAGGAGACGCAATGCCTTTAGTATACGAACCTATAAGCGTGAACATGCCGGCGGTCTGGCTGGTGCTGATGATCATTTTGCTGGTGATAGAAGGC
Organism: Candidatus Limivicinus sp.; assembly: GCA_048417135.1. GTDB lineage: Bacteria > Bacillota > Clostridia > Oscillospirales > Oscillospiraceae > Limivicinus. The sequence goes on along the minus strand of DBFSDV010000097.1, from coordinate 12,356 downwards.
GTGGTGCCGGGCCTGGTGTCCATCTGGTTTGCTCTGGGCGCTCTGGCCGCTCTGCTCTCCGCCATCGTGGGGGCACCCCTGTGGCTCCAGGTGGTCTGGTTCCTGGTCATCTCCATAGTCAGCCTTATCCTCACAAGGCCCCTGGCCAAGAAATACGTCAACTCCAGGACCACCCCCACCAATGCGGACATGCTCATCGGCCAGGAGTGCGTGGTCACCGAGGCCATAGACAATGTGCTGGGCCTGGGCGCCGTCACCGTGGGCGGCAAGGTCTGGACCGCACGCACCGAGGATGCGGATACCAAGGCCGCCGTGGGGCAGACTATGACCGTAGTACGTATCGAGGGCGTAAAGCTCATCGTAAAGTAAAGTTTTTCAAAAAGATCTATAGGAGGACAAAACATGCAGTACGTTCTTATCGCACTGATCCTGGTGATCGTGATCATCCTGATCCGCTGCATACGCATTGTGCAGCAGGCCAAGGCCTTTGTCATCGAGTTTCTCGGGGCATACAAGACCACCTGGACCGTGGGCATCCACTTCAAACTCCCCTTTGTGGAGCGGGTCGCCAAGATAGTATCCCTGAAGGAGCAGGTGGCGGACTTCCCGCCCCAGCCCGTTATCACCAAGGATAACGTCACCATGCAGATAGACACCGTGGTCTACTTCCAGATCACCGACCCCAAGCTCTACACCTACGGCATAGAGCAGCCCCTGGTGGCCATCGAGAACCTCTCCGCCACCACCCTGCGTAACATCATAGGCGACTTGGAGCTGGACCAGTGCCTCACCAGCCGCGACATCATCAACTCCAAGATGCGCACCATCCTGGACGAGGCCACCGACCCCTGGGGCATCAAGGTCAACCGGGTCGAGCTGAAGAACATCCTGCCTCCCAAGGAGATACAAAACGCCATGGAGAAGCAGATGAAGGCCGAGCGCGAACGCCGCGAGGCCATACTCCGGGCCGAGGGCGAGAAGCGGGCCGCCATCCTGGAGGCCGAAGGCGAGAAGGAATCCGCCATACTCCGGGCCGACGCCAAGAAGCAGCAGCAGATACTGGAGGCCGAAGGCCAGGCCGAGGCCATACTGAAGGTCCAGACCGCCACCGCCGAAGGCATCCGCCTGATAAACGAGGCGGCTCCCACAGAGGCAGTGGTGAAGCTGAAGGCTCTGGACGCCTTCTCTGCCGCAGCCAACGGCAAGGCCACCAAGATAATCATTCCCAGCGAGATCCAGGGCCTGGCAGGCCTGGCCAGCGGCGTGCTGGAGTGCGTCAAGTCCGACGAGCCCGCCAAATAAGCGGAGCCGCGGCAACAAGGATTCAAGACCGGCGGCAATACCCCGCCGGTCTTTTGACGATGTAAAGAGAGGGGATTTCAAATGAGCCTAGCCCATGATTTTCTGGTAAAACACCGCATGGAGCCGGAGCGTATAGTTCCGGCGGAGCTGGCCGGGGCCATGGCGGAGGATATGCGCCGGGGCCTTAAAGGGGAGAAGAGCTCCCTGCCCATGATAGCTACATATCTCAGCAACGACGGCGCCGTGCCCGAGGGCTCCTGCGCCGCGGTCATCGACGCGGGAGGCACCAACTTCCGCAGCGCCCTGGTGCGCTTTGGCGGGGGTGCTTATCGGGTGGAGGAGCTGGGCCGCTGGAAAATGCCCGGCATCGAGGCGCCCTGCACCTGGGAGGAGTTCATCTCCTTTACCGCCGACCACATCCAGCATCTTATGGACAGGACCGACGTGATAGGCTTCTGCTTTTCCTACAATGCGGAGATAACCCCGGACATGGACGGCCGGGTCAAGCGCATCGACAAGGAAGTAGTCATCAAGGGCTGCGAGGGCCGGCTGGTGGCCGCCTCCCTGAAGGAGGAGCTCCGCCGCCGGGGTATCGACGGCAAGAAGATAGTCATACTCAACGACACTGCAGCGGCCCTGCTGGGCGGAGCGGTGACTCTGGACAAAAGCGCTTACAGCGGCTTTATAGGCCAGATTAGCGGCACCGGCACCAACACCTGCACATCGGTGCCCAGGGAGATGATAGAGAAGCTGGCTCTGAAGGGCAGCCGGGGCATGCTGGTAAATCTGGAGTCCGGCATGTACGACGGCATAGAGAGCGGGGACTTCGACCTGCTGCTGGACCGGGAGAGCAACAACCCGGGGGACAAGGACTTTGAAAAGAAGACCGCCGGGGTCTACCTGGGGGAGCTGTGCCGCCTGATGCTCCTGGCCGCCGGGGAGGAGGGCTTTATCGGCTCCGGCAGCCTGGAAAAGGCCCGGGCCCTGGGACATATCGATTCCTCCGTAATCGACGCCTGGTCCGCCGGAGAGGGGCTGGAGGAGATAGCCGACTGCCCCGCCGACGCCGAGTTCATCCGGGAGCTGAGCCTGGCCCTGTTCCTGCGCTCCGCCCGCTGCATGTGCGTCAACCTTCTGGCCATCGCCCTGCTCATCGGGGCGGGGAAGGAGGCGGAAAAGCCGGTGTGCATCTGCGCCGAGGGCTCCCTGGTCCAGCGCAGCCACCACTACCGGCCGGCTCTGGAGAGCCTGCTGGAGACGGAGGGCAGGGAAAAGCTGGGGCTGCACTTCAAGCTCATGGTGGGCAGTGAGACCACCCTCCCCGGCTCCGCCGCCGCCGCCCTGCTCAACTGCTGAAATATTTGAAGAGGTATGCGGAATGAAACTTACTGTTATTGACGGATATACCATGAATCCCGGGGACCTGAGCTGGGAGCAGTATGAGCAGTTCGGGGAGCTGAGGGTTTATGACCACTCCACCGCTGACGAGAATGAGGTGATAAGGCGCATAGCCGATTCGGAGATCGTCATTGCCAACAAGTCCAAGGTCACCAGACGAGTCATAGACGCCTGCCCCAACATCCGCTTCATCGCCGTGCAGGCCACGGGCTACGACCCCATCGACTACGTCTACGCCCGGGAGAAGGGCATACCCGTGTCCAACGTCCCCGCCTACGGCACCGACTCCGTGGCCCAGTTCGCCATAGCCCTGCTGCTGGAGGTCTGCGGCCACGCCGGATACCATGACCGGGCGGTGCACCAGGGCAAGTGGGCCGCCTGCGGCGACTGGTGCTTCTGGGACTACCCCATGATCGAGCTCTCCGGCAAGACCATGGGCATCATTGGCTTCGGCCGCATCGGCCAGGCCGTGGGGCGCATTGCCTCCGCCCTGGGCATGAAGGTGCTGGCCTACAACCGCAGCCGCAGCGAGAGCGGGGCAAAGATAGCCGAATATGTGGAGCTGGAGGAGCTGCTGGCGCGCTCCGACGTCATCTCCCTCCACTGCCCGGCCTTCCCGGAGACCGTGGGCATCATCAATAAAGACACCATTGCAAAAATGAAGGACGGCGTGATTTTGATAAACAACAGCCGGGGCGCCCTGGTGGTGGAGCAGGACCTGGCCGAGGCCCTGAACTGCGGCAAGGTGGCCGCAGCGGCGGTGGACGTGGTGAGCAGCGAGCCTATCAGTGACGGCAACCCTTTGCTCAGCGCCAAAAATTGCCTCATCACTCCCCACATCAGCTGGGCCCCCAAGGAGAGCCGCCAGCGCATCATGGACTGCACTGAGGAGAATATCCGCTGCTTCCTGGCCGGAAAGCCCCAAAACGTTGTAAATTAAAAACTTTATGACTTGCGCCCTGGAAGCGCATATGTTATAATCAGCGCCGTCGCCGGCTGTATACCGGCAAGCTAAATACTGAACTTGGAGAAAATACATGTTTGAATGGTTGACGGCCACCGACGCCGGCAGATTCCTCACAACTTTTTTCATATCCATGCTCCCCATAGTGGAGCTGAGAGCCGGGCTGCCCTATGGCATAGCCCTGGGCCTGGACTACCCCCTGGCCCTCACCGCCGCCCTGGTGGGCAATATGATACCCGTGCCCTTTATAGTGGTGTACATCCGGCGTGTCTTCGTCTGGCTCCGGGCCCACTTTGAAAAGATGGACAGCTTCATCACCAAGTTGGAGAATAAGGCCCACCTGAAAGGGGAGACGGTGAAAAAGTACGGCCCCCTGGGCCTGCTCATCTTCGTGGCCATACCCCTGCCCGGTACCGGTGCCTGGACCGGCGCCCTCATTGCAGCATTGCTGGACATGCGCCTGAAGAGCTCCGTGCCCTGCATTTTCCTGGGGGTGTGCATAGCCGCCACCATCATGACCCTTATCACCTTCGGCGTCATCCACATCGTGTGAGCGCCCAAGGACGCTGTAAAATATTTTGAGCTGCTGACCGGAAAGCCGAGAGACTTTCCGGTCAGCAGCTTTGTAAAAGGGAGCCCGGCAATGTTTAAACTCTGTCCACAATTTTTTTGAGAATATGCTTGACTTAGTCAAGCAAAAAGACTATACTTGACTAAGTCAAGAAAAGGCTTGCCGCCCTGGAACCGGAGGAGCTGGAGCTGCTGGCAAAGCTGAGACGAAAGGAAAAAGAAGTTTGATGTACGAGGTCTTGACAAGCCCGCTGGATTACGGCGGCATCACTTTGAAAAACAGGATGATCTTTGCACCTACCACCCTGGGGCTCCGGGGGGAGGAGCAGCTGGAGCGTTTGAGAAAGATAGCCGCCGGGGGCTGCGCCATGATAATAATAGGGGACGTGCCGGTGCTGCCCGGGGGCTTCGCCTCGCTGTTTGGCAAGAAGGGCTTTGAATGGTACAAGAAACTGGCGGATACCGTGCACGGAGAGGGCTGTCTGATATGCGCCCAGCTGCACCAGTCCGACTCCAATTTCAAGGGGATGCTGAAATATGTCCCGGGGATGCTGAGCGGGCACATCTCCCACGACGAGCTGAGGGAGCTGATGAACCGGGACCTGGGTCCATATATAAGCGGTCTGCCGGAGGAGAGGCTGAGGGAGATAAGCTCCGCCTTCGGTCCGGCGGCGGAGCGGGCGGTGGAGGCCGGCTTTGACATGGTCCAGGTCCACGGGGACAGGATGTGCGGCAGCCTCAGTTCAGCCCTGTTCAACAGCCGCAGCGACTGCTACGGCGGCAGCCCGGAGAACAGGGCCCGCTTTGCCGCGGAGGCGGTGGCCGCCATCCGCAGCCGCCTGCCGGAGCTGCCCATAGATTACAAGCTGGCGGTGCGCCGGGAGCAGCCCCACTACGGCAACGCCGGGGTGCTGGAGGAGGAGCTGGGGGTCTTTGTCCCGCTGCTGGAGAAGGCGGGAGTCACCAGCTTCCACGTGACATTGGCAAACCACGGCAAGCTTGGCGACGCCATACCCCCGAAGGACCACCCCTATTTCGGAGGGGAGGGCTGTTTCCTGGACTTCTGCGACCGGGTGCGGGGCCTGACGGAGCGGCCGGTCTGCGCCGTGGGCGGCTTCACCGACCCGGACTTTGCGGAGGCCCAGCTGGAGGCGGAGCGCATGGACTGCATCGCCATGAGCCGCCAGCTGATAGCCGATGCGGACTGGCCCAAAAAGGTGGCGGAGGGCCGGACGGGGGAGATAAACCGCTGCATACGCTGCAACAGGGAATGTCTCGGGGGCATGATGTCCCACCGGGGCGTGCACTGCATATATGAAAGGAAGGAAAAATGATGACTTATTCCATAGTTTACAGCAGCCGTACAGGCAACACCCGGATGCTGGCCCAGGCTCTGAAGGAGGCCCTGCCCCAGGGAGACTGCGTCTATTTCGGCGGACCGGACGCCAAGGCCCTGGAGGCGGACATGATATACCTGGGCTTCTGGACCGACAAGGGCAGCTGCGACGAGGGCTGCGCCGAATTTATCAAGAGCCTTAGCAAGCAGAAGCTGTTCCTCTTCGGCACCGCCGGCTTCGGCGGAGCTCCCGCATATTTTGAGCAGATACTTGGCCGGGTAAAGGCAAACCTGGGGCCGGAAGTTGAGGTCTGCGGCAGCTTCATGTGCCAGGGCAAAATGCCCATGAGCGTGAGAGAGCGCTACATGCAGATGGAGGATAGCCCCCGGCGCTCCGCCATGCTGGCAAATTTCGACGCAGCCCTGAGCCACCCGGACGATAACGACCTGGCCAGGCTGAAAGCCGCCGCGGCGCAGGCCAAGTAAAGAAGGCATAGCCTTCTTTGACAAGCTAAAAAAAGCCTCCCACACGGGAGGCTTTTTTCATTTCATGCTGCGGTAGTCGTCACAGTCGCAGACGCTGTCGGGAGGGAAGAATTCCTCCACCGGGAAGCGGATGCGGCTGAAGAGGGTGCAGGGGTCATCCTCGGTGATGGTGCCGGGGCACTCCTTGTCGGGCAGGCAGTAGTCGTAGGCGGGGATGAGCAGCTGGGTGTCCCGCTCCAGACGGATGATGCTGAACTGGCCTATGGTGGCAAACCAGCGCCGGGCGGTGTCCGTGAGGATGAGGGACTCGCCGAAAGCGGAGGTTATAAAGGAGGGGATGCTCCTCTGCTCCAGCTCCGTGGGCAGCAGGCACTCGGCGTCCACCAGCTTGCAGTGCAGGCAGATGGGGTCCACGGAGTTCACCACCGCCACGGGCAGGTCGTCTATATCCGCCACCGGCAGCACGCTGTCGGAGGAGAAGGACTTGACGCTGCCCACACTGCCGAAGAGCATGACCCGCTTGTCAAACACCGCAAGGCCGGTGCAGGTCTGGCCGGCGGGGAAGGTCTCGGCGGTGATGCGGTAGAAGTAGGTGCAGTCCACGGTGTAGCAGCCCCGGTTGAAGGTCACCGGTTCCACGTTCACGTCTACATAGAGCAGCTCTGCCCGCTTGGGACGGATACTCAGGGCGTTTTCTATGTAGGACTGGGAAGAGACGGTGGGGAAGACCCGCAAATCGTCCACGCAGTCCTTATCTCTGCAGCTGTCGAATATCTTTCTGGTATTGATACATACGGCTTCTCGAATGTTTGCCGAGCTTTCAACCGGCCCGGGCACAACTCTGTCGGCCATGGATATACCTCCTATTGTCTGGATTGAAGAATCTTCAGTACAGTGTATGCGCCGCCGGCGGCAGTGTGTCAATTAAGACTTGAAAAAAGCCGGGACTACAGTATATAATATGATGAATTACTGTTTGGAGGTGCTCATGGAACGTCTTGGATTCATCCATGAAAAGCTGGATATAAAGATCCTCATACTGTATATCCTGCGCCGCCTGCCGGGGACGGTGGACCCGGAGACTCTGGCGGAGCTGTGCCAGTGCGACAGCGGCGTGGGCTACTTCGACTATGCCGACTGCCTGGCGGAGCTGGTGGAGACCGGGCACATCGACGAAAACGAGGAGGGCTACTGCATCACCGAGAAGGGCGCAAGAAATGCCGACGCCGTGGAGAGCAGCCTGCCCTATTCCGTGCGCGCCAAGGCAAGAAAGCTCATAGCCCCGGTGGAGGAGCGCATGCGCCGGGCCGCCATGATAACTGCCAAGTACAAGGAGAGCCAGGGCGGCATCACCGTGGAGCTGGCCATGTCCGACGGGGTGGGGGAGATAATACACCTGAGCTTCCTCTGCGCCAACGAGGAGCAGGCCAAGCTGATACAGAAAAACTTCCGCCGGGACGCCGAGGGCTACTATCAGAAGATAGTGGAGCTGCTCAGCCGCCCCGAGGAGAAAGATAAAAAGAAGCAGGAGAAAAACAAATGAAGACTACCATACCCCAAGGCTACAAGAGCATACTCTCCATCTATGATACCCAGAAAGCCATCAGCCTGTTAAAGCGGCTGTTTGAAGATAACCTGGGGGCCAAGCTGAACCTGTACCGGGTCTCCGCCCCCCTGTTCGTGGACGAGAATTCCGGCCTCAACGACAACCTCAACGGCTACGAGCGCCCCGTCTCCTTCGATATCCTCCGCTCCGACCACAGGGCCGAGGTGGTGCAGTCCCTGGCCAAGTGGAAGCGCCAGGCCCTCAAGCGCTACGGCTTCTACCCCGGCAAGGGCATATACACCGATATGAACGCCATCCGCCGGGACGAGGACGAGCTGGATAACCTGCACTCCGTCTATGTGGACCAGTGGGACTGGGAGAAGGTCATACTCCAGGAAAACCGGAATTTGGACTACCTGAAGCTCACCGTCATGGACATCGTCTCCGCCATCTGCGACACCCAGGACACCATGCAGGCCATATACCCCCAGCTCTCCGTGCTGCCCAAGCTGAAACGCCAGGTGAGCTTTGTGACATCCCAGCAGCTGGAGGACATGTACCCGGGCCTCAGCTCCAAGGAGCGGGAGAACGCCTACCTGAAAGAACACGGCACCGCCTTCATCATAGGCATCGGCGCCCCCCTGAAATCCGGCAAGCCCCACGACGGCCGGGCCCCGGACTATGACGACTGGAACCTCAACGGGGACATCATGTTCTGGTACGATGTGCTGGGCTGCGCCATGGAGATATCCTCCATGGGCATCCGGGTGGACCCGGAGTCCATGGACCGTCAGCTCAGCATGGCCGGCTGCGACGACCGCCGGGAGCTGCCCTACCACAAGGCCTTGCTGAAGGGGGAGCTGCCCCTCACCATAGGCGGCGGCATCGGCCAGTCCCGCCTCTCCATGCTGCTGCTGGGCAAGGCCCACATCGGCGAGGTCCAGGCCTCCATATGGGACGAGGATACCGTGGAGGAATGTGAAAAGGCGGGAGTCATCCTGCTGTAAGCTGCCGCCCCGCTGCGGCGGAAGGGAAAGCCTATGTCTTTTGTCAACCTACAGTTCTGGGCGCTGTTCCTGCCCCTCTGCTTTCTCGTCTATGCCCTGATGAGAAGCGCACGGGGGCAGAACGCCGTGCTGCTGCTGGCCAGCCTTGTGTTCTATGCAAGCTACGACTTTAAATATCTGCTGCTGCTCCTTGCCTGCACCGCCATCGGCTACCTGGGCGGGCGGCTGGGCAGCCGGGACAAGCGCATATACATAGCCGCCGCCGTCGCAGAGCTGCTGGTGCTGCTGGCGTTCAAATACACCGGCTTCGTCCTGGGCAGCATAGGGAGCCTCACGAGCCTGAATTTCAGCCTGCCGGAGATACTGCTGCCGGTGGGATTGAGCTTTTATGTGTTCCAGAGCTGTTCCTACCTCTTCGACCTGTATAACCATAAGCTGGAGCCGGAGCGGGATATAATCAGCTACGGCCTCTTCGTCTGCTTCTTCCCCACGGTGGTCTCCGGGCCCATACAGAAGGGCCGGGAGCTGCTGCCCCAGATACGGGAAAAGCGGACCGTCAGCTACGAGAATTTCAGCTTCTTTATCCTGGTCTTCCTCTGGGGTACCTTTTTGAAGCTGGTCATCGCCGACCGTCTGGCCCTGATGACCGACCGGCTCTTTGTGGAGTATTACGACTACAGCGGCGCCATACTCATGGTCAACTCCCTGGCCTACACCTTCCAGATATATGCCGACTTTGCCGGCTACAGCTATATGGCCATCGCCGTCTCCCGGCTCTTCGGCTTTAGCCTGAGGGACAATTTCCGCCAGCCCTACCTGGCCACGGATATCCGGGACTTCTGGCGGCGCTGGCACATCTCCCTGACAAGCTGGTTCACCGAGTACCTGTACTTCCCCCTGGGGGGCAGCAGGAAGGGAACTGCCAGGCGTTATGTAAACATATTCATAGTGTTCCTGGTCAGCGGGCTGTGGCACGGGGCGGCTTGGAGCTTTGTGCTCTGGGGGGCTCTCCACGGCTTTTACCAGGTCTTCGGGCATATCACCAGGCCCTGGCGCAGCGCCCTCTATGACCGGCTGGGGATAGACCGCTCCAAGGCTGCCTTCAGGCTGGGGCAGCGCTTTGTCACCTTCTCTCTGGTGAGCTTTGCCTGGATATTTTTCCGCTCGGAGAATCTGGCCAAGGCCCTGGTCTACTGCCGGAACATGCTCCGGGGCTTTGCCCCCTGGGCCCTCTTTGACGGCGGCCTCACCGCCTTCGGCATAGGCGGGGCGGACTGGGCGATACTGCTCTTTGCCCTGGCAGTGCTGGGTATAGTGTCGGCACTGAGGGAAAAGGGCTATGACAGCGGCTGCATACTGAGGCAGGGCATGGCGGCCCGGGCCCTGCTGTGCTGGGGGCTGTTTATGGTGATACTGGTCTTTGGGGCCTACGGCGGAGAATACTCCGCCAGCGCCTTCATATATGCGGGGTTTTAGGCTATGAAGAAGATACTTAAACGCAGCCTTGCTCTGCTGCTGATTTTGATATTTACCCTCGCCTCAGTGTGGGCCGTGGACAGGGTGCTGCTGATAAAGCGCTACGACGGGGTGCAGCCCATGGAGAGCTTTTACGCCCAGGAGCCGGGCACCGTGGACGTGCTGCTCATGGGCAACAGCCACATGGGCGTCCATGTGGACACCGCCACGCTGTGGCGGGAGTACGGCATCTCCGCCTTTGCCCTCTGGGGCGGGGTGCAGCCCATGTGGAATACCTATCATTTTCTGGTGGAGGCTCTGAAGTACCAGCAGCCCAAGGCTGTGGTACTGGAGATAGGGGGACTCAGTGTTGAAGAGGAATACTCCGACGAGGCTACCCAGCTTAAAAACGTGGCAGGGATGCACCTGAGCCTCAACAAGCTGGAGGCGGTGAAGGCCACGGCCCCAAAGGAGCGCTGGGCCTCCCTGCTGCTGGGCCTGCCCCTGTACCACCAGCGCTACGGCGAACTCACACAGGAGGACTTTGAATACTTCCCCTGGTCGGAGGAGCTCATAAACAACAAGGGCAGCTATGCCCTCTACGGCCACGGGGACTTCGACATGGCGGACCCCTGGGCCATAGACGGCCTGGCGGAGATAAGCGACAAGTCCCTGGACTATTTCATGCGCATCGTCTCCCTCTGCCGGGAAGAGGGCATAGAGCTCATCCTGGTAAAGACCCCCACTGTGGACCTGGAGAAATACCAGCCCTATTCCAATGCCGCGGCAAAGCTGGCGGAGGAGCTGGGCCTGGACTTCTACGACTTCAACAAGATGACGGAGGAGACCGGCATTGAGGGCGGGGACTTCTACTTTGACACCCACCTGAACCTGGGCGGGGCCAGGAAGCTGAGCCTCTGCCTGGGGGAGATACTGCTGGACACCCTGGCCCTCACCGACCACAGGGGGGACGCCGCCTACTCCAGCTGGGACGTGAATGCCGAGAACATCGACGACGGCTACCTGCAGGACATCACCCTGGCCGGGGACTATATCTCCGAGCTGCTGCGGGGCGGTCGGGCAGTGCTGCTCATAAAGAACGGGGACTGGGAAAAGCGGGAGCCCTATCTGGGCTTTGCCCGGGAGCTCTCTGCCCTGGGAGTGGCTGAGGAGGAGCTGCTGAGTGAGGACAGCGGCGCCTGGCTCATTGAGGACAGCGCAGCCGGGGAGGCCGGCGAAATGGGCCTGGACTTCACGATAGACGGCAGGAGCTATGCCGTGGATTTTGAAAACCTCAACGCCGTGACGGAAAACGGCAGCATTATCTACAGCTTCCGGGATCTGGGCATCAGCCTGCTGGTCTACGACTACAGCTGCGGGAAGATACTGGATGCGGTGGATTTTCTGCACACCGACGGCTTTGCGCTGTCCAGAAACTGAAAAAGAGAGGGGCATTAAGAATGACAGAATATGATAAAAAATTAACAATGGGGGGGGGTGCGCTGCCCTGAAGAATATATTGTTTTATTAATTAAGCCATTACGTATTGATGGCTCTCTTATTTATGCAAAAATTTCTCTGATTACCGTTTTTTTATCTGGACTTCTTGCCTACCATTTGCTTATTGTTAATGGCCACGGCAATCCTGATGCCGTGTGTGAGGGTTTGGCATATTATACTGGGGCTGATTGGGCTTTGGCTTGCGGCCGCTGGGCTACGAGATATTTAAACGGTATTTCATTTAATATTATTATGCCAGGCATATGGGTTTCTCTTTATATGCTCACAGTTTTTGCTACAGTTATGGTTTTAGCAAAGATGTGGAAAATTAGGAGTAAGATTTCAATTATTGCTATTTCGGCTCTGCTTGCAGTCAATCCCGCAGTCATTGAACAGTCTTTATTGCAATATATGTTTCTGGCCTGGGGCGTAAGCAATTTGCTAAGTGTGCTCTTTACATATCTAATCCTGCGCTGCAAAAACAAGTTGCTTAAATATTTTTTACCGCCTATACTTATGGCGATTTCCTTTGGACTATACCAAGTCTCTGTAGGGACTATTTGTATATGCCTTGCTATTACGGTTATCCTTGACATAATTTCAGGAGATGATCTAAAGAATATAGCCGCAAAGATATTACATTTCATATTTTCTAGCCTGATTGGCCTTCTGCTATATTTTGTTATTCTCAATTATGAATTGAACCATTATGTAGTTGCTGAAAGCAGCAGAGTGCAGGCTTTTTCCTTTAGTGATATTTTCCGTTCAATTATGGATACCATACCGCAAAGT
>DBFSDV010000096.1:0-21328 GCA_048417135.1 Candidatus Limivicinus sp. | reverse complement strand
GGGGGAGCGACCGTCGTCCTCGATGGCGCTGTCGTCCACCTCGTAATTTCAATCCGCGCTCCCCGTGGGGGGAGCGACCCCCCGAGACAGAGGCCGAGGTCGTCGCCAACGTGATTTCAATCCGCGCTCCCCGTGGGGGGAGCGACTGGGGGCAATCTGTCCTTCGACGGGACGAAAAGCGAATTTCAATCCGCGCTCCCCGTGGGGGGAGCGACAGCAAATGTGCTCAAAAACACATCTGCAAATTTATGGTTTTTCTATAAAGTTATCTGCTGTTTTTCCAAAATTCAAAGTCCGGGCAATGATACTGCCGGCTGCCCGGGACTGCATGGGCCGGGTTTTCCGGTGCGAAGCTGTCCGGAGTTCCCCAGCAGCTTTGGCTTCGCACCTCAGATCATCAGAGTCTCCTCCGGCAGATAGCCGGCCTTGCAGCCGAAATGCTCGATCTTGTTCTCATAGTTCTTGCCCAGATAATAAAAGCGCAGGCTGTCTTTCTCCATGTCCATTATCGACAGCAGCTTTGCCTGCAGGCTTCTGCACTGGGCCGGGTCCAGCAGGCACTCAAAGACCGAGCGCTGCACCCTCTGCCCGTAGTTCACACACTGCCTGGCTATCTGCCGCAGCCGCCTCCTGCCGGCGGCGTCCTCCGTGTTCACGTCATAGCTTATCAATACCAGCATAGCGGCCTCATTTCCACAGAAAGGGCGGATATTCGTCCAGGTCTCCCCGCAGGTATCTGGCCAGCAGCAGGGCCTGCAGATAGGGCACCAGGCCCCAGCTTATCTTCTCCCTCAGGAAGGGATGAGTGAGGCTCTCCCGTTTCCGCTCCTGCCAACGGCTCAAAAAGTTCCGCCGGGCTTCATCGCCAAGACTGACTCCCCCACTCTCCCTGTACTCGAAATCCCGGTCTTTAAATGTCCGGTTGTTTATCATGGTGAGCACAAAACGGTCAGCCACGCAGGGCCTGAGCTCCTCCATCAGATCCAGGGCCAGGGAGCTCCTGCCCGGGCGGTCCCTGTGGAGAAAACCCACATAGGAGTCCAGCCCGGCACTCTCCAGAGCGGAGGCGCAGTCATGGGACAGCAGGCTGTAGGCAAAGGACAGCAGCGCATTTACCGGGTCCAGCGGCGGCCGGCGGCTACGGCCGTCAAAGGAGAACACCTCCCTGTCGCCCAGTATCAGCTGGTCAAACACCCCGAAATAGGCCGTGGCGGCAGAGCCCTCCAGGCCCCGCAGGCTGTCCGGGTCCGTCTCTGCAGCCAGCTGGGGCAGCAGCGCTTTCAGCTGCCCGGACACCGTCTCCAGCCGCTGGGTGTCCAGGCGCAGACCGTGGTCTCTCTTGCTGCGCTCTATGCTCCACCGGGCATTGTATACCTTGCCGAACACCATGCTGCGTGCGATCCTGCAGCTCTGAGCCGGGTCGTCCGCCGCCCGGTACTGCGCCCGGCGCAGCAGTACATTTCCGTTTGCCTCCCCGCAGACTCTGGCCAGGAACCTGCCTCCGGGCGTGCAGAAGCTGAGGGAAATACCCCGCCGGGCGCAGGCCCCCATAAGGGCCGGCGAGGCACCGGGATAGGAAAAGGAGATTATTCCCGACAGCGTGTGCAGGGGATAGCGGGCGACCACGGCTTTCTCCCGGTTTGCCACCACGTTCTCCCCGTCCAGAGACAGGTAGATATCCTCCGAGGTGACAAAAAGCGTGTTTAGAAGTTGTCTCATACCGTCTCCTCCATGGCCTGCCGCAGATATGCGTCCACGTTCTTACCCCGCATCAGGACGGGCAGACACAGCTCCTTCAGAGAACAGGCGTTGCAGCTCTTCGAGGGCTTCACCCTGGGCGTATAGCCTCTGGCATAGAGCCGGTGCATCTCCTCCAGCATGGCCCTTACCTGCTCCCGCAGCTCCTCCGTGAAGCTCAGCGCCAGTCTGCGCCTTGTATCTCCGTAAAATAGCGCTCCCTCCGGCACCTTGCAGCAGAGCATTTCCTCCAGGCACATGGCCTGGGCGCAGAGCTGCAGCTTATCGGCCTCCCCGGGCTTTGGGGAGCCCTTCTTGTATTCCACCGGATAGGGCTGCCAGCGGCCTTCTTCTCCGTGGAGGGGCACGCCCTCCGGGGAGCGGTGAAACTCCACCACGTCGCACTTGCCGGAAACTCCCAGGCTGCGGGAGGACACCGGCAGCCCGCGAAGTATGAGGCTGTCCCCCCGCCGCTCTCTCGCCTGCTCGTCATGGGCCCGCCGGTGGAAGATGTCCCCTTCCACAGTGCGCAGGTTTTCCTTCCATTGGTTTTCAATATGGATCAGGGCCCACTGGCGGCGGCAGAAGGCAAAGTGCTGCAGGCCGGAGAGCTGGAGGAAATCCTCCTCGGAATAGTATTTCATACACCTTCCAAAATCTCCGGCTGGAGTCCCGGGAGCTGCTCCAGAGTGATAGTATAATCTTCCGGACCCTCAGGGATGGTCAGCCCACTTTTAAGAGTGGCCTTTACAGAGCGATGTACCTTCGCTGAGGAATACTGACCGTCCTTACAGTTATGCTGCCACCAGTAGAGCTTAAGAACTTCCATCGAGCCCTCCGGTCTGGCCGAAGAGGCGTCATTTACAAACAATGTTCGCAGGCACTCTTTCAGTACGCTTGCGTCTTCCTCAGTAAATTCTGTTTTCTCCGCCAGCTGTACATTTACTGCGCCCTTTACCATATATAGGCCATAGCGCACAAAGTGCTTGGAGCCCATTGTATCGGAAGACCGCTTCTCACTGGGGTCTCCGTTGACGCTTTTGGTTATCTGCATGGTCTGCACCTCCACAGGAGAGAGGCTCACTGCCTGGTGTATGGATACCGGGCCCCGGACTCCCACGGAAACACCACTGCTGTCTTTTGAAGAGAAAGCAAACACTTGGCCAAAAGAGCGGACATCCAGCCAAGTCTGGCAGGCTTTTGCTGCATAATCGTCTTTGTCCTTTACCTTACCGATGACCGCAGAGGCCCTTTCACTGAGACTGCCGAACCCATCATCGCAGCGGTCCTCAGACTGTACAAAAATCTTATGCCCCATATCCTGCATACGGTTGCGGATCTTTCTTTTTATACAGACATCGGACATTTCTCCAAAGCCATTGTAATCCGTGCGGGGGCGATTGCCATTCAGCGGGTCCCCGTTTACATTGGCCATGCGGGCAGAAATCAGAACTACAAAATCAATCTTATTCTTCAGAATCTCCATTTTCATTTTCCTCCGTATTTTTTTCTTTTTTAGTATACAGGTCACTGCGCTGGAGATAATATCCCATCAAATAGGCGTCGCCCAGGGGGCGGTTGAGCTCGGCCTCAGGGAACATGGAGAGCACACCTATAATCTCTCCAAGCAGCTTGTCATAGTAGCTGCGAGCCGAAGGGCACAGTCTGGGGAAATACGCCTTTTTTACCTGCTCCCATATGATTCTGGCCGTATACTGCGGGCGCTGGGCAAATACTGACTGCAGGCGAACTGCATTGGGTTCCCTGCCCTCTCCGCTGCCGTATGTATCCCGCTCTGCCTTTTCCAGCACAGCCAGCAGGCGTCCATACTGGTAACTGCGGTCCATTTTCTGCGGCTCAAGTGCCATGCTGCATTCCTCCTCTTTAATGTCATAATGATATTTGCGAATTACTGCGCAGGCAGTAAACAGTATTTTTTCGTAGCTGCGGCGTTCATAAGCTTGGGGCGTGGAAGCTCTCTGTGTCAGCAGCTTTACAATGTCTGCTGGCATTCTGGCCATATCAATGCGGCAGGACAGCAGGCGCTGCATCTGTTGGCGCAGCACCTTGTCATCGGTCTCCAGCCGAGAGGAGTTTCCGTCTCCCCTTTGGGTGCCAAAGGCGCAATCCACTATCTGTTTCAGAGAGGGCGACTGTATCCCGAATTTCCCATTTGGCCAGCAACACAGTCTGTCCCACCGGTAAAGCCGCTCCAAAAAATCGGAAGCTCTCAGCTCATTATAGTAAGTAAGAGAGAGCCTGCCTGAAGTCGCCGCATCGAAGGCAGCTATTACAGCCTCAGTCTGTTCCGTGGGAAGTGAGGTCTGCCAGCCTTTAAGAGTCTGTCTAAGCTGCTCCTGATAATCGGAGGGGGTTGCCGGCGGAGTGCTTTCCCCATTCAGCAGAAATGGACTCTGGGGCTTCGGCAGACGAACGCCCTGGGGGCTCCAGCAGAGAAAAGTCCTGCCGCCCAAAAATGTCCCCTGATTTGCCACCAGCCAGCGAAGGGCATTGTGGGCTTTTTGAGAGGCAACATAGCCCACCGTTTCCGCTTGGCTCGAGTTTGCAAACCGTCCTCTGTATGTGAAGTTTTTATCGTCGTTGTCTGATATAAGCTTGGCATTCCCGTTAAGCGCCACGACTCCCTTCATGTGCTGCTCCGCAGGTGAGCTCATACCTCCGGTAACCATGCATAGCACCGGCTCGACCGCCTCTTTTTTCTTCTGATAGAAAGCATCAAAAGCCCGGAAAAGCGCCTCGTTTTCCCAGCATGCCCCGCTGTCTTCTTCATCCAGGCCGACTACTCTCCAGCGCACAAGCTGCTTGTCCTTTTCCGGCAGTCCTTTCTCATTGAGTTTTATCAGTGCGGCCTCCTGCAGGTCCGAGAGTATCGTGCCGCTGCGGATATATCGCAGTATGGGTCCCAACATTGGATGGGAATACTCCGAGCTCTCCCATTCCTGCAGCTGCTCCAGATATGCCGAATACCGCTTGTCATCATAAGGCGCAAGATATTTCAGTTGATCGCACAGCGGATGAGCACATATGCTGTTAGTCCTTCCGGCGGATTTCTCCGTCACTGGCATGATGAACTTTGGCGAGTTTTTGTCCACTGCGGCAGCGCTGACAAACGAGCCGTACTGGTTCACCGTGATCTCCAGGTCCGCCCTTGTCACTGTGTGGGAGCAGGGCGCCAGAGGCTCCTCACCCTCTATGTATTTGCCGACTTTCTGGGGAAAACTGTCATAAGTCTCACAGGCTTTCTGCAAAAGTCCCACTCAATTCACCTCCCCAAACTCCTTTATGCCGGAAAAATTTCTTGCCTTCTCGCCAAAATTTTTCATCTGCATTTCACCCAGAGGCTTATGCAGCGGGCAATCCTCCGGGCGGGGGAACTTGATTACTCCTTTTCGCATCACCGGATACCAGAATCTTGCAGTCATGCCGCCTGCCGTCTCCGGAGAATAGGCCTCATCCGCATAGGTAATGCCATGATACATGAGCCCGAAAGCCAGTTCCTCCAAATCGTCATAGGCGCCTTCTCCTTCCCCGAATATGCATGGCTCCACATAGCCCTGACATTCCCGGGCACCCAGGAAGACATCCCTCCTGCCGCCTCTCTCTATCATGCGCTTGGCTATCTGATGGTGTTTGTTTTCGTTTCTGTCCTCTGCCAATTCCGGCCTGTTCTCATTCCATTCAAAATGGGCCCTCACTTGATAACGGCAGTCCTTCAAATAAGTATAATATGACAGCTCATTTTTGCCGCCGTTGTACCTTATCGGCCGTATGCCTTTAACCTCTGTCTGTATGCGGTTCATCACTCTCACCGCATCTATATACCAGACCAAGGTCGGCTTCCAATACACCGAAGACATGATTCCTTTCAGCGCCTCATAGCTGGGAATCTGATAGCTGCACTTCTCCCCTCCCACGCGGGTGATTGGGTCCGAAAACAAACCATAGGCTCCGCTGACTTCAAATTCTACAATATTAGGGTGTTGCACAATGTCACCTCCGAATCTATATTATTGAGCTCATTTAATATGAGCCCGGTTTTACTGCTATAAAAACCCGGGTCCAAACTCAGGATGCTTTCCCCACAGACAGCATGTACAGCTCCTTGCGATTCCAACTTCTGTAACTGGTAACTAAACAATGACACAGTATAGGACTTGGCATAATCCAGCTGTGTTTTTGCAAACTGCAGGTCCCGCTCCGCCCTTTCCGAGCATAATTCGGCAATAATGTCTGCCCCTTTTCCATAGGGTACTATAATATCCGTGGTGTCTGTTTCAAATACTTTAAAAGCGCTTCCTGCCGTTTTAAATGCCTGCTGCATGAAAAAAAGGGAGCTGTCCCTGCTGAGATATTTTTCGTTTGCCGAGAGCATGGACAACAAACTGGTCTTTATCTCCGGCAGGTAATAATCCTGATACCTTTCCGGCATACCCATATACAAGCTCCGGTAATAATACTCGGTAGCCCGGTCTGAAGCCAGATCATTGGCAAAGCGTCCGGGCTCCTGTCTGTATTTTTCCAAAAGCTCCTGGGTGGCATTCTGTGCCCTCTGGATATCCGGCAGCCTGTTTAGTCTCTCATCGGAGCATCGCAGGAGATACACGGGAGCTCTTTCTGAAGCCTCTCCGTTTCTGTTGCAGCGCCCGGCAGCTTGGATGACGCTGTCCATACCTGCAGTAAACCGGATGACACATTCAAAAGAGATGTCCACGCCCGCCTCTATCACCTGGGTAGCTACGCAGACCACTTTACATTTTTTAGCGTTCAGGGCATTTTCCATATTCCTAAGGGTATCTCTGCGGTGGGACATGCACATGGCGGCAGACAGATGGAAACACTCAGCTTCCGTTATTGAGGCTATATTTCGGTACAGTATTTCCGCCTCGTCTTTTTTGTTGCATACCAGCAGAATGCTTTTGCATTTCTTTAGTTTCTCCGCAACAAATTGGGGTATCTCTGACATGGGCAGCCTGCCGGCATCTTCAATCTCTGTGCGTTGGAACGGGAGCCAAAGCTCCAAGTCAAAAGGTATCATTTGCTTTGGAGTTCTGATGAGGGGATGCGCCGTTTTTTCCAGGCATGGCTGTGTTGCAGAACATAGCACTACAGTAGCGCCGCATATCTCCGTAAGGAAGTTGATTGCAAGATTGAAAAGAGACAGCATTTTTGCCGGAACCGTCTGCACCTCATCCAGCACAATCACACTGTTGCAAAGGGCGTGAAACCTTCGTATGGCTGTGGTCCTTCCGGAAAAAAGCGTATCTAAAAACTGTACCAACGTGGTAATGATTATCGGTGCCTCCCAGTTTTCCGCCAGCAGTTCCCGGATATCCAGTTCCTCCGCTCCACTTTTCGGGTGCACTGCATTGGAATGATGTTCCAGTACCATGGACGTATCCGGCAGATGACCTTTTATTACTTTGCTGTTCTGTTCGATAATTGAAAGCAGTGGCATAACAAAAAATATCCTCTGTTTGCCATATTTCTCGCTGTGAGCCAATGCGTAGCGTAAGGTGCTTAAGGTTTTGCCGGCGCCGGTAGGAACGTTCAGCCTGTATACTCCTCCGGGTTCCAGGGCATGAATGCGGCAGCGTGTGGAAATTTTCGCCCTTGCCCGGCTGATTGCGCTTTCTTCATCCAGCAGCTTTATCTTTTTTTCCATAAAGTCAAGACAGTTTCCCCACATGGCGCTGCTGTTCTGGGGAAAAGTCCCATGGCTGCGCCCGGTCATAAATTCTGTTGTATCCCGCCGATCCCCTTCTATTACAGCCGAGAGCAGCAGTCTGGAAAGCATCCCCACATAAAAAGCTATGTGTTCTTCGCTTCTTTGCTCCATGGCATTGATCTTAAGGAAAATGCTTCTAAGCTCTTCTGAGCTTTTCCTGAAAAGCTCCTCCAGCTCCATATCTCCGGCACACTGGTCCAGATAATTCTCCAATGCCTGCTCCTCCAGCAGCTCTTGTGAGGAGGTTTCCAGTCTGTGCTGAAATCCCCTGACTTGTCCTGGCCCTGTCAAGTCAAACAGGCCGTGGTGGGCTCCAACCGCATAGGCAAGCAGCTCACAGGCTATGTCATCAAATCCTATGTTTCCGTCCGTGCTGTGAAAACGGCGCAGAAGCCAGCGTACCCCGACAAAAGTGTGGTTAACGGAGCCTTTTTGAGCTGTACCCTCATATATGGCCTTCCTCAGGTATTCCTCGTATTTTACTGTATACTTGCCGCAGTCGTGCAGCAGTCCGGCGAGATATGCCGATACAGGCAGTTCCGCTGCAGCGGCAGCTCTTCGAGCATATTCCGCCGAATTGCGGCAATGCTCGGATACGGGCTGTATCACCTCACACCGGCCCTCAGCCGTTTCTTCTATTTTAATGTGAGCCGGAAAAACGTGCATCTGTATTACCTGTTCTGATTTTTTCTTTTTCATGCGGCTGCTTTAAGTTCCTGTTTTCGGTCTGTCGGCAGGAACGGCGGATATCTTTCAAGAGTATGGATGGCCATTCCGGGAATCGACAATTCTTTCCGATTTGATTATATCAAAACCGTCCTGTTTTACAATCCGAAATATTGAGCGGCGGCAGCCATATGCAAAACGCTCATGTTAAAATACTCGTATGTACTTTAAAGGGCCTGTTGCAAAATGCAGTTTTCAGGCCTAAGCAGAAAATTTGTGCATTAAAAAAGTTATCGAGAACCGCCGCCTTGACAGGTTCTCGATAACTTTTTCTTTGGCCTATTTTTTCAAAATTCTATTTTGCAACAGGCCCTTTAAGGTCATGCCTGTTCGATTTTGCAGCCGCGGCTTACCCGTTATTGTTCGGGTGCTTTGCATGCCGGGCAAAAGAGATCGGCTTTGGGCCTATCATTCGGCAGTGCCGCTTCTCCGTCTCCTCTTCCATTTCAGCAGCAGGGCGGAATTGATTATCACCAGCACCGAGCCGGCATTGTGCACCAGGGCGCCGACGACCGGATTCAAAATCCCCGTCATCGCCAGCACAATGGCCACAAAGTTCAGGGCCATGGACAGGGACATGTTTAGCTTTATGGTACCCATCATGCGCCGGGACAGGGCCAGCAGGTGGGGCAGGTCTTTTATCTCATCGTTCACCAGGGCGATGTCCGCCGCCTCCACGGCAATGTCGCTGCCGATGCCGCCCATGGCTATGCCCACGTCCGCCTTTTTCAGGGCCGGGGCATCATTGATGCCGTCGCCTATCATGCACAGCTTCTCGCCCCGGGCCTGGTATTCCCCTATCCTCTCCAGCTTGTCCTCCGGCAGGCAGACTGCGCACAGGTCCCGGATGCTCAGCTGCCGGGCAATGCTGCGTGCCGCCGCCTCGTTGTCGCCGGTGAGCAGCAGGGGCTGCACCCCCAGCTCCAGCAGCTGCTCCACCATGCCGGGGCCGCTCTCCCTTATAGTGTCTGCCAGGGCAATATATCCGGCGGCGCAGCCGTCCAGGGCCACATAGGTCACCGTGCAGCCCCGGGCTATGTAGCCCTCCGCCTCCGCCGCCAGGGCCGCAGGCAGCTCTATCCCCCGCTCCCTGAGCAGCTCCGGGTTCCCCGCCAGCACCCGCCTGCCCTCCACCTGGGCGGACACCCCCCGCCCTGGCAGCATTTCAAAGTCCCGGGCCTCTGGCAGCTCCCTCCCCAGCTCCCGGCTGCAGCTCTCCACTATGGCGATGCCCAGCGGGTGCTCGGAAAACTGCTCGGCCGATGCGCACAGGGTGTACAGCTCGTCCCGCTCCGCGGCCCCTTCCAGGGCGGCCGCATGCACCACCTGGGGCCGGCCGTAAGTGAGAGTGCCGGTCTTGTCAAAGGCTATCCTGCTCACGGAGGCCAGGCGCTCCAGGGCGTCACCCTCCCGCACCAGGAAGCCGTGCTTCGTGGCATTGCCTATGGCGGCCATGATGGCCGTAGGCGTGGCCAGCACCAGGGCGCAGGGGCAGAACACCACCAGTATCGTCACCGCCCTTATAACCTCGCCGGTGACAGCCCAGGTGAGGGCCGCCGCCGTCAGGGCTATCACCACTACCCAGGTGGCCCAGCGGTCGGCTATGCCCACTATTTTCGCCTTGCCCGCATCCGCCGACTGCACCAGGCGTATCATCCTCTGGATGGAGCTGTCCTCCCCCACTCTGGCGGCTCTCATGTCAAAGGCTCCGAACTGGTTCACCGTCCCGCTGGACACCTCGTCCCCGGGCATCTTGTCCACCGGCAGGGCTTCGCCGGTCATGACCGCCTGGTTTATGGAGGTCCGGCCGGAGACGATGACCCCGTCCACCGGTACGGTCTCCCCGGGCAGCACACGGAGCAGGTCTCCCACCTGCACCTGTTCGGCATTCACCGTCCGCTCGCCCTCCGCCGTCAGCAGCCGGGCGGTGCGGGGCGTGAGGCGCACCAGCTTCTCAATGCCGGCATGGGCCCTCGCCACCGTCAGTTCCTCCAGCAGAGCGCCCAGCTGCATTATGAAGGCCACCTCTCCTGCGGCAAATATCTCCCCGATTATCACCGAGGCTATCAGCGCCATGGACACCAGCACATCCGCCTTTATGTCAAAAGCCGTCACCAGCCCTATGACCGCCTCCAGTATTATGGGCAGCCCGCACAGCACTATGGCTATCCAGGCCAGGTCAAAGGACAGGGGCCTCAGCCCCGCAAGGCTCAGGGCCAGGGCCAGCCCGGAGACTGTCAGAAATGCGATATCCCTTTTCGTGCCTCCAAGGCTCAAAATACGTTCCAGTTTTTCCACCTGCGTGTCCGGCCTCCTTTTTCTTATATACCCTAGGGGGTATAAGTATTATAACAAGGGGCTCCGGGCCTGTCAAGGCGAAAGGGGCTCAAAAAAGCAGCCGGGCCCGGCTGCTTTTGGAATAGATATTGAGCGGGAGCTCATCCCATATTGGAAAAGCGCTCCACCGCTTTTGTAAAGCTCTCTATGGTCTTGTCTGCGTCTCCGTGTTCTATGCCGTCCCGGACGCAGTGTTTGATGTGCCCCTCCAGCACCACCTTTCCGCAGCCGTGGAGGGCGGCCTTTGCCGCGTTGAGCTGGGCCAGTATGTCCTCGCAGGGCACGTCCTCGTCTATCATGCGGTCGATGGCCTGCACCTGGCCTATTATTTTTTTCAGTCTCCTGTGTAGATTTTCAGAATCCATGCACTGTCTCATAATCCGCCTCCGATACGCTTAGGGGTATATGTATTTGGTCATTGAATATTATAGCCTCCGGACATTTTCTTTGTCAAGGCGGTACCGGCCTTTGGCGGGAGCCGTGTTTCTCCGGTGCTATTATGACGTTTTCCCCACTGCCCCGGCGGAGTGGGAGTCAAAGGGAAAGCCTGTGCACTTGTACTTATATAGACGCCTCCAAGCTCCGTATGCCAAGCATGCACAGGGCGTATTCCCGCTATTGTATATCGCTTCCGAAAGAAATAAGCCGCCGCATCAGCATTCAAAAGCAGCATTGTTACTCACAGCTTATGCGGTATCGGGGCTCCATTATCCTCCCGTCCTTAAAGGAAGAGTACCTAAGAATGCTCCATGTACATTTCAGCAGTACTGTGTTCATCTGGATAAGCCCGATAACCGTCCCCGCATCTTCACAGACGATATTCTCCAGAACAGACGAGGGTATCATGATGCTCGGCACCAGTTTCTTCATTGCATGATGCCACAAATAGTACCGAGTGCTTAAGAATTCCCATGCAGCAAGATGCAGAGCGTATGCATACTGCTTTACGCTGTCGCTGCTCCGGCGTTTCAATTCCTCAGCTGTAGCAGCTATCCAGATGGCGGCAAGTTCTTCCTCGTTGCGAGCCTCTATCAACATTTCCGCAGTCTGAATTGTGCCCTTATTGGACGGTTTTGTAAAGTAAAGAAACTCCGAAATATCCGCCTCAATCATTTGTTTCCTTTCATGGACCTCCTCAGTTTCAAGCCAATCATACCCGTAAAAATAATGACCGGACTGTTTGTATTCCACATAAACCGTTTCAGCGGATACGGGCTCCGTAAGCAGCTTAGGAAAGGCATGGCTGCCCCTTTTCCAGAGATAATAAACATCTTCCCACTTCATTTGCTCAAACATAAGCTCTCTCCATTCCTCCATTTTTCCCGGCTTAAGCAGCGCCTGACAAATAATCAGTCAATATAAAACTGTTGGTCGCTCCAATGTGAAAAATGGTATGGGTGATCTTCTTCCAGATACTCGTCTGAATACAAAAAGGTGATAATATCCATGTCATCAAACAAATCGAAAACCCAATCCTTATATCCACCCAAATCTTGGTATTTTTCAAGTTCGTCCACATCCGTGCCCAGCTCAATCAAGGCGCTTGCCTCTTCGCTGCACAAATAAATAGTCAATTCTTCCATAACACTATGAGCAACTATAGGAGCTCCCAATTTTGCTCTCATACGCAAATCAGCGAGAGTGCATTTCATCCTATAGAGAAAATCATAGTCATACTTCATAATGAACTGAGGTGGAAGCTCACCATCAATGAAAGACGTGTCCAGCTGACCAATATGAGAACCGGCGGGCATAGACATCAGGTCCGATAAATCCTGTTTTATGTAATCAAGCAAAATATCACTGCCCGCTGCAAAAGATGCGGCAGCCATATCGCTATAGTTATCTGCCAGAAATTCAGACCAAGCTTCATGGTTTTTATATTCTTCAATCAGGAACGCCCCGGTTTCCCTTTCCTCAGCATTGGAAAGATCGCACCAGTTTAATGCCTTGCAAATTCCCTTGCACTTGTCCATGCGAATCGGTGCGCCTGCCTCATAGCGGCTCCATGTCTTTGTCCCTACTCCGGCTTTCAATGCAGCTTCTTCAATCGTCATATTCAATTCGTTGCGTCTGAGCTTGATCCTCTTTGCAAGCTCCTGACCGCCTTGAAAACTCCGTTGGGCCATTTTAAGCTCCCCTCTCTTCATCATTGTGACATGTCACTATAACGTCATTATGTCACAATACGAGGACATTGTCAATAAAAATATTGGGTTTGATATGCCTTATCATATGTTCAAAGCATCCTATCAAATTTAGATTTTTCTGTTTCAAAATTGTTTGATAAACAGGTCATCGTCGAAAACATTTGAGGTTTAGAGCTCTGCAATAATAGAACAAGATTAAAAAGGCACAACCAACAATTCTTTGTCCGAAAGTTGTGCCTTTTATTTAGTTGTAAATTATATTGTTTTTTACAGTTTCGGTTACTCTGCTGCGGATATTATTCATTTTTTGTACCCACAACATTTGATTTTCAGCTTTGAGCTTTTCCGTTACTTTATTCCGTCAGTACGGGGTTTAGTGTTAATATGGTGTTTTTGTGAGCCACAAGATTTTACTCTTTACTCACAAACCACTTGATACATCCGATAAAGGTGTTCAAGTGTAATCTTATCAACGAGGGTTTTGAAATCCTGCAAACCCGTATTATTACTGGGTTTTCAGACTTTTTCAAATTATTCCCATTCTATGGTCCCCGTGGGCTTTGTGGTCAGGTCGTAGAGCACACGGCAGACGCCGGGAACCTCGGTGACGATGCGTTTGGTCACGGTATTGAGCACGGAGTAGGGCACTTCCTCTACGGTGGCGGTCATGGCGTCCAGGGTGTTCACCGCCCGGATGATGACGAACCACTCCTCCACCCGGCGGTCGTTCTTCACGCCAACGGTCTTCATGTCGGGTATGGCGGTGAAATACTGCCACACCTTGCCCGCCAGGCCGTTCTTTGCAAACTCCTCCCGGAGTATGGCGTCGGACTCACGCACCGCCTCCAGCCGGTCGCGGGTGATGGCCCCCAGGCAGCGCACTCCCAGGCCGGGGCCGGGGAAGGGCTGGCGGTAAACCATATTGTCCGGCAGGCCCAGAGCAGAGCCCACCACTCTCACCTCGTCCTTAAACAGGAACTTCAGCGGCTCCACCAGCTCGAACTTCAGGTCCTCCGGCAGGCCGCCCACATTGTGGTGGGCCTTCACCGGGCCGCTCTCCAGAATGTCCGGATATATGGTGCCCTGGGCCAGGAACTCTATGCCGTCCAGCTTCCGGGCCTCTTCCTCGAACACCCGTATGAACTCGGCGCCGATTATCTTCCGCTTCTTCTCCGGCTCGGCCACGCCCGCCAGCTTGTCAAGGAAGCGGTCCACGGCGTCCACATACACCAGGTTTGCATCCATCTGGTGGCGGAACACCTCTACCACCTGCTCCGGCTCCCCCTTGCGGAGAAGGCCGTGGTTCACGTGCACGCAGGTCAGCTGCTTGCCCACCGCCTTGATAAGCAGGGCCGCCACCACCGAGGAGTCCACCCCGCCGGACAGGGCCAGCAGCACCTTCTTGTCCCCTATCTGGCGGCGCAGGGCGGCCAGCTGCTCGTCTATAAAGGCCTGAGCCAGCTCAGGGGTGGTTATACGCTCCATGTTTTCCGGGCGCCGATTGTCTGCCATATGTCTTTCCTCCAAAATCTTTTTTGAATTTTCATATAAACAAAACCGCAGGGCGGTCATGTTTCCACAGTGATTATTATTGGCCTGCCCTCACAGCGGAGCCTGCCGTCTCTGACGGTAAGGGCGCTGCCGTCGATGAGGTTAGTATATTCCCCATCGGCCAGCTCCAGGGCCACCTCTCCGCTTTTTGCTTTAAGGCTGAAAACTCCCAGGCTGCGCCGCCCCCGGCTCTCCCGCTCCATCAGGGCGATATCCAGAGCGTCGTCGGCAGAGGCCACGAAGCTGTCCCGGCAGCCCAGGCTGCCCTTTATCTCCCGGAGCCTCACCAGCAATCCGCTGAGGTCCCGGCCGGTGTTTCTGCTGAACACGTCCTTTTCAAAGAGGCTGGGCACATGGGTGTCGCAAAACTCCTGGCCGGCGTATATCAGGGTCGCACCTTTCAGGAAATAGAGCATGGCGGTGAAGTTTATAAGGGCCGCCTCATCCGTCACCAGGGAGGCTATGCGGGGCTGGTCGTGGTTTTCCAGGAAGCGCAGCTTGTTGTAGTTGGCCGGGTACATGGCCTCCTGGAAATTCAGCATGTCCGTATAGGCGCTTAATGGCAGCTTCCCCTGCAGGTAGCGGTCGAAGCTCTCCCGGATGTCGTATTCGTACTCCATGTCAAAGGCGGCAAAGAGCTCGCTGTCCCTGGTGCAGTAAAGGCCGCTGCGCCTTGCCCAGCTGCCGAAGCTGAGGTGCACGCTCTCCGCCAGCCAGATGCAGCCGGGGCGCACCTTCTCCACCGCCGCCCGGGCCTGAAGCCAGAAGTCCAGGGGCACGAAGGAGGCCACGTCGCAGCGGAAGCCGTCCACTATGCCGGCCCAGAAGCACAGGCTCTCCGTCTGGTAATCCCAGAGCTCCCGCCTGCCGTAGTCCAGGTCGATGACGTCCGTCCAGTCCCCCACCCGGTTGCCGGGGCTGCCGTCGGGCCGTTTATAAAACCAGTCCGGGTGCTGCTCAAAGAGCACCGAGTCCGGGGAGGTGTGGTTATACACCACGTCTATGATGCACTTCATGTCCCGGCGGTGTATCTCCTTCACCAGGGCTTTGAAGTCCTCCATAGTGCCGTATTCCGGGTTCACGCTGCGGTAATCCCGGTTGGCATAGGGACAGCCCAGGCTGCCCTTTTTCCCCTTTACCCCGATGGGGTGTATGGGCA
Organism: Candidatus Limivicinus sp.; assembly: GCA_048417135.1. Classification (GTDB taxonomy): domain Bacteria; phylum Bacillota; class Clostridia; order Oscillospirales; family Oscillospiraceae; genus Limivicinus. The sequence goes on along the minus strand of DBFSDV010000096.1, from coordinate 5,922 downwards.
TGAGCCAGATGATGTCCGTGCCCAGGGCCTTTATCCGGTCCAGATCCGGAATCAGGGCCCTGAAGCTGCCCTCCTCAGTGTGGTTTCTCAGGTAAACGGAGTAGATGAGCCGATCTTGCAGCTCCGCTCTGGTGTCCGACGCCATAGGCCGCCTCCCGCTCTTTCCGCAATATTTGGAAATCCACGTACATATTATATCAAATCCCCGCATAAAGCAATTATTTTCCGCAGCAGCCCCACAAGTTTGGCTTTACGCAGATTTTACATGGAGCAGGTAATGGATTTTATCATCGCAGTTTATAGTTAGCTTGGTTAAATATGTAAAGCACTGGAGAGAAAGTCATGGATATTTTTGACGTACTCAGCCTTATAGGCGGGCTGTGTCTGTTCCTTTTCGGCATGAACATCATGGGCCAGGCCCTGGAGCGGCGGGCCGGTGGGAAGCTGCGCAGCCTCCTGGGCAAGCTCACCACCAACAAGATGGCCGGGCTGCTCACGGGCCTGGGCGTCACTGCCATAATCCAGAGCTCCTCCGCCACCACGGTGATGGTGGTGGGCTTTGTGAACTCCGGGCTCATGACCTTGAGGCAGGCCATAAACGTCATCATGGGGGCCAACATCGGCACCACCGTCACCGCCTGGATACTGAGCCTTGCGGGCATAGACAGCAGCAACGTCTTTGTCTCCCTGTTAAAGCCCAGCTCCTTTACCCCGGTGCTGGCCCTTATAGGCATAGTCTTTTACATGTTCAGCAAGAAGTCCCGGCGGCAGGACACCGGCCTCATCCTCCTGGGCTTTGCCACGCTGATGTACGGCATGGACAGCATGTCCGCCGCCGTGTCCGGTCTCAGAGACGTGCCGGAGTTCCAGCAGATAATCCTCATGTTCCACAATCCCCTCCTGGGTGTGCTGGCCGGGGCGGTGCTCACCGCCATCATCCAGTCCAGCTCCGCCTCCGTGGGCATACTCCAGGCCCTGTCCTCCACCGGCCAGGTGACCCTGGGGGCCGCCATACCCGTCATCATGGGCCAGAACATCGGCACCTGCGTCACCGCCATGATATCCTCCGTGGGCACCAACAAGAACGCCCGCCGGGCGGCCCTGGTGCATCTGTCCTTCAACGTCATCGGCACAGCCGTGTGGCTCACGGTCTTCTGCATTATCAAGGCCATATTCGCCCCTGCCATTCTGGGCGAGTCCGCCTCCCTGGTGAGCATTGCCGTGGCCCACTCCGCCTTCAACATTCTCTGCACCATACTGCTGCTGCCCATGACCGGCATGCTGGAGCGGCTGGTCCACCGTCTGGTGCCCGACGGGGCGGAGGCGGAGGTGCTCACCGAGATAGACGAGCGCCTTCTGGCTACGCCCCCCATGGCTCTGGAGCGCTGCCACGTGGTGGCCTCAGAGATGGCGGAGGTCTCCGTCACAGCGCTGAAATCCTCCCTCTCCTGCCTGTTGTTCTACACTCCGGAGCTGGCGGCAGAGGTGCGGGACAAGGAGAGCAAAAGCGACCACTACGAGGACATCCTCTCCTCCTATCTGGTGAAGCTCAGCAGTCTGCAGATAAGCGAGAGCGACAGCGCCGAGGCGGCAAAGCTTCTGAAGGTCATCGGGGATTTCGAGCGCATCTCCGACCACGCGGTGAACCTGGTGGAGTCCGCCGAGGAGATGAGGGACAAGGAAATAGAGTTCACCGGCCGGGCCAGGGAGGAGCTGTCCGTAATTATCCCCGCCGTCAGCGAGATACTGGACCTGACTTTGGAAGCTTTCGAGAAGGACAGCTTGTCTCTCGCCCTGAAGGTGGAGCCTCTGGAGCAGGTGATAGACTATCTGAAGGAGAAGCTGCGCACCGGCCACATCCTGCGCCTCCAGCAGGGGGAGTGCTCCAGCGTGGCTGGCTTCATCTGGTCCGACATCCTCACCAATCTGGAGCGCACCGGGGACCACTGCTCCAACATCGCCGGCTGCATCATAGACATGTCCCACTATGAGCTGCACCTGCACGAGTCCCAGCGCCAGCTGCGCAACGCCAGCGAGGATTACCGGCAAAATTACATGGGCTATCTGAACAAGTATTCCCTGCCCGCACCCAAGGCCGGGAGCTGAATTTGCTGTCGGTCCGAGGCTGGATGATATGAATTTTTATGGCAAGGGCCTGGAAAACTAAAAGCTTTCCAGGCCCTTGCCATACTGTTCTACAGAATAAACGGGGATCATCGCTCCTTTTCCATGACAAAGTTTGTGAGAAGCACACCGTGTCTCTCCACCTTCTGCTCCTTTATCACCCTGTAGCCTCTCTTCTCGAAAAAGGGCCTTGCGGTAATGGAAGCGTGAACCGAAATGTTTCCCTGCACCGCCTCTTCCAGCCGGTCACAGATAGCCGAGGCGATACCCTCCCTCTGGTGGCGGGCATGGACATACAGGCGGTCAAGGCAGGCCGTCTTGTCTATGTCTCCAAAGCCCACTATTGTTCCGCCCTCCAGTGCGACAAGGCTGTGGTGCTCCCTAAAGGAGCGGTCCCATGCGTCCAGGTCTACCTCTCCTGTGGCCCATGCGTCCAGCTGCTCCTCTGTATAGTCTGCGGCATTGACAGTGTGTACAGTGTTGTAAAACAGCTCTGCAATCTCCCTGCAATCAGAGGGCCGGTATTCTCTTATTATCATTTTCTTTTCCCCCGCATACCGATTATTATTTCCTTACGGTAAAAGTCTAACACAAACTCTCGGGGGCTTCTACTTCATGCCGCAAAAAAGCTGAAGTTTTCCGCCCTTCTTGCTTTTTCTTTGCCCCAGCCTTATAATTGTCTGCGTTTAAAGGAATCATCTTCGGAGGTGCCGCCATGGTACATCTGCTGCTTGCTCTTATATATCTGTCCTTCATAAGCCTGGGTCTGCCCGACGGGCTGCTGGGGGCCGCCTGGCCCAGCATGTACGGCGAGCTGGGAGCGCCCGTGTCCGCCGCCGGCCTGGTCTTCATCATAATCTCCGCAGGCACCGTGGTATCCAGCCTGCTCAGCGAGCGGCTGAACCTTAAACTGGGTCCCGGGAAGGTCACCGCCATAAGCGTAGCCATGACCGCCGCCGCCCTTATGGGCTTTGCCTCCTGCAGCTCCCTGTGGCAGCTCTGTCTCTGGGCCATACCCTACGGCCTGGGCGCCGGCAGCGTGGACGCCTGTCTCAACAACTACGTGGCCCTCCACTACGCCAGCCGCCACATGAGCTGGCTCCACTGCATGTGGGGCATAGGCGCCTCCGCCGGGCCTTATATCATGGGAGCGGTGCTCACTGCCGGGGGCCACTGGAGCCGGGGCTATCAGCTCATCGGTATAATACAGATAGTCCTCACCGCCGTGCTGCTGCTGAGTCTGCCCCTGTGGAAAAGCGGCTCAGTCGGGGAAGTCCCCTTAAAGCGCCAGCCTCTCAGTCTCCGGCAGATCTCCCGCATCCCCGGGGTGAAGGCCATGCTCCTCAGCTTCTTCTGCTACTGCGCCACGGAGCAGACCGTGGGCCTCTGGGCAGGCTCCTATCTGGTGCTCCACCGGGGCATGGCGGTGGAGCTGGCCGCCTCCTTTGCCGGGCTCTTTTATATGGGCATAGCCCTGGGCCGGGGTCTCAACGGCTTTTTCACCCTGAAGTTCTCCGACACTCAGCTGACCCGGGCGGGCTTCGGCATCATTCTGCTGGGCATAGCCGCCGTGCTGCTGCCCCTGGGCAACACTGCTGCTCTCGTCGGGCTGTCTCTTATCGGCCTGGGCTGCGCTCCCGTCTATCCCAGCATCATCCACGCCACCCCTGGGCGCTTCGGAGCGGAGCACTCCCAGGCTGTGATAGGTGTGCTCATGGCCAGCGCCTACCTGGGCAACTGCCTGATGCCGCCCCTCTTCGGCCTCATTGCAAATCACATTAGCATCTCCCTGCTGCCCCTGTACCTGCTGCTCATTCTGGCCGTTATGGCCCTCATGCACGAGACGGCTCTCAGAAGATGCCGGGAACATTAAAAAAACTGTGCTGGGCCCAAAAAGCTCAGCACAGTTTTTTCTTGCATTTGCGGGTTCAGGCCCCGTCACTCCACGGTGACCAGGCCGTCCTCACCTACGGTGACGGTCATGCCGGTCTGGACGTAATTGAGGAAGTCATCTCCCAGGCTGTCCACCACGGGCATTTTGGCCTCGGTCCACACGTCTCCCAGGATGGCCCCGGAGGCCGCCAGGGAGTCTATGGGCAGGCTGAAGAGCATGCAGGCGGGCTGCTTGCCCAGGGAGCACACGGTGAAGAGCACCATGCCCCCGGTGGTGGAGCCTATGGTCATGGGCAGGCACAGGGCCTTGCCCAGCATGGGCTTTTTATAGATGTCGGGGTTATTCTGGTCCCCGCATTTCACCTGCTTGTCCCCGAACATTATGGCCATCTGATAGCTGGCCAGGGTATTGAAGCCGCCCCGGCTCACCAGGGCCTCGGCGGTGCAGGTGCCGGGCACTACGACACGGCCTTTGAACTGTTTCATATCTTCCCCTCCTTGCCGGTGATGATGTCCAGTATCTCGCTGTCGGTGTAGTATCTGGCGCTGGTGTAGGTGCGCAGCTTATTGGAGGAGGTGATGACCGCCTTCTTCTTGCAAAGGGGGTTGTTCATGTACATCAGCGGGCAGATATAGCTGACAACGATGCCGTAGCTGGCCAGCTTACCGGCGCAGGCGGTCTTGTTCAGTTCCTTTATGACGGCGGGAGAGGCGGTGAACACCGTGGGCACGCTGACCTTGTCCAGGCCGTTTGCTCGGAGCTTTGCCTCTATGGCGTCTGCCCAGTCCTCCATCTGCTTGAGAGTCATATGGGGGCAGCCCACGAAGCACAGCTGGGGCTTAGCGTCGGGATTCTTCCATATGACGGGGTAGTTGGCTTTCACCCGCTCCAGCTCCGCATCGTCGATGACATAGACTTGTGCGTTTTCCTTGATGAGGCTCTCCCCCAGCTCCTTGGCCTCGGGGGTGAGGTTTGCGATATGGTAGAGACCAACGGCCCCGTTGGAGGCGGTGGCGGCGCCGAAGTCCTTCAGGTATGTGCAGTTTTCCTCGTTGAGCTCCGTGCCCAGCCATTTCTCCATGCCCTTTATATAGGGCACGTCCTCCATGACCTTCATACCTATGGCGGAGCCCAGCAGCTGGGCCTCCGGCTTCTTCTCGCAGCGAACCTCCACTATCCAGTCGGCCTTGCGGCCCTCGTCGGTGAGCAGGCCGAATTCCGGCACGAAGCCGGCAATGGAGCCCATCAGCTCCAGCATGCCGGAGTTGCGGTTGCAGCGGGCTCCCAGCACGGAGTTGGCGTACACCACGGCGGAGGACTCGGCCCAGGAGAGCACGTCCCCCTTGCCGGGCTTGTTGCCCATCTGGTCCACATAGCAGGTGCAGCTGTAGGCGTCGTCGTCCACTATGCCCAGCTTGCGCATCTGCTCCTCATAGCGCTGCTGCTGGGTATACATTATCTTGTTGAAAACGATGTTCTCCAGGAAGGAGCTGGGCACGTTCTTGTCCAGAGGCCGGGGGTCGGCGGTGAATTTCTGCCCGGCGGTGAGCCCGGCGGAGATGAGCTGGTCGTACATGTCGTAAACCGGGGCCATCACCTTCAGGCCGAAACTGATGACCGTGTGGCCGTACTGGCTTGTGACAGGCACCATGCGCTCGGCTCCAAAGGTCTCGCCGTACATCACCAGGGTCTTGACCACCTTGGCCATTACCTCGCCCTTGGCACCGTCCAGCAGCGCCTGCTGCTCGGCTGTAAGTTGCATATTACCACTGCCTTTCATAGTTTAAAATTTTTAACTGTCTAAAGTTTAGCATTCCGGGCAGGAAAAGTCAATGAAGGCCGCTCCCAGTCCCGGCACCGGAAAAAATTTTTTTGCAAATATGTGAAAAATCCGGCTGAAACCC
>DBFSDV010000095.1:0-3067 GCA_048417135.1 Candidatus Limivicinus sp. | reverse complement strand
GAGGGAACCGCCGGTGACGGCATTGTTGGCCGCCTCGGAGCCGGCCACGCCCTCGATGGCTCCGTGGCCGAACTCCTCCTTGGTCTTGGAGAACTGCTTTGCGCTGTTGTAGCCCATGAAGCAGGCGATGGAGGCTCCGGCCCCGGGGAGGATGCCGATGATGTTGCCCATTATCCAGGAGCGGATGATGGTGGGACGTATCTTTTTCCGCTCTTCCTTGGTGAGCATTATCTTGTCGCTGAACTTGGCGGCCCGGGCCCGCTTCTTTATCTCCGCCTCCGCCAGGATGAACACCTGGGACATGGAGAAGAGGCCGATAAGGGCGCAGGTGGTGTTGACACCTTCAGCCAAAAAGGCCTGGCCGAACATGAAGCGCTTGGTGCCGTCGATGGGGTCCAGGCCGATGGTGGAGATGATGAGGCCCAGGGCTCCGGACATCAGGCCCTTGACTATGGATTTGCTGGAGACGCCGGCAATTATTGTAAGGCCGAAGATGCCCAGCCAGAACTTCTCCGCGGACATAAACTTCAAGGCCAGCTGGGCCAGCATGGGGGCGAAGAAGTACAGGGAGATACAGCTGAGCAGGCCGCCCCAGAAGGAGCTCCAGCAGGCGGTGGCCAGGGCCTTGCCCGCTTTCCCCTGCAAAGTCATCTGGTAGCCCTCGATGGCGGTGGCGGCGGAGGCGGGGGTGCCGGGGGTATGTATCAATATGGCGGAGATGGAGCCGCCGAAGATTGCGCCGCAGTAGATGGCGCCCAGGACTATGAGGCCTGTGTCGGCGGGCATGGTGAAGGTCAGGGGCAGCATCAAAGCAACGCCCATGGCCGCGGACAGGCCCGGCAGGCAGCCGATGACTATGCCCAGGGCAACGCCGCCGGCCATGGCCAGCAGATTCATAAAGGAGAGGGCGCTTATAAAGCCCTGACCCATGAGCTGTAAGGTTTCAAGCATAAGTCGAAGCCCTCCTTAAATCAGCAGTCCGCTGGGCAGACGCACTCCCAAAAAGAGCACGAAGGCCAGGTATATGAGCAGGTCCATGGACACCAGGGCTATTATCGAATGGAGCACCGGAACCTTCAGGTATATGAAGGAGGCTATCATGAACAGGGTGGTGGCGGTGAAGAAGCCCAGGTATTTTATAAGGAAAAAGTATGCTATCGTGAGCACCAGAGACAATATGAACTGCTTGGGCTTGAAGCCGGCAAAGACCTTGTCCACGCCGCTCTCCACGCCGTATTTCTTTGCGGCAATTATCATCTGGATAAGATACAAAGTGGTCAGGCCGAAGAGCAGCACTATGGTGAAGATGGGGTAGGACTTGCTGCTCTCGCTCAGGTCGAAGCTATAGACATAAAAGAAGGCACAGACGGCGTACATGAATGCTACCACGCCTATGTCCGTCTTTTTCATTTTCAAGGTTGGTCCCTCCTTTTTATCCTCTGTAAAGCTGTGGCGGGAATGGGGGCCTTCCGGCCCGAAGCGTCAGACCGGCAGCTTGCCGGGACACATCTCAAAGCGCACTGGGAGGCCGTTAGCCTCCCCATCGTGTTTCGTGTTTGCCGGGGCAAAATGCCCGGCGGGGGAAGCTGCTAAAAATTTGAAAGAATTTTTAGCTGGAAGCTCCGGCCGCACTCCGTTTTCTCCCCTTGCTCCGGTCCTTTGAGCAGCAGGGGAGCACGAGGGGGCAAGGCCCGCCTCGTGTTTCAATAGCCCGCCGCAGAAAAGGCTTGCTCTGTCAAGGCTTTTCGGGCGAAGCGGCATTTTGCTTCCGAGCAAAATGCCCGGCGGGGGAAGCTGCTAAAAATTTGAAAGAATTTTTAGCAGCTGAGGGGGCGGGTGTCCCCGCCCCCCAACAAGAAAAAGGGATGAAGAATTATTCGTACCAGAAGCCCTCGGCCAGACCCTCGGTGAAGGCCTGCTGCTCCTCGATGAGGGCGGCGGTGGCGGCGGCATCCTTGTAGTCGGTGGCGACCTCGGCAGCGGCAGCAAGATAGTCCGCATCCTCCATGGTGGCCTTGAAGGCGGCCTCGTAGAAGGCGACCACTTCATCGCTCACGCCGGCGGGAGCCACAACGCAGCGGGAGGAGCCCAGCCACTGATCATAGTAGCCCATCTCGCCCAGGGTGGGCACATCGGGCATCTCCGCCAGGCGCTCGGCAGAGAAGGAGGCCAGGACACGCACGTCGGTGCGGCCGGCGATGTCGGCGGCCTTGGCCACGCACCAGTCGGCCTCGCCGCCCAGCAGGCTGGTCAGCTCGTCGGCGGTGTTGCCCATGGGCAGGTCGGTGTAGGTGAAGTCGGCGGAGTTGGCAAAGGCCTGGGCGCCGATGTGGTTGGAGGCCTGAGCGCCGTTGGTGGAGGCCACGGTCTTGTTCTCCTTGGCGTAGGCCACCAGGGAGTCAATGTCGGGGAAGCGCTCGTCGTCGGCACGGACGATGACCAGGGAGGTCTCGGTCACGTGGTTGCAGATGGCGGTGAAGTCGTCAATGGTGTAGGTGCCCAGCCCGTTGACTATGGAGCTGTTGAAGTTGGGCAGGTTCATGAAGCCGATGGTCATACCGTCAGGCTCTGCGGCGGCCAGCTGGGACCAGCCGATGGAGCCGGAGCCGCCGTCCACATTCTCGATGACGATGGTCTGGCCCACGTACTTCTCGGCGTACTGGGCCAGGATGCGGGCGGTGACGTCGGTGCCGTTGCCGGCGGCGTAGGAGACGATCATGGTGACGGGGCCGTCGGGAGCCCAGCCCTCGGTGCTGACGGCGGCGTCCTCGGCGGGAGCCTCGGCGGCGTCCTCAGCGGGGACCTCGGTCTCGGTCTGGGAGCCGCAGGCGCAGAGAGCAAACACCATGCACAGAGCCAGGATCAGCGCAAGATACTTTTGCATTTTCATTTTTCGTCCTGTAAAATTTTGGTCTTGGCTTGGCTTGGCTCATTATATATTCTTAACAAGTATTTGTCAATCCGGCCTATGTTTTTAGCGCAGAATTAACATCTGGACAAATCCTTTGTAAAAATTCATATTTTAACAATTACTTAGGGTTTTTCCGAATTTTAAGGGCTTTTTCAT
>DBFSDV010000094.1:0-10579 GCA_048417135.1 Candidatus Limivicinus sp. | reverse complement strand
GGCCTGAGCCATCTGGAGAAATTCTTCCACTCCAACACCAACCGCCTGGCCATGACCATCAGCTTTGTGTTCCTCACCGTGGCCCTGTCCATGCTCAGCATACCCATAGGCCCGGTGACCCTGGGCTTCTCCTCCCTGCTGGTGTGCATGATGCTGCGCACCGTGTTCTGCAACCTCTGCCCTCTGTCCAAGGAGATAATGGATAATGCGGACCGCTGGACGGCGCCGCTGCTGGTGCTGTTCTTTGTCATCTCCGGCTCCCAACTGGAGCTGGGTGTCTTCCAGCAGCTGAGCAGCGTGGTCATCGGCCTGGTGTACATCATTTTCCGCTCCCTGGGCAAGTACATCGGTGCCCGGGAGTCGGCCAAGTTTGCCGGCTGTGAGAAGAAGGTGGTGGAGAACCTGGGCATCACCCTGCTGCCCCAGGCGGGGGTGGCCCTGGGCATGTGCGTCACCGCCTCCACCCTGCCGGGGGACGGCGCCATGATACGCAACGTGGTGCTCTTTGCGGTGCTGGTGTATCAGCTCATCGGCCCCTCCATGACCAAGTGGGCCCTGACCCGGGCGGGGGATATCCGGCCCAAGAGCCAGGAAGTCCTGGAGCGCCGGGAGCGGAAGCTGGCCGCCGCAGCCGCCGCAGGCAAGAAAAGGGCCTGAGTTTCGTCATGGCAGAAAATACCATGTAGAAATTTTAACCGGGTTTTTGGCGGAATCTACAATATTTGCGAAAAAGGTCTTTTAGACTTGAAATAAAAAGGTATATGAAGTAAAATGTCTCTCGGTGCCGGGCTGGGCTGTACTCAGCCCGACACTATATTTTGTGGTCAAAATGGTTACAAGCCTGTCTTTATTTCCATATATAGTGATTCCCTATTGACAAGGGACCCATATGGTGGTAATCTGATTGAGCACGAAAAAGAGAGGTATTTCTATGTTTATATCCGGCCTTCAAAAACTCACATTGCTGGACTATCCCGGACGGGTGGCCTGTACGGTGTTCACCGGCGGCTGCAACTTCCGCTGTCCTTTCTGCCACAATGCGCCTCTGGTGCTGCCGGAGCAGCTGACGCAGGACACGGACGAGGAGCAGGTGCTGAGCTATCTGAAGAAGCGGGTGGGCGTGCTGGACGGGGTGGCCGTCACCGGCGGCGAGCCTCTGCTCCACAAGGACATCGGCGCCTTCCTGGCCAAGGTGAAGGCCCTGGGCTACAGCGTGAAGCTGGATACCAACGGCTCCTTCCCGGAGCTTCTGATGGAGCTGGTAAAGGAGGGCCTGGTGGACCGGGTGGCCATGGACATAAAGAACTCCCCGGAGCTCTATGCCCATACCGTGGGCCTGGAAAAGCTGGACATGGGGCCCATAGAACGCTCCAAGGACTTCCTGCTCTCCGGCAGCGTGGACTATGAGTTCCGCACCACGGTGGTGAAGGGCCTTCACACTCGGGAGAGCCTGCGGGGGGCGGCTCAGTGGATAAAGGGAGCAAAGGAATATTACCTCCAGCAGTTCAAGGACTCCGGCAGCGTGCTGGACATAGAGGGCCTGGACGCTTTCAGCGAAAAGGAAATGCACGCTCTGGCCGAAGGCCTGAGGGACCTGGTGCCCTCGGTCCAGGTCCGGGGCGTATGATAAGATACAGAGATACAACAAGGAGGACATGGGATATGTATCAGGTAGTAAAGCGGGACGGCAAGGTCGTGGATTTTGACATCCAGAAGATAGCCGCCGCCATAAAGAAGGCCTTTGAGGCCACCAACACCGATTATAACGACGACGTGATAGATTTTCTGGCCCTGAAGGTCTCCGCGGACTTCCTGCCCAAGATAAAGGACGGGAAGGTGGCCGTGGAGGACATACAGGACAGTGTGGAGGCGGTGCTCTCCCGGGGCGGCTATGAGGCCGTGGCCAAGGCCTACATCCTCTACCGCAAGCAGCGGGAGAAGCTGCGCAACACCAAGTCCTCTTACCTGGACTACAAGGAGACCGTGGACAAGTACCTGAACATAGAGGACTGGCGTGTGAAGGAGAACTCCACCGTCACCTACTCCGTGGGCGGCCTCATCCTCTCCAACTCCGGGGCCATCACCGCCAACTACTGGCTCAGCGAGGTCTATGACCAGGAGATAGCCAATGCCCACCGCAACTGTGACCTGCACCTCCACGACCTGTCCATGCTCACCGGCTACTGCGCCGGCTGGAGCCTGAAGCAGCTCATCCAGCAGGGCCTGGGCATCCCGGGGAAGATAAACTCCTCTCCCGCCAGCCACCTGTCCACCCTGTGCAACCAGATGGTGAACTTCCTGGGCATCATGCAGAACGAGTGTGCCGGCGACCAGGCCTTCTCCTCCTTTGACACCTACCTGGCCCCCTTCGTGAAGGTGGACAATCTGAGCTATAAGGAAGTCAAGCAGTGCGTCCAGTCCTTCATCTTCGGCGTGAACACCCCCTCCCGCTGGGGCACCCAGGCTCCCTTCTCCAACATCACCCTGGACTGGACCGTGCCCGCCGACCTGAAGGACCTGCCCGCCATAGTGGGCGGCAAGGAGATGGACTTCACCTACGGCGACTGCAAGGCGGAGATGGACCTGGTGAACAAGGCCTTCATCGACATCATGATCGAGGGCGACGCCAACGGCCGTGGCTTCCAGTACCCCATCCCCACCTATTCCATCACCCGTGACTTCGACTGGTCCCCCACGGAGAACAACAAGCTCCTCTTTGAGATGACCGCCAAGTACGGCACCCCCTATTTCTCCAACTACATCAACTCCGATATGGAGCCCTCCGACGTGCGCTCCATGTGCTGCCGCCTGCGTCTGGACCTGAGGGAGCTGCGGAAGAAGTCCGGCGGCTACTTCGGCTCCGGCGAGAGCACCGGCTCCATCGGCGTCGTGACCCTGAACATGCCCCGCATTGCCTACCTGGCCAAGGACGAGAAGGACTTCTACGCCCGGCTGGACAAGCTGATGGACCTGGCGGCCCGCTCTTTGAAGGTGAAGCGCAGCGTCATCACCAAGCTGCTGGATGCCGGCCTCTACCCCTACACCAAGTACTATCTGGGCAACTTTGACAACCACTTCTCCACCATCGGTCTGGTGGGCATGAACGAGGCGGGCCTGAACGCCAAGTGGATTCGGGCGGACATGACCAGCCCCAAGTGCCAGGAGTTCACCAAGCAGGTGCTGGACCACATGCGCGAGCGCCTCAGCGACTACCAGGAGCTCTACGGCGATCTGTACAACCTGGAGGCCACCCCTGCCGAGTCCACCGCCTACCGTCTGGCAAAGCACGATGTGGAGACCTATCCCGACATCATCACCGCCGCCCAGCCCGGCGGGGAGCCCTATTACACCAACAGCTCCCACCTGCCTGTGGGCTACACCGAGGACATCTTCGAGGCCCTGGATATCCAGGACGACCTCCAAACCCGCTACACCTCCGGCACCGTGTTCCACGCCTTCCTGGGCGAGAAGCTGCCCAGCTGGGAGGCCGCGGCAAACCTGGTGCGGAAGATAGCCGAGAACTACAAGCTGCCCTATTACACCCTCTCTCCCACCTACTCCGTGTGCAAGAACCACGGCTACCTCACCGGCGAGCAGTTCACCTGCCCCGAGTGCGGGGAGAGCGCCGAGGTCTACAGCCGCATCACCGGCTACTACCGCCCGGTGCAGAACTGGAACGTGGGCAAGACCCAGGAGTATAAGGACCGGAAGGAGTACAATATCGGCCGCTCCGTACTGCGCCACAACGGCCCCCTGAAGGAGGGGGAGCAAGTCCCCAAGGCCGACGCCCCCGCAGCAGCTCCCGTGAGTGCTGAGAGCCGGGCCATCCTCTTTGCCACCCCCACCTGCCCCAACTGCCGCCTGGCCTGCTCCTACATGGACAAGGCGGGCTTCAAGTATGAAAAGCTGATGGCCGAGGACAATGCGGACTTGGTGAAACAGTACGGCGTAAAGCAGGCCCCCACCCTGGTGGTCACCAAGGACGGCGGCTTTGAGAAGTACGCCGGCGCCGGCGCCATCAGAAGCTACGTCATCCAGTGATGAACATACATATTTGATTTTCAGCGAGACTTATTTACCGGTTTTAATTAATTTAAAAATGCCCGGCGACTGCCGGGCATTTTTTCCATAGATATAAGGAGCTTTAAAATGATATACGATATACTCATAATCGGCGGAGGCCCGGCGGGCCTCACCGCCGCCACCTATGGCTGCCGGGCGGGGAAGAGCGTTCTGGTGCTGGAAAAGGAGACCTTCGGCGGCCAGATAACCTGGTCCCCCAAGGTAGAGAACTTTCCCGGCTTTGTCTCCATAAGCGGCGCTGAGCTGGGAGACAGATTCATGGAGCAGGCCATGGAGCAGGGGGCCGAAGTGGAGCTGGAGGAGGTCGTCTCCGTGGAGATAAACGGAGATGTAAAGACCGTCCGCTGTGCCTCCGGGGCGGAGTTTCAATGCCGCAGCCTGATAATAGCCGCCGGGGCCAGGCCCCGTATGCTGGGCATAGAGCGGGAGGCGGAGCTGGTGGGCAGTGGAGTCTGCTACTGCGCCGTGTGCGACGGGGCCTTCTATAAGGGCAAAGCCGTTGCGGTAAACGGCGGGGGCAACAGCGCCCTCCAGGACGCCCTGCTCCTCAGCGAGAAGTGCAGCAAGGTCTACCTCATCCACCGGAGAGACAGCTTCCGGGGGGAGGCAAAGCTGGTGGAGGCTTTGAAGCAGAGGGAAAACGTGGAGTTTATTTTAAACGGCAGCATCAGCGCCCTGCTGGGCGGAGATGAGCTGGAAGGCCTAGTGGTAAAGACAGGGGAGGAGAGCCGGGAGCTGCCGGTGGAGGGCCTCTTCGTGGCCATAGGCCACGCCCCGGACCTGGGGGCCTTCGCCTATCTCATAGAGCTGGACGGCGGCGGCTACGCCGCCTCCGGGGAGGATTGCCTCACCGCCACTCCCGGGGTCTTCGTGGCCGGGGACTGCCGGAAAAAGACCGTGCGCCAGCTGACCACCGCCGTTGCCGACGGCTCCGCCGCCGCCCTGGCGGCCTGCGCCTGGCTGGACAGCTGAGAAGGGAGAGAACATCATGAAGCGCTTTATCGTGGATAAGGCGGTGTTTGAAAAACTGCCGGACTACTGCGTGGGCGTAGTGGCGGCCCTGGGCCTGGACAACCGGGAGCACAACCGGGCCCTGGAAGAGCTGCTGGACCAGGCGGCGGCCAGGTTTGCCGCAGCCAATAAGGAGAGCAATATAAGGGAGCTGCCGGGGGTGAAGGCCTGCCGGGAGGCCTTTCAGACTCTGGGCATGAACCCCAACAAGTTCATGTGCTCCATAGAGTCCCTGATGAAGCGGGTGCAGAAGAGCGGCGCCCTGCCCCATATAAACACCGTGGTGGATTTGGGCAACGCCTTCTCCCTGAACTACATGCTGCCCATGGGTGCCCACGATGTGGACAAGATGGAGGGGGATATGGAGATACGCTTTTCCACCTCCGCCGACCACTTCCTGCCCATGGGGGAGACGGAGACCGAGACCATGCCGGAGGGGGAGCCGGTGTACGTCAGCGGCCACACGGTGAAGACCCGGCGCTGGATATGGCGCCAGAGCGAGGACGGCAAGATAGGTCCGGAGACCTGCAATGTCTTCTTCCCCATAGACGGCTTCAAGGGCGTCAACGAGGATGCGGTCATCAAAGCCAGGGACGAGCTGGCCCGGCTGCTGAGGGAGGACTTCGGCTGTCAGGTCTTCACTGGCTTCGTGGATAGGGACAACAACAGCTTTGAATTTTAAAGAAAACATGTAACAGACAGCTGAAGGGCCGCCCGAGAGGGCGGCCCTTTGCAGTATGAAATATTGAGCTTTACTTGCTGAATTCGGTCTCGCAGTAGGCGCAGCGGTAGCGGCGGTTCTCCCTGTCGCTGAGCAGGAAGATGGCGTCCAGCTGAGGCTCGGAGACGGTGATGCAGCGGGGGTTCTTGCAGTGGATGACGTTGGTCAGGCGCTTGGGCAGCTCCAGGTGCTTTTTCTCCACCAGCTCCCCGTCCTTTATGATGTTCACGGTGATGTTGGGGTCGATGTAGCCCAGCACGTCCAAATCCAGCTCCAGAGGGGAGTCTATCTTGATAATGTCCTTCTTTTCCAGGTGGGCGCTGCGGGCGTTCTTGATTATTGCCACGGAGCAGTCCAGTTTGTCCAGGTGCAGGTAACGGTAGATGTCCATGCTCTTGCCCGCCTGGATATGGTCCAGGACCACGCCGTTTTGAATGCTGTCTATATTCATAGCTCGTCTCCTATCGTCATATCTCCAGGCCCAGCATCTTCATGATAAGGGCCATGCGGATGAACTTGCCGTTTTTCACCTGGCGCCAGTAGGCAGCCCTGGGGTCCTTGTCCACGGCCACCTGTATCTCGTTGACCCGGGGCAGGGGGTGGAGGATGGACAGGTCGGCCTTGGCGTTTTTCAGCTTGGCCGGTGTGAGGATGTAGCTGTCCTTCAGGCGGAGATAGTCCTCCTCGTTGAAGAAGCGCTCACGCTGCACCCTGGTCATGTACAGTATGTCCAGCTGGGGGATGACCGACTCCAAATCGGTGGTCTGGGTGTAGGGTATGCCCTTCTTTTTCAGGGCCTCCTCCTTTACGTATCTGGGCAGCTTCAGCTCCAGGGGGGAGATGAACACGAAGTTGATGTTCTCATAGCGGCTGAGGGCGTTCACCAGGGAGTGGACGGTGCGGCCGAATTTCAAATCGCCGCAGAAGCCCACGGTGAAATTGTCCAGCCGGCCCTTTTCCCGGTGGATGGTGAGCAGGTCGGTGAGGGTCTGGGTGGGGTGGTTGTGCCCACCGTCGCCGGCGTTGATGATGGGCACCTCCGCCACCTGGGCGGCGGCATAGGGAGCGCCCTCCTTGGGGTGGCGCATGGCGATTATGTCCGCATAGCAGCTGACGGTGTGGACCGTGTCCCCCACGGTCTCGCCCTTGGCGGTGGAGCTGGAGCTGGCCTCGGAGAAGCCCAGCACGCTGCCCCCCAGAGAGAGCATGGCGGACTCAAAGCTGAGGCGTGTACGGGTGGAGGGCTCAAAAAACAGCGTTGCCAGCTGCTTGCCCGCACAGACCCGGCTGTATTTGGCGGGGTTTTCAATGATGTCCTCAGCCGTGGCTATCAGCCGGTCGATCTCCTCCACCGAGAGGTCGGTAATGTCTATAAGATTTCTCATGGCGCTCTCCTGTATCTTTATGGAATTGTAGGGGCGTGGCTATGTTTTGCAGTTTTGTGTTACCCAAAAATTTATTTTAATCCCGGAGAGCGGGCTCTGTCAAGACATAAAATCGGTAATACCTTATATCTTTTTGCAGGCCGGCCTCAGCCGCAGTGGGGGCAGAGGGCCCGGCCCTCCCGGTAATGGGCCTTGTCTGCCCTGAACTTCTCCCCGCAGACGGGGCAGACGAGCTCCGCCGCCTTCTCCCCCCTGGGCGGGAAGGGACGGCGCACCGGGGTCCGGCGAAAGACCTTTTCCAAAGGGGCGCTGAGGATGTATTCAATAAGTTCACTTTTGGGCATTTCCCGGGGCAGCTCCAAGAGATAATAGCGCAGGCTTTCCCCGGTCTCCGGGTTGTAAAAGCTGAAGGCAGATTTCCCAACATCGTCTATTTTGAGTGCGCCGTTACCCAGGGTGGAGCCCAGCACGAACTGTATGCCGTCCAGCCAGCAGGCGGCGGACTCCGCCAGGCACTGGATGTGATTGTGCCGGTCGGCCATTTGGGTGCCCAGGGCCTGCCCGGCCTCATAGGCCGCCCGCACGCCTATGGCAAGGCCGGGGCAGAGGTGGCCGTGGAAATTCCCGGCCTGCCTGTAGTATTCATGTATATCCATGTTCAGTCCTCCTTTTTCGTCTTCCAGCTGAGCCAGGCCACCTTGGTGAAGACCCGGTCCGGGAATATGCCCTTTTCATCGCAGAGCCCGGCGGCCGCATCCAGAGCCCGTTTAAAAAGCTCCGGGTCATTTTCGTCCAAGTCCGGGTGCCGCCTTATAAGATAGCGGGCCGCCTCCTGCGCGCTGCGCTCATCCTGCCAGTTGTAGTCCTCATAGCGGACCTGGGGCTCATAGCCCGCCTGTTCCACCAGCTTCTCCAAAGGGCCCAGACTGTTCAGGCCCCCGGCCAGGGATTGGACCGGGTCGCAGCCCAGGGCGGTATAGAAGCGGTCCCGCAGGGGCTGCCGCCAGGCGACGAAGTTGGTGAGCAGGCACCAGCCCCGGCTGAGGGAGCTGAACTTTTCCACCGTGGCCTGGTCGTGGACGGCGGGGCTCATGGTGGATATGGCCAGGTCATGGGGCCCGGCGGGGGCCAGGAGGGAGGGCTCCAAAGTCTCAAAGTCCCCGGCCACCGTGCGCCAGGGAGTGGTGAAGGGGCGCAGGTTCTCCTCCGCCCGGCGGAGCATCTCCGGGGAGATGTCCGTCAAAGTCACCTGGCAGCCAAGAGCGGCAAAATATGTGCCGTATTTCCCCACGCCGCAGCCAACATCCAGCACCTTGCAGCCGGGAAAGAGCATGCCGGAATTTAGAAGAAAATCCAGCAGCCGCCGGTTGTATTCACTTATCCCGGATTCAAATACCCGCTGGTAGTCTCCGGCCTGCCTGTCCCATTTTGCAGCCTCCATGAAGCGGCCTCCTTATATATTCTGCTGCTTTGAGCATAGCAAAGGAGGCCTCCCACCGCAAGCCCCCCGGGGGGATAGGGAGGGGAGAAACTTATACACCCGGGGATAAATTGTATAATTATTATATCCCCCCCGGGGGCTTGCAGGGACTTTTTGGTTAATATACAATAAACTTGCCGCGGCAGACTGCAAAAAGGAGGCGAGACAGTCTTGAAAAAGCTAAAACCTATTTCATTATTTTTAATAATATGCCTTGCCCTGAGCCTGCTTGGCGGCTGCCAAAGCCACGTGAACGCCCCGGAGGCCGCCGGGGAGGAGAGCGGCGGAGGGGCGGAGAACCCCTATGCCGTGGATACATTGAAGCTGGCCGGGGGCACCGACTGGGGCACGCCCAGCCCCTACCTCCATGTGTCCCGGGGCCCGGGCCAGGCCAAGATGCGCCTGGTCTTTGCCAGCCTCCTGGAGAAGGACGAGACGGGAGACGTGCCCTGGCTGGCGGAGAGCTGGAGCTTTGAAGAAAACGAATACACCTTCACTCTGTTTGAGGGCCAGA
Source organism: Candidatus Limivicinus sp. (assembly GCA_048417135.1). Classification (GTDB taxonomy): domain Bacteria; phylum Bacillota; class Clostridia; order Oscillospirales; family Oscillospiraceae; genus Limivicinus. The sequence continues at coordinate 1,385 of DBFSDV010000094.1, read as the reverse complement.
GCTTCCATGACGGGGAGCCCCTCACCACGGAGGACGTGGCCTTCACCATAGATTACTACAGGCAGTTCCCGCCGGTGACCAACAGCCTGGGCGCCGGGGAGGGCTTTATTGTGGACACTTATACAATTATTGATGAATACACCATCACCCTCACCGTGAAGGAGGCCGACGCGGACACCCTCTCCAACCTGGGTTCCTTTGTCATCCTTCCCAAGCACATCTGGGAAAAGGTAGAGGACCCCTATACCTACAACGAACCGGACTGCCTGGTGGGCAGCGGGGCCTATATGTGCACCGGCTACGAGGGCGCCACCGGCAGCTATGAGTTCACAGCCTATGACGGCTGGGTGAACGGGCAGCAGGCGGCACAGCGCATCCTCTTCGTCCCTGTCAGCGACGAGCTGCTGGCCTTTGAAAACGGGGAGATAGACATAGCCTCCATGCCCGCCGATTTGAAGGACAAGTATATGGCGGACGAAGCCATAGGCTTTGTGGAGAAGGCCGACGACATGGGCTATAAAATGCTCATAAACTTTGAGCGGCTGCCGGACTTTTTGGACGTCTCCCTGCGCCGGGGAGTCTACGCCGCCATCGACCGCCAGGCCATAGTGGACAATGTGTTCCGGGGCATGGGCAGCGTGGGCAGCGCCGGCTACGTGCCGGAGAGCAGCCTGTTTTACAATGAGGACGTGGTGAAATACGACTATGAGCCGGAGAAGGCAAAGGAGCTGCTGGGGGACGGCGGCTATGAGATAAGCCTGCTCACCGACGACTCCGCCGACGGCATAAGCATAGCCGAGATAGTGAAAAACGGCCTGGAGGCAGCCGGGATGGAGGTCACGGTGGTGGCGGTGGACTCCGCCAGCCGGGACGACCGGGTGAACACCGGGGACTACGACTTTGCCATCGTGGGCAACGGCGGCTGGGGCAACAATCCCCCCAGTTATATGCGCACCCTGTTTTCCGACAGCTCCAAGTACCTGAGCACCAGCCCCGTCTCCATGGGCCCCAGAGGCTACAGCAATGAGGAGATGACCGCCCTTGCCGAGGGCCAGCTGAAGGAGACGGACTTTGAAAAGCGCAAGGAGATGTTCAAGGAGCTGGAGCTGCTGGTGAGCCAGGAGATACCCCTCATCGTCCTGGCCAACCAGTCCTCCTACTCCATGTACAGGCAGGACTACTACGACGGCTGGATGAAGACCTATGCCTATCAGCAGGCGGAGCAGAACCGCCTGTCCTATATGGCCCGGTAAGAGACCTGCGAAAAAACCGCAAGGGGGTAGAAAGAAGCAAAATGAAAAAGAAAATACTGCTTATGCTCTGCTCCTTTGTGGTAATTTATCTTGTAAACTTTACCATCCCCAGGCTGATGCCTGGGGACCCTT
>DBFSDV010000093.1:0-10058 GCA_048417135.1 Candidatus Limivicinus sp. | reverse complement strand
GCGACGGCGGCGACGGCGGCAGCATCACTATCAGCGGCGGCAGCGTCACCGCCACCGGCGGTGGAGGCAGTAATATCTTAGGCGACCCTGCAAGCGGCGCAGGCATCGGCGGCGGCGAGGGCGGAGAGGGCGGCAGCATCACTATCAGCGGCGGCAGCATCACCGCCACCGGCAGCGGCTACGCAGCAGGCATCGGCGGCAGCAGCGGCACTTTCTCCACCGGCGACAGCGGCAGGGCCCTCATCTACGCCACCGGCGGCAACGGGGCTGCGGCCATCTCCGACGATGACGACAAGAGCGGCTGGAGCGGCATTATCTTTGAAGGCGATGCGGGCGCAGTATACGGGAACCAGACCAACAGCGGCAACCTCACCATAGCCACAGGCCAGACCCTGGACATACTTTCCGGCTCCACCTTCACCAACGAGGGAACTCTCACCATTGAGGGCGAGCTCACCAACGAGGGAACTCTCACCAACGAGGGAACTCTCACCAACAAAGGCAGCTTCAACAACAAGGGCCCTGTGACGGTGCCCATGACCGGCAGTTTCAGCGGCAGCGGGACGCTGACCTGCACTTACCACAGCTATGATAATGGGATATGCGTCATATGCAAGGCCGTGGGCGTGAGCAGCATACAGCTGAGCCCGCTGGACCTGGGCGTGGGCAGCACGGCCACTCTCCAGGCCACGGTGAACCCGGACAACGCAGCAAACAAGACCCTCACCTGGTCCAGCAGCGACTCCGGCATTGCCACCGTTGACGAGAACGGCACCGTCACGGCCCATAAGGCGGGCACGGCCACCATCACCGCCGCCGCCACCGACGGCAGCGGCGTCAAGGCCGAATGTGTGGTCACGGTAAAAATGCCCGTCTCCTCCGTGACCATGAGCCGAACCAGCCTGCGCATCTATGAAGGCCGGGGCTACACCCTCAGCGCCACGGTGTCCCCTGCGGAGGCTGCGGACAAGAGCATAGTCTGGTCCAGCAGCGACGAGAGCATAGCCACCGTTGACCAGAAGGGCAATGTAATCGGCAAGGCCCCCGGCGTCTGCACCATATACGCCACCGCCGACGACGGCAGCGGCGTCTCCGCCTCCTGCGTGGTACGGGTGCTGCGCTGGTACCCCGGCGCCACGCCGATAACCGGGGACAGCTCACACCTGGGGCTGTGGATAGGGGTGCTGGCGGTGAGCGCAGCGGCCATCGGCGCTGCGGCCTTCATCCTGATAAAGAAGCGGAAAAAGAAATAAAGAGCAAAATCATAGGATAATAGAATAAAGAAAGGGCCGGAGCAAAAGCTCCGGGCCTTCCGCTTGCCGATAGAGTCTGCCCGGATGCAGTTTCGCAAGAAGCCGCATCCGATACAACACTGACTATGCGACAGGTTGGTTTTATGGGTGTACAGTTTTACTTTTATCGGGGAATTATTCTATTCCCTGCTGTTTGCACCAGATATTCATTACCAGGTCCACAGGCAAATGCTTCACCAGCCGGACCTGCCGCCGCACGGGGGCGCCCAGGATGGAGACGGACTTGCCCTTTTTCAGGTCCTTCATAGCCTGCCGGGCTACTTCGCCGGCCTCGTACCAGCGGTCCACATACCGTATGTAATCGTCGTGCTTGGCGTGGGCCTGGAACTCCGTTTTTATCCAGCCCGGACACACGCACATGACGCTGATGCCCCGGTGCCGCAGCTCTCTCCCAATAGCTCTGGAGAAGCTGAGGACATAGCTCTTGCTGGCGCCATAGACGGCCTGATAGGGCACCGGCTGCCAGGAGGAATTGGAGCCCATGTTGATTATGTGGCTGCCTGCCTTCATATAGGGCAGGCTCACATGGCACATTGCCGTAAGCGCAAGGCTGTTGAGCCGGGCGCTGGCAAGCTGGGCCTTCAGGTCCTGCTCTTCAAAGGGACCGAACACGCCGCAGCCTGCGGCATTGATGAGCATGGCTATTTCCGGCTGAGCCTGGGACAAAAGCTGCCCGTATCTGTCGATGCTGTCAGCATCGGTCAGGTCAAGACAGACCGGGCGCAGTGTATTCCGGCACTGCTTCCCCAGCTCCTCCAATCGGTCGGCCCTTCTGGCAATGGCCCATATCTCGTCATAGTCATACTCTTTGTCGATGGCAAGCAGCAGCTCCCGGCCAATGCCTGAGCTTGCGCCGGTAACAACGGCAATATTCACGATTACGCACCTCGATTTCTTTTGATGGATATATCATAACATAAAGCCCGGCGCCAGACAAGCGGAGCGTTTTTGCCTTTTTGCAGAGGCGCTTAGGGGAAATAAGGACGCAGCCTGAGCGGTGCGGCGGCACATATAGCTCCCCATGCTCTCATATACATTAAGCACGAGAGTATGGGGAGTGGTGTATTTGTATACAAATATCGAAGAACGTGCCTGCGACCTGGCCGCATACATCATTGATAACCGGGCAACCGTCCGCTCCGCCGCCACAGAGTTCGGCATTTCCAAATCAACGGTACATACGGCAGTAATGTAATGGAACGCTTCCTCTGGATAGTCAAGTAATATCAAGGCTTTCCCCAAAACCCACCGTTCCAAAATGGCGGCTGATCTCCTGTAAGTTGTATATGAGCGAAGCAAAACACGCCCGGCATGAAGCCGGGCGTGTTCTTTTAAAGACGGTCGTAATGACCATATGCTGTGGGAACTTGTGATAGTTGAGCAAAACAAAAAATAACAAACTTGAGAAAGGGGAAATGCCGGTGGCTTACGAATACTTCTACGGCCCGGAATCCGAGAGCTTTTCATTTTACCGTGTGCCCCGGCTGCTGGTGACGGGGGAGGAGTACAGGCAGGTGTCCGTGGAGGCAAAGCTGCTCTACGGTATGCTTCTGGACCGCATGGGCCTGTCGGCCCGGAACAGCTGGTATGACGGGGAGAACAGAGTATATATCTACTACACCATTGAGGAGATATGCCGGGACTTTAACTGCGGCCATGACAAGGCGGGGAAGCTGCTGGCGGAGCTGGACAGCCGTAAGGGCATCGGCCTTATTGAAAGAGTACGGCAGGGGCAGGGGAGGCCCGCCAGAATATATGTGAAACGCTTTGCAAAAGGGGAACACCTCAGGGAAGCTAAGACAGATGAGCGAGAGGGCAGAGGTCTGGACAGCGGAAAAGCCGAGGTCAAGGCATTGGAAAAGCCGAAGTCAAGACATCGGATTTTCCGAGGTGTAGACATCGAAAAATCAGACGCAAGTTATACTGATAATAGTTATACTGAGTTTAGTTATAACAATCTATCTATCAATCAAGAAGAGATCGGGAAGAATATGGAGGAGACAAAAGAACAGATGGACTATCCGCTGTCGGCAGAACACTATCACGATGACCTGGAAGCTCCACTGGAGCTGGTGGGCGATAATCTGTGTGCCACCATGCCCAGCATCAAGCTGGATGAGGAGAGGCCACCAATGGCCGAAGTAAGGGCCGGATACCGAGGCTTTGGCTTTGAGCATATGGCCGCTGTGCCGGACTCCATGCGAACCAACATAAAGAGAATACGAAATATAAAGGCCTGCCCTCTCCGGCTGCTGTACGAAGTACCGTTGAAGACAGGCCCTTTTCGTTCCCTGCCTCAGGTCTGGCACGGAGACTGGGGGTAGAAATGTGTCTCACCGTGAGACGCATTAAAAAGGAGAAGCCCAAATGGGAGCAATATAACGAGAGCGCCGGGCCAGAGGTGGCCCGGCGACTGATGAAAAGGGAGCTTAAATGAAATCAAGCTGTACGGTTGAAGGGGAAAACAATCACAGCTCGTTTATGGTCTCGGATACGGCCATGTTGCAGATGCGCTTGGCCGGGGCGTATGGAGCGAAAAGAGCAGTGAACAGGAGAAGCGCCAGTATTCCGGCGATGAACGGCGCAGGGAGCTGCCATGCCGTCCCCCAATAGTTCGTGATCATCCGGGAATAGAGAAAGTAATGCAGGGGCAGGCCCAGGCCGCAACCGGCAAAAAGCCCCAGCAGGGTATAGGTGGCGGCCTCTGTCACGATCATCCTTCTCACCTGGGGAGCTGCCATACCCACGGCACGCATGGCCCCGTATTGCCTCGCCCTTGCAGACACGCTCATGGAGATACTGTTCACGGTGTGAATGACGGTGATCAATGTGATCACCACAAGGAATCCGTAAACAAAGAGGCAGAACATGTAATAGGTGTTTTGTGTGTCCCTGTTCTGCGCCAGCCGGTTGTAGAAGCCGTACTGCCCATCTGCCAGGGTCTGGAGCTCCAGCACGTCCTGCTCCGTGGCATCTTCGGACAGCTGTACGTCCAAAACGGCATAGGCGTTCTGGCCGGTGACTTTGCCAAACAGCTCCTCTGAGCAGATCACCGTAGGGCAATCCGAAGTGTCGAAGGGACTGTCTTCCAAAACTCCCACCACGGTGAGCTCTGCCTGCTCCAGCCGAATCGTATCGCCGGGCTGCAAGGAATTGCTCTTGTCATAGACTGTCAGCACGCCAAGACCGTCCACAGCGGCGGAGATATCCCCGGCAATCATGGCCTCCTCGGCCCACTGAAACTGCTGGCTGTCATAGGAGATCAAGTCTATCTGCCCGGACTTGCCCTGATATTCAGCGGGCAGACTCTGATACATGCGCCCAAAGGCTCTTGCCACATAGGGGCGGCCAGCCACCTCATTGGCAAAGCTTTTATCGATCTCACAGAGATTGTCCGGGCTGCTGTAGAATACATCCGGGGCCCAGGGCTGCAGAGGGTTGAGGGCCAGATGGACCCATTGAATGAGCACGGAGAAGCTCAAAATCAGAATGATACTCAAGGCAAAGGAGCCGGTCATGAGAAGCAGGTTTTTAGGCGAGGACACGGCGTGGTGTACGCCCAAGGCAGTCTCAATTTTAAAAAGGCCCGGCCTGACAGGGCCGGATACGCTGCCGCCCTCAGCCAGGTTCCCGGTGACTGCCGCAAGAGGGGAGACGGCTGCCGCCCGTCTTGCGGGAGAGAGGGAGGATATCATTACGGTGAGAACGCCCACCACTATCCCGCTGACTATGCCCACGGCGCTGACCCCAAACAGAGGAATCTGTACAAACTCAGCGCCAACACCGAAACGCAGAAGGGCACACAGCAGCCAGGTACACAGGATGCCGATTATAACTCCCAGAGGAACTGCGGTCTTGCACCAGTAGAGGGCTTCCAGCCTGACGATGTGCATTATCTGTGCCCTGCTCGCCCCGATGCAGCGGAGCATCCCGAAAAACTGGGTGCGCTCTGCGGTCCGGCTGTTCAGGCTGCCGGCGATCATAAATACTCCCGAGGCCAAAACCAGCAGAAACAGGATGACGGCCACAAGGTACATCCCCATCATATAGGAGTCGCTGCTGAATCCGGTCAGGCCCATCAGGGCCGTGTTTTCCGACAGGTTCTCGTCGGTAAAGCCATAGCTTTGCTTCAGCTGTGCCACTATCTTTCGGACATTGGCACTGTCCGAAAAGCGGATATAGCATACGGGAGCGAGAGCGGCCCCCTCCCTTTCTGCAAAGCTTTTAAAAGAGTCCCAGTTTAGAAAGGCTCCAACCACGTCGGCGTCGGAGCTGATGGTGACGTCTCCACCAAAGCCGGAGACCGTGTATTCAAAATCCCCTGCGGGGCTGCGCAGAGAGACGGTGTCCCCCACCTCCAGAGATAGCAGAAGCTTTGCCCGATTGGAGAGCAGGATCTCATTCGCCTCTTCGGGAAATCTGCCCTCCGTCAGGTTGATGTAAATGTCTGTCAGGAGGGATTCGTCACCGCCTACAACGACACACCTTTTCCCATTGAGCGTGTAGTCTTCGGACAAATCAAAATTGAGCCCGTCATAGAGGGAATAAGCAGTTACGTCCTCGCGACAGGTCACTTGCCGGACCTGCTGCTCCGAGGGCTCCTTCAGCATGATGTGCCAATACCCATGTTCTTCTATCACCCGGGACTTTTCCATGCGTATGGCCATGTCGGCCATGCTGAAAATAGTTGTGACCAGGAGCACCGAAATTAGTATACACAGCAGAGTCATTCTGTTCTGACGCCTCCTGACACCGGCGGAAATGGGTATCAGGCTCAGGTAGCTTCTCATTCCCGGCACCTCCCGAAGTCGGTGAGCACACCGTCGGAAACCTGGAGGACACGGTCGGCAGTCTGGGCAATGCTCCTGTTGTGGGTGATCATTATAATGGTCTGCTCGTACTTCCTGGAGGCCTCTTTGAGCAGGGCAATCACCTCGCTGCTGTTCTGGGAGTCCAGGTTGCCGGTAGGCTCGTCGGCCAATATCAGGGAGGGCCTGGTCATCAAGGCCCGGCCTATGGCCACACGCTGCTGCTGACCGCCGGAGAGCTGGCTGGGCAGATGCTTTCGCCGGGCATCCAGATTCAAAACTTCCAGCAGCTCTTCCAGGTATTTCCGGTCCGGCTTCTGATAGTCCAGCAGGATGGGGAAGACGATGTTCTGCTCCACCGTCAGCTCCGGGATAAGATTGAAGCTCTGAAAAATAAAGCCGATGTTCCTGCGGCGGAATACGGTGAGATTGGCCTCCTTCATGGAGAAAATGTCCTTGCCGTCGATGAACACCTTGCCGGATGTGGGACTGTCCAGGGCGCCTATCATATTGAGCAAAGTGCTTTTGCCGGAGCCGGATTCACCCACAACGGCCACAAATTCCCCCTTGGGAACGGAGAAGCTGACGCCTTTCAGGGCCTGAACGGCGGTCTCTCCAGATCCGTAGGTTTTGGAAAGGTTTTTCACTTCCAACAGATTCATCAAACAAACACCTCTTTCGTTTTGCTGGGGAAAGAGTAACACCCTAATCCTACTGCATCATGACATACAGCCTACAATTTTGTAGGAATCAGAAAATTGACGGTAAAGGTGCTGCCCCGGCCAAGGCCGCTGTCCGCTTCGATGGTGCCGCTGTGGGCTTCGACAATGGCCTTGGCCAGGGGAAGACCCAGACCCAGACCCTGGGTGTCCTTGGAAAAACGGCTGCGGTAAAAACGCTTGAAGATATGGGGCAGGTCTTCGGGATGGATGCCGCTGCCACTGTCTCTTACGCATATCTGAACGATGGACGCAAAGGCTCTCCACTCAACGCTGACGGTGTCACCGGCTTTTGTGTGGTCAAAAGCGTTCTTCACAAGATTGCCGACGGCCTCGGTGATCCAGCTGCGGTCGCATGACAGCATGACCGTGTCGTCGCCACGGAAGATAAGGCTTTTGCCCTCCTGCCGGGCCTGAAAAGCAAACTGCCTTTCGATACCGTCCATGATTTCGGAGAGGTTCTCCGGCGCCTTTTCCAGAACGATGGTCCCGGAATCCAGTTTTGCGATTTTAAGGAGGTTTTGCACCAGAGTTTCAATGCGGTCCAGCTCCTGCTCGGAGAGCTGTGCAAGCTCCCTGACTGCCGGTAAGTCCACGGCCTCATCCTGGAGAAGTCCGTTGTAAATATTCAGGGCGGCCAGAGGCGTCTTCAGCTGGTGAGAGATATTGGATATGGTGTCCTTCAGGAAGAGCTTTGCATTGCCCTCGTTTTCCGCATGGGCGTTTAGTATGGCGGCCATGGAGTTCACCTCGTGGAACAGCCGGTAGAGCTCACCCTCCCGGTCGCAGTCTATGCGGGCGTCCCGGTCGCCGGAAATATAGCCCTGTATCTGCGTCACGGCCTTTTCCATTATCCTGTCCTGGCCCCTGAAATAGAGATACAGGGCGCACAGGACCGACGCCGCCTGGCCTATTGCAAGGGCCGGCACACAATAGGCGGCATACTTCCAATGAAGGCCGACAGCCATGAAGGCAAGCGCCTGAAAGACCAGCATGATCAGCAGCGTCCACAGGAAGAGCCGCCTGGTCCTGCGGTCTGCAAGTATCCTCATTGAAGGACTCACTCCTTTACATTCCACTTATAGCCCATGCGGCGGACCGTGACGATCTTCTGGGGAGCGCCGGGCTCATCTTCTATTTTTGTACGCAGGCGGCGGATATAGACTGTCAGAGTATTGCTGTCGATATAGTCCTCCCGGCAGTCCCAGAGCCTGCTGAGGATCTGCTCAGGGGAGAGAACGATATTGGGATTGGACATAAACAAACAGAGCAGCTTATACTCACTGGCGGTCAGGTCGATGAGAGCGCCGTCCTTGTAAGCCTCGTGCCTCAGAAGCTGCAGCCTTATGCCGTTGGAGCTGAGCTCTGTGCCGGCCTGGCTGAAGTTGTCGCTCCTGCGCAGCAGGGCGTTGACTCTGGACAGGAACACCGCCAGCTTGAAAGGCTTTGTGATATAGTCGTCGCCGCCTATGTCAAGGCCCATGATAATGTCCGTCTCTTCATCTGCGGCTGTCAAAAAGATGATGGGCACCTTGGAGCTTTGGCGGATCTTACGGCACAGGTTGTAGCCGGAGCCGTCAGGCAGAGACACATCCAGGATGACCAAATCATACTTCCCGTTCATCCAGAGCCTGTCCGCTTCCAGGCTGGTCCTGGCGATATCTATTTCGTACCCTTGCTTTTTGAGCGCAAAGGACAGCCCGTTAATCAGGCTTAAATCATCTTCCACAAAGAAAATACGTTTCATTTGCTGTCTTCTCCAAGGTTTATTTGTTTGCCTTATTCTGCCGGTTTGCCGGCATCTTTAAGAGTTGTGAAGTACATAGGCACATCTCTGAAATTTATTGTAGTTCTTTCACGGTAATAATACAAGGAATAAAATTCTATGTGCATGATTCAGCGGAGGGTAAAAAGCTCAGCAAACACCTTATTGCAAAAGAGAAAAATGGACGGAGCGATCCTGCGCCGCAGTCCCGGCAAGTATGTCATTTGGTAGCACAAATGACCTTGTCAGGGGAAGGCCCCTGATACCCCCGCAGAATGTAAAACAGAAATGTGTCTCACCGTGAGACGCATTTCCGAAAGAGAAGCAGCCCATCAATGTATGGGCTGCTGTTATTTTGCAGAAAGGAGTGAGGCCATGCGAAAACGACAACGCCATATTAGCATATGGATGAGTGAGGAAGAGTATCGGCACCTGAAGTCCCAGGCCGAGATTGCGGGGATGGGAGTTGACCCTTTTGTCCGAAGCCTGGTGGCCGGAGTACAACTCAGGCCAAAGCCGCCCGGCGAGTATGGGGCGCTGCTCCGGGAGCTGGCGGCAATAGGAAACAATATAAACCAGATAGCCTATTGGTCCAACGCCCGAAAGAGCGTCCATGAGCCGGAGATAGTGGAAGCCGCCATGCTGGCAAATGAGGCCTGGCGGCTGGTAAAGGGCAAGCTGTGAGGCAGGCGGCCAGGGTGAGGCGCAGCTGATGCAGCCAACCTGTCAGCCAAGGGTGAGGCAAAAAGAGGACTGGAAATGTGTCTCACCGTGAGACACATTTTGCAAGGCAAAAAGACCGTGATTACCAAATGAATTTCAGAAGAGTATGTGTTCGTAACTCAGAAAGTTATGGCATGGACTTGCTAGCCTAAACAAGCGTTAAAAAAAGTAGCTCTATAGAGATGTCCATAATGGATGTAAAAGAAATTGCTGGTAATTAGATCGGAATACAGATGCTCTACCTTAGAATGCCGCATTGTTTATCTGCCCTGCTCTGCCCTACAACGAGGGATGCAGGCAGCAAGTCAACCTTAACGGCAGAGACAGTGGCTTCGTCTGTAAAGCATGGAAAACCGCAATATTGGCTATTCTGAGCACGCAATATTGGCTCCGTACCCGACATTTCTAATATCTGATTGGACAGAGCCAGCCATTATCCAGTACCATGGTTTATGAGAGGAAGTTCGATTTTGGGGTTCTTCCCAGGTTGAGGGAACGGGGGAAAAATAATGAGTAATCTTTATGGATATATCCGCATTAGCACCAGAGAACAGAATGAGGACAGGCAGCTCTTTGCAATGAAAGAGTTTGTAAACGCTAAAATAAAAGTGAGCCACTAGGCAGGATTTCGCTCATGAAAAATTGAGCCACCGGAAAGAGCCCTCTATAATAGTCTCAGGCTAAATAGGGGGCGAATAAAGGTGGTTATTACAGTGGAAATTTACAAACA